>NZ_JBQJIM010000002.1:0-490916 GCF_052078295.1 Crossiella sp. CA198
GGTCGCCCTCTCAGGCCGGCTACCCGTCGTCGCCTTGGTAGGCCATTACCCCACCAACAAGCTGATAGGCCGCGGGCCCATCCTGCACCGCCGGAACTTTCCACAACCCTGGATGCCCAAGGTTGTCATATCCGGTATTAGACCCAGTTTCCCAGGCTTATCCCAGAGTGCAGGGCAGATTACCCACGTGTTACTCACCCGTTCGCCGCTCGTGTACCCCGAAGGGCCTTACCGCTCGACTTGCATGTGTTAAGCACGCCGCCAGCGTTCGTCCTGAGCCAGGATCAAACTCTCCATCAATGAATGGTGTCTGACCACAGACTGTCAGGATCGCTAGACGCAATCCTTTATCAATGTGATCTCAAAGGAACCTCAAACGAGGTTTCAAATATATAAGCTCTACTGGCTTACATCGGCACACTGTTGAGTTCTCAAAGAACACACGCACACCGCACAACCACCAGCCGCAGAGGCCGACAGTTGTTCCGGGGCTTGATTGTCCTGGAAGCTTTTCGGTCACCCACTCTACCACCCTGTGGGCGGGAGCTTGGTTCGTGATCCTACCAGCGGACCGCCACCCGATTTCCCGGGGCCGTTCCGCGCTGGCAGAGAGAAAGTTACGCAGGGCTGGCGCAGAAGTCAAATCGCCTGGCCAGGGGCTTGACGGACGATCAAACCCCCGGTCCGCGATCAGCTTCGGCGGTCCTTGGGACGCAACCAGAGGTGCAGCGCACTGCCTAGACCCGATCGGGCGTCGGCCAACTGGACGATCTCAGCTGGTTCTCGTGACTCATCGGAGCCAACGGGGACCAACTCGTACCCCCAGACGCGGAATTCCTGCAGTACCGCGATCGGATCGGCACCCTGTTCGGTGATGGCCCGGGGCGCGAACGAACACACCACGTGTGGCCGGTCCCGGCGCAACAGGCGGACCAGACCACCCAGCGCACGGTGGCTGAAGCCAGCCGCGTCCACCATGACCACGGACAACCTGAGCTGGCTGATCTCGGGCAACGCCTCGATCGCCTTGTCCAGCCGGACCGCCTGCACGCGTTCGACCTCGGCGTCCGCCTCGGCCTCGTAGACCGAGATCCCGCCGGAGAGCGCCGGCCGCACGCCGAGCGTGGTCACGGTGTCCCAGGCGGCCACGTCGAGCACGGCCAGCCGGTCCGCGATCGGGCCTGGCAGGTTCAGCTCGGCGTTGCGGTGCAGCAGCTCCCGCGCGGTGGCACTGGGCTCGACCGCGACCACCGCACCGCTGGCGCCGAGCCTGCTCAGCACCCGGATCGAGTGGTAGCCGATGTAGGCGCCGACGTCGACGAACACCCCGTCCGGCTCCAGCAGCGAGTCGATCAGGGCGCACACCTCGGGCTGCCACACCCCGTTGCTGGAGAGCAGCGGCAGCATCAGCGCGTCCTCGCTGGGCAGGCGCATCAGCCCGGCCTCGGTCAGCACCACCGAGGACTGCGGCGCGTGCTCGGGTTCGACCGTGGTGCGCTGGTGTTCGCGCAGCACCACCCGGCGCAGCGAGTCCGCGGTGCTGCGGGCCTCCTCCGCGGCGCGGATGCCGGCACCGAGCCTGCTGTCCCGTTCGCGCAGCGAGCCGGCCATCCGGGACTCGAGGTCGTCGATCCGGTCCAGGGTGCGGTCCAGCGCGATGGTCAGCCGGTCAATCCGGTCGGCCAGCTCGGCCACCTGTTTGTCCCTGGTGCTGGACTGGCTGGTGACCGCCTCCTCGATGGTGCGCATGCGGCGGCCCTGGGCGGCCAGGTCGGCCCTGGCCCGGACCACGCCGTCGTCCACACCAACGAGCTGGTCGTCCAGCTGGGCCTGCCGGTCGGTCAGCTCGGCGACCTCGGCGGTCAGGTCCTGGCCGCCCAGGTCGCCGGACTCGATCTCGTGCTGGCGGCGGGCCAGTTCGCTCGCGGTGCGCTCGACGCCGTCGACGACCGCGTTGAGCACCTCGCGCAGGTGGTTGTCGTAGTGGCTGAGCACCCGCAACACGGCCTTGCGCAGCTGCGGGGCCATCGGCATCCGGCTTTCCACGCCGGGATCGGCGCGGCGCAGCAACGCGTGCTTGGCGGACTGGAGTGGGCGCAGCGGGTCCTCGCCGTGGCCGTGCCTGGCCGCGGCGCGGCGGGTGCGCCAGGCACGGAATGCCTGCTCCACGCGTTCCCGGACCTGTTCGCCCGCGATGGCCACGCCGCGGGTGCGCAGCAGGTACTCCCGGCTGGCCGCGCCGAGTTTGGCCGCGGTCTCCGGGTTGTCCGCGATCGCGCGCAGCAGCCGGACCGCGGACTGGGCGTCGGGTTCGCGGCCGCCGGGGTGGCAGGGCACCAGCATCGCGGCGTCGGAGCCGAGCAGTTCGGCGATGGCGCCCGCTTCGGTGGCCAGCACCGGCAGGCCGCGGGTGGCGGCGGAGGCCAGCACCAGCGCGGTGCGGTCGCCGGGCACGCCCTCGGCGCGGTGCAGTGAGACCACGCAGTCGGCGGCGTCGAGCAGGGTGTCGCCGTGGCTTTCCTCGACCAGGATGATCCGCGGGTCGGCCGCGGTGGCCAGGCGGAGTCGCTCGGCGGCTTCCGGATGTTGCTGGGCGCCGTTGACCAGCAGCAACAGGTGCACGTCGTGCCGGTCGGGGAAGGCGGCGAGGAAGGCCGCGACCAGGCCGAGCGCGTTGCCCTGGCGTTCGGCGGAGTGGTCGACGGTGGCGGCGAAGACCACGCCGTCGGCCAGGCCGACCCGGTCCCTGGCGATGGTGCGGGTGTCCGCGTCCACCGCGCCGCGGTCCACCACCGGCAGCGGCATGGTGCGCACCGGCGGCCAGCCGGTGCGTTGCAGCGCGTTGCGGCTGCTGTCGGAGGCGACCCACAGCTCACTGGCCGGGCCGGGCCGCGCGCCGGGCTCGGGCAGCACGTTGATCACGTACCGGTCGGCAGGCGGGGTGGGCGCGCCTGCGCAGCGCAGCACCACCGGGTAGCTCGGTTCGTCGGCCGAGGGCAGGCCGGAGGCGCGCACCGCGGCCCGCAGCAGCTCGGCCTCGGGTCCGGAACCGACCACGCTCACGCCGAGCTGGTCGATCAGGATCGGACCGCGCCCGGCGTCGGCACGGGGCACCGCGCCGGGGTGCAGGCGGCCGGTGGCGACCCCGGCGCCCGCGCACCACTCGCGGAAGCCGGCGGCGTCGCCGTCGAAGGGGTCCGGGTAGCGCTCGCGGAGCGCGGGGTCCTCCCGCCACAGGGCCGCTGCCCAGCGGGAACCGCCCGCGGCGGCCTGGATCGGGTCGCCGGGCGCGCAGGCCCAGCGCAGGAATTCGGCTGCGGTGACACCGAAGGCCGGCGGCGGCGCGGCGTCCGCGCCCTGGGCGGCCTGCCAGTCCCGGCGCAGCTGCGCGGGCAGCGGGATGCCGTCGCCGACCGCGCCGAAGCGGTAGGCCACCGGGTGCGCGGTGTGTCCGGCCCGGACCAGGTCGTTGCGGTAACCGGCGCACAGCTCGGCCAGCGGCGGATGTTCGGAGAGCAGGATCCGCGGGCGGTCGGCGAGTTCGGCGGAGAGCAGCCACGGGCGCTGCGGGTCGAACCCGGCGAAGTGCACGGTGCGCAGCGGGGTCTGGTCCACCAGCAGGGTGCCCGCCTCGTCGCGGCGGACCGCACGCTGGCCTGCGTTCCAGGCGGACACGCCGATACCGGGGTCGCGCAGCACGTGGTGGTCGACCAGGGCGGGCGCGCCGTCGAGGAAGGCGCCCGCGGCGTCGGGAGCCTCGCGGACCTGTTCGGCCCAGGTGTCCAGGAACTCCTCCGCGCCGGGGGTGACCGCGAGGAAGCCGGGGTCGAAGGTGCCCGCGGCGAGCAGTTCGGCCGGGCCGGGGCGGCGGCCGTCCCTGGGCAGCGGCCGCAGCACCCGCGGGACCAGCACGACCGGCACCCTGGCGGCGGCGGACAGCACCGCTTCGGCGACCGAGTCGAGCACGACCACGCTCGGGTCCAGGTAGAGCACCGGGCCGCCCTCGCCGATGAGGTGGGTGAGCAGCCGGGGTTGCAGCACCGCGCACAGCTCGCGCGCGGTGCACGCGGTGGCCAGGCGGTGCAGTTCCTCGGTGGACACGCCGATGTCGGCCGGGGTCAGCACCCCTGGCCCGGCCGCGTCCGGATCGGCGTCCACCACCAGCGCGATGAACTGGCCGTCCTGGTGGTTGCCGAGGAAGGAGGTGGTGAGCACGCGCACCGCGGGCAGCTGGGCCCTGGTGGCCACCGTGCAGGCCCGCAGGACCACCGGGGGTGCGGCCGCGGGGTCGGGCGTGACCGCCGGTTGCGGCGGGTCGGGCAGCTCGACACGCGGCACGGCCAACGGCTGGGCGGTGACGAAGGTTTCGGTCACATCGGCCAACCTAGCCGCCGCCGGGTCGTTCCCCGAGTCCGCGAAAACATCCTGTTGATCACTCAACGGGCGGCCCCAAGATCGTTGACGGCGAGCCGCGGCAGGAGTAGCGGGGCTCGGCGGACCGGGTTGACCTGCTCGAAAGCCGTGGCGATGGCGAGCACCCCGGCGTCCTGCCAGCGGCCGGCGAAGATGGACAGGCCGACCGGGAGGGGGCCGGCGAATCCTGCCGGAACTGACACGTTCGGGTAACCCGCGACCGCGGCCGGGGTGGAGGAGCTGAGCCGGTAGTCATCGCCTGCCGGATAGTCGGTGCGCCAGGCCGGGGCGTTGCTGGGTGCGATGAGCGCGTCGAGTTGTTGGGCGGCAAGGGTTTCGTCGATGGCGGCGCGGGCCAGCCGGGTGATCCGGGCGCGCTGGGCCAGGTAGCCGGGGTCGGTGCGGGCCGGTGCGGTCAGGGCCTTCTCGAAGAGTTCCTGGCCGAACCGGTGTAACTCGATCGGGTCCGCGCGGTTGAACTCGACCAGGTCGGCGAGGGTGCGCGGGCCGCAGGGGAACGGCGGGCAGGCGGCCAGGTAGCGCTCCAGGTCGTGCCGGAATTCGGTGAGCAGGCAGGGGAACTCGCCGTCGGTGATCTCCCGCTGGTACGGCAGGTCGACCTCGAGCACGGTGGCGCCCGCGCCGCGCAGGACCTCCACGGCGGCCGAGATCACCTGGTCGGCGGCCAGGTCCACACCGGCCCGCCGCCACAGGCCGAGGCGGAGGCCGGCCAGTGCGACGGGTGCGGCGGACCCGGGTGGGATGGCGTGGGTGGCCGGGTCGGCGGGGTCGCGGCCGCGCAGCACGGCCAGGGTGAGGGCGACGTCGATCACATGCCGGGCCAGCGGGCCCGCGGTGTCCTGCTCGGCCGAGATCGGGATCACACCGGTGCGGCTGATCAGGCCGAGGGTGGGTTTGAGGCCGACCACGCCGGTGGCGCCCGCGGGGCAGACGATCGAGCCGTCGGTCTCGGTGCCGACGGCGACCTGGGCTAGCGAGGCGGCGACCGCGACCGCGGAGCCGGAGGAGGAACCGGCCGGGTTGTGGTCCAGCACATGGGGATTCGCGGTCTGCCCGCCCAGCGCGGACCAGCCGGAGGTGGAGCCCGTAGAGCGGAAGTTGGCCCACTCGGACAGGTTGGTCTTGCCCAGGATGATCGCGCCGGCGGCCTTGAGCGCGCGGACCAGCACGGCGTCGGCCGGCTGGTGGCAGCGCAGCGCGCGAGAGCCCGCGGTGGTGACACCGGCGCCGATGTTGTCCTTGAGCAGCACCGGGATGCCATCCAGCGGGCCGAGCCGGTGACCGGTGCGGTGGCGTTCGTCGCTGGCGTGCGCCGCGGTCAGGGCGGCGGGTTCGGTACGGATGACCGCGCGCAGCAGCGGGTCCAGGGTGTGGATCCGGTGCAGGTAGGCGGTGGTCAGCTCGGTCGGGGTGAACTCCCCGGTGGCCATCCGGGACTGGAGGCTGGGGATGGTGGCCGCGTCCAGCTCACCCGCGAGGGTGGTGACCATCCGGAGGCGGCGCATGCCTCCACCTCATCCTCCGGATGGTCCAGCGGTCAAGAGGGTCAGAGCATTGGCAGATAAGTGCGCAGCTCATACGGGGTGACCTGGCGGCGGTAGGCGTCCCACTCCGCGCGCTTGTTGCGCAGGAAGTAGTCGAAGACGCCCTCGCCCAGGGTTTCCGCGAGCAGTTCGGAGTTCTCCATCGCGGTCAGCGCCTCGGTGAGGTTCTGCGGCAGGCTGTCATAGCCCGCGGCGCGGCGCTCGGACTCGGTGAGCGACCACACATCGTCCTCGGTGGGCGGCGCGAGTTCGTAGCCCTCGCGCACGCCCTTGAGCCCGGCCGCCAGGACCACCGCGTAGGCCAGGTACGGGTTGCAGGCCGAGTCGATGCTGCGGATCTCCACCCGGCGCGAGGATGCCTTGCCAGGGGAGTACATCGGCACCCGGACCAGCGCGGACCGGTTGGCGTGGCCCCAGCAGACCGCGGTCGGGGCCTCGCCGCCGACGATGAGCCGCTTGTAGGAGTTGACCCACTGGTTGGTGACCGCGCTGATCTCGCGGGCGTGCTTGAGCAGGCCGGCCACGAACGCCTTGCCGGTGCCGGACAGTTCGTAGGGGTCCTCGCTGTCGTAGAAGGCGTTGCGGTCGCCCTCGAACAGGCTGACGTGGGTGTGCATGCCCGAACCGGGCTGGTCGGAGAAGGGTTTGGGCATGAAGGAGGCGCGCACGCCGTCCTTGATCGCCACCTCCTTCACCACGTACCGGAAGGTCATCACGTTGTCGGCCATGGTCAGCGCGTCGGCGTAGCGCAGGTCGATCTCCTGCTGGCCGGGCGCGCCCTCGTGGTGGCTGAACTCCACCGAGATGCCCATGGCCTCCAGGGCCTCGATGGCGTGCCTGCGGAAGTGCGGGGCGGTGTCGTGGCTGGCCTGGTCGAAGTAGCCGCCGTTGTCCGCGGGCTCGGGTTCGGTGCCGTCGTTGGTGAGCTTGCTGAGCAGGAAGAACTCGATCTCGGGGTGCACGTAGCAGGTGAACCCGGCCTCGCTGGCCTTGGACAGGGTGCGGCGCAGCACGTGCCGGGGGTCCGACCAGCAGGGCGAACCGTCGGGCATGGTGATGTCGCAGAACATGCGCGCGGAGTAGAGCTGGCCGTCCGCGGTCTCCCAGGGCAGCACCTGGAAGGTGGCCGGGTCGGGTTTGGCGACCATGTCGGACTCATAGACCCTGGCGAAGCCCTCGATCGCCGAGCCGTCGAAGCCGATGCCTTCGGCGAAGGCGCCCTCCAACTCGGCCGGGGCGACGGCTACCGACTTGAGGAAGCCGAGCACGTCGGTGAACCACAGCCGGACGAACCGGATGTCGCGTTCCTCCAGCGTGCGCAGCACGAATTCCTGCTGGCGATCCATGGCGTAACCCTAAATGCTCGGCTGTGGGACTTGGGTCGATGTTGTGGCGTGCCGCTCAACCTGGACAGCGGATGTTGTCCGCGGGCGGGGTCGAGTCGAGCAGGTACCTGGTGACCGGGTCGTCCACGCACTTGTTCCCGCGCAGCAGGAACGCGCCGTGCTGGGTGGCCTCCACCGTCACCAGGTGCGCGTTGAGCGCCTTGGCCAGCTCGATGCCCGCCTGGTGCGGGGTGGCCGGGTCGCCGGTGGTGGAGATGACCACGGTGCGCGGCAGGCCGTCGGCCTTGGGCTGGTGGGGCTTGCCGGTGGGCGGGACCGGCCAGTGCGCGCACACGTCCAGCGCGGCCACCGGCGGTTCCGGGTCGGGTTTGCCGCCGCGGATCTCGCGCAGTTTGTCCGCGATCTTGCGGGTGTTCGCCTCGACCTGGGCGCGGTCGGTGACCGGCGGGGTGTCCACGCAGTTCACCGCGGTGAGCAGGTCGGTGTCCCCGGCGTAGCTGCCGTCCTCGGCGCGGCCCAGGTAGGCATCGGCGAAGGCCAGCACGAGTTCGCCCTGACCGGCCTGCAGGGCGAGCAGGGCCAGGTTGAGGGTGGGCCACTGCTCCTGGGTGTAGAGCGCGGCGGTCAGCGCGATGCCGACGTCGTTGGCCGAGAGCTTGCGGGCGCCGACCTTGAGCGGGGTCTTCTTCAACGGGTCGGTGAGCTTGTCCAGGTTGTCCTCGGCCAGCTCCGGTTTGCGGCCCAGCGCGCAGGCGGCCTGCTTGGCGCAGTCCTTGGCGAAGGCGGCGAATGCCTTGGCGAAGCCCTCCTCCTGGGCGAGCTGGGCGGCGGAGAGGTCCTGGTTCGGGTCGACCGCGCCGTCCAGGACCATCGCGCGGACCTTGTCCGGGTGGTTCTCCGCGTAGGCGGTGCCGATCCGGGTGCCGTAGGAGTAGCCGACGTAGCTGAGCTTGGCGTCACCGAGGGCGGCGCGCAGCAGGTCCAGGTCCTTGGCGACCTCGCGGGTGCCGAGCACGGCGAGCACGTCCTTGCCGGTGCGTTCGGCGCACTTGTCCGCGACCTGCTTGGCCTCGGCCTCGGTCCGGGCCACCGCGTCCGGCGCGGCCGGGTCGATGTGGATCAGGCGCTGGGCGTCACGTTCGGCCGCGTCCAGGCAGCGGACCTTGGGTTCGGAGGCGCCGACCCCGCGCGGGTCGAAGCCGATCAGGTCGAAGCGCTTGCGCAGCTCGACCATCTTGGGGCCCTCGACGGCGAGGTGGCTCATGCCGGACTGGCCGGGTCCACCCGGGTTGAACACCAGCGAGCCGATCCGGCCCGCCTGCTCGGTGGCGGCCACCCGGAGCACGCCAAGGGAGATCGTCTTCTCCCCCGGTTTGGCGTGGTCCAGCGGCACGGTGAGCTTGGCGCACTCCAGGCCCTGACCGGCGAAGGCCTCCTGCTGCTGGCTGGAGGCGGCCAGCGGCGGGCACGGTCCCCAGCTCAGTTTCTGGGCGTACAGCTTGTCCAGCGCCGGATCCGTCCTGGGTGGTTCGGGGGCACTCGGCGTGCACGCGGCCAGCAGCAGGAGCGCGGCGAGCAGGCCGGTGGCTTTCAGGGTCACGGCGTCACTCTGCCCGGTGGCCCCGGCGGCCGCCCGCCGGGGCTGCCCAAGTTCAGCCGATGCAGCGGGTGTCCGGGGCGGGCAGGGCCAGTTCGGTCAGGTAGGCGGTGCCCGCGGTGTCCACGCACTGGTTGCCCTGGGCGAAGACGGTGTGCTGGGTGCCGACGAAACTCAGCAGCGCGCCGCCGAGCGCCTGGGCCAGTTCGACCCCGGCCTGGTAGGGCGTTGCCGGGTCGCCGGTGGTGGAGATGACCAGGACCTTGGGCAGGCCGTCGACCTGGGGCAGGTGCGGCCGGCTGGTCACCGGGACCGGCCAGAACGCGCAGGCGTCCCTGGCCGGGCTGGGCGGGTTGCCGTCGTCGAGGAAGGGCGCGGCGGCGCGGTAGCGGCGGTCCAGCTCGCGGCGCTGGTCCGGGTCGGTGGTGCGCGGGTCGTCCACGCAGCGGATCGCGGTGAACACGTCGTTGAGGTTGCTGTACTTCCCGTCCTCGCCGCGGCCGTAGTAGGTGTCGGCCAGTCGCATCAGGGTCTCGCCCCTGCCCTGTTTCAGCTCGGTCAGCCCTGTGCGCAGCGGCTCCCACAGCTGCTGGCTGTACATCGCCTGGATCACCGCGGTGGTGGCGTCGGAGTAGGACAGCTTGCGGCCGCCGGTGGCCTCGGCCGGGGTGCTGGTCAGCGGTTTCATCAGGGCCCGGAACGCGGGGACCGCGCCATCGGCGGTGCGCCCGAGCGGGCAGGCCTGCTGCTTGAGGCAGTCCTTGGCGAAGGTGTCGAAGGCCTTCTGGAAGCCCGCGCCCTGGGCCAGGAGTTCAGCGGCCGGGTCCTGGTCCGGGTCGAGCGCGCCGTCCAGGATCATCGCCCGCACGTTGCCGGGGAACGCCTCGGCGTAGGCGGTGCCGATCCGGGTGCCGTAGGAGTAGCCGAGGTAGTTGAGCTTGGGCTCACCCAGCGCCGAGCGCAGCACGTCGACGTCCTTGACCACGTCCCTGGTGCCCACGGTGGCCAGCAGCGCCTCGCCGACCCGCTGCTGACACCGGGTGGCCAGTTCCTTCTCCTCGGCCTCGGTCTGGGTGATCCCGGCTGGCGAGCTGTCCAGGTCGAGGTCCAGGCGTTCGGCGTCGCGTTCGGCGTCGGTGCGGCAGCGCACCTGGGGTTCGCTGGCGCCGACCCCGCGCGGGTCGAAGCCGACCAGGTCGAACCGGCGGGTGATCTCCAGCCGCTGTCCTGGCGCGGTGGCGCTGGCGCCGAGCTGGGCGGCGGCGCTCATCCCGGAACCGCCGGGGCCGCCGGGGTTGAGCACCAGCGCGCCGATCCGGCTGGCCGGTTCGGTGGCCGGACGGCGCAGCAGGCCGAGGCTGATGGTCGGCCCGTCCGGCCTGGCGTAGTCCAGCGGGACGGTCAGCCGCGCGCACTGGGCGTCCCGCCGGGCGAAGGCCAGCGCCTGGTCCTCACCGCGCACGTAACTCTCGCAGCGGCCCCAGCCGAGGCGCTGGCCGTAGAAGTTCTCCAGACCTGGCGGCACGGCACCCGCCGGTCCGCGTTGCTCCACCTGGACGGCTTCGGCTGGGCCACCTGCGATGGGGTTCACGCAGGCAGTGGTGAGCAGCAGCACGGCCAGGGCGGGTATCAGGAGCCGGTTCACCTGTTCGATACTGCCAGGCGAAAACTGTCCTGCCTCGGTACATCGCTGGAGTCGTTGGGAGAAGATAGTCAGATGACGCAGTTGCGCATCGCCCTGGCACAGGTCAACGCCTGCGTCGGCGACCTGGTCGGAAACGCGAAGATGGTCGTGGAGTGGACGAGCAAGGCCGTGCAGGCCGGCGCCCACCTGGTGGCCTTCCCCGAGATGGTGCTCACCGGCTACCCCGTGGAGGACCTGGCCCTGCGCGAGTCCTTCGCCGCCGCCTCCCGGGCGGCCGTGGACGAGCTGGCCGAGCGACTGGCCGCGGCGGGCTGCGGCGACGCGCTCGTGGTGGTCGGCTACCTGGACCGGGACGAGGCGGGCCCGCGCAACGCGGCCACGCTGATCCAGGACGGCAGGGTCGTCGCCCGGTGCGCCAAGCACCACCTGCCCAACTACGGCGTCTTCGACGAGTTCCGGTACTTCGTGCCCGGCCAGGCGCTGCCGATCGTGCGCCTGCACGGGGTGGACGTCGGCGTGGTCATCTGCGAGGACATCTGGCAGGACGGCGGGCCGGTGGCCGCCTACGGGCAGGCCGGGGTGGACCTGGTGGTCTGCGTCAACGGCTCGCCGTATGAGCGGAACAAGGACGACGCGCGCGGGCCGCTGGTGGCCCGGCGGGCCGCGGAGGCCGGGGCGCCGATGGCCTATGTGAACCTGGTCGGCGGCCAGGACGAGCTGGTCTTCGACGGCGATTCGCTGGTGGTCAGCGCCGAGGGCGAGATCCTCACCAGGGCGCCGCAGTTCGTCGAGCACCTCACCGTGCTCGACCTGGACCTGACCTCGGGCGGGCACACCGGGACCGGCGACATCGGCGGGTTCGAGGTCAGCCGGACCGTGCTCAGCGAGCACCCGCTGCCCGCGTATGAGGCCCAGCCCGCTCCCCCGGTGGCCGAACCACTCAGCGAAGAGGCCGAGGTGTGGCACGCGCTGGTCACCGGGCTGCGCGACTACGTCACCAAGAACAAGTTCCGCTCGGTGGTGTTCGGCTTCTCCGGCGGCATCGACTCCGCGGTGGTGGCCGCGCTGGCCGCGGACGCGCTCGGCGCGGACGCGGTGCACGGCGTGTCCATGCCGAGCGACTATTCCTCCGAGCACTCCAAGTCCGACGCGGCCGAGCTGGCCCGGCGGCTGGGCACGCACTACGAGACCAGGGCGATCGGCGAGGTGGTCAAGGTCTTCGTGGAGCAGCTCGGGCTGACCGGGCTGGCCGAGGAGAACGTGCAGGCCCGCGCCCGCGGCGTGACGCTGATGGGGCTGTCCAACCAGCACGGGCACCTGGTGCTGGCCACCGGCAACAAGACCGAGCTGGCGGTGGGCTACTCCACCATCTACGGCGACGCGGTCGGCGGGTTCGCCCCGATCAAGGACGTGCCCAAGACGCTGGTCTGGCGGCTGGCCCGCTGGCGCAACGCCGAGGCGGACAAGCGCGGCGAGGTGCCGCCGATCCCGGAGAACTCGATCTCCAAGCCGCCCTCGGCCGAGCTGCGGCCCGACCAGAAGGACTCCGACAGCCTGCCGGACTACCCGCTGCTGGACGCGGTGCTGGACGAGTACGTCGAGGGCGACAAGGGCTTCACCGAGCTGCTCGCGGCAGGCTTCGACCAGGCCCTGGTGGAGCGGGTGCTGCAACTGGTGGACCGGGCCGAGTACAAGCGCCGCCAGTACCCGCCGGGCACCAAGATCACCTTCAAGGCGTTCGGGCGGGACCGGCGGCTGCCGATCACCAATCTCTGGCGCGAGCACCACAGCTGACGCGGGACCTGGCCCAGCTCGCGGAGCTGGGCCAGGGGTTCAGCGCCCGCAATAGCTGGCCACCGACAGCGGCCCGTACCGGCCCGGCCTGGCCGGTGGTGTGCGGACCGCGGTGGACAGGCCGAGCACCAGCAACAGCATCGCGGTGCTCAGGTGCAGGATGTTGTCCGCGGTGGTGGCCAGGAACGGTCCGCTGCCGGTCAGCGCCAGTCCCAGGGTGCCCGCGACCCCGGCCAGCGCCCCGGACAGCAGCTGCGCGCCGGTGCCGCAGCGACCGCCCGCGGTGCCGCCGACCAGCAGGATCGCGCCCAGCGCCAGATGTAGCCAGCTGTGCGCGAGATCGGCGGTGAACACACCGAGCAGGGTGTTGCCCGGCGCGTTCAGCCCGAGCACACCCACCATGAGATAGCCGCCGCCCAGGATGGTGGTCGGCAGCCGGGTGGAGACAACCATGGGGTAGATCCTGCTCCGGAACGCCGTTCCCGGCTGCGAAACGGCGCACACTCGCCAGTTGCGGTCCGATTACCGTCTGCGCCCCAGTGGGCGGGCGAACGGGAACAGCACGGTCTGCCGGATGGACGCGCCCGAGAGCATCATCAGCAGCCGGTCCACGCCGATGCCCAGGCCGCCGGTGGGCGGCATGCCGTACTCCAGCGCGCGCAGGAAGTCCTCGTCCAGCTCCATCGCCTCGACATCGCCGCTGGCCGCGCGCAGCGACTGGGCCTCCAGGCGGTCGCGTTGCTCGACCGGATCGGTCAGCTCGGAGTAGGCGGTGCCGATCTCGCTGCCGAAGGCGACCAGGTCCCAGCGTTCGGCCAGCCGCGGGTCCACCCGGTGCCTGCGGGTCAGCGGCGAGCCCTCGGCCGGGAAGTCGCGGTAGAACACCGGGGCGCCGGTGCGGGCCTCCACCAGGTGGTCGTAGAGGTGCTGGATCAGCTGGGCGTGCCCGGCGTCATCGGCCACGGTGAGCCCGGCGCGCTGGTTGTGCGCGCGCAGTTCGGCCCGGCCGCTGTCCGGGGTGATCTCCTCGCCGAGCGCGGTGGAGATCGCCTGGTAACAGCCGATCACCGGCCACTCCCCGGAGAGGTCGTGCTCGACGATCTTGCCCGCGCGGTCGCGGTGCCGGGCGATCGGCGCACCGTAGGCGGCGGTGGCCGCGCGCTGCACCAGTTCCCTGGTCAGTCGCAGCATGGTGTCGTAGTCGGCGTAGGCCTGGTACGCCTCCAGCATGGTGAACTCGGGGTTGTGCGTGCCGTCCGCGCCCTCGTTGCGGAAGTTGCGGTTCAGCTCGAAGACCCGGTCCACCCCGGCCACGCACAGCCGTTTGAGGTACAGCTCGGGCGCGATCCGCAGGTACATCCGCATGTCGTAGGCGTTGATGTGGGTGACGAACGGGCGCGCGTTGGCCCCGCCGTGCACCGCCTGCAGCATCGGGGTCTCGACTTCCAGGTAGTCCCGGTCGTGCAGGAAGTCGCGGACCGAGCGGATCACCGTGCTGCGCAACCGCAGCATCTGCCCGGCGTCCGGGTTGACCGCCAGATCCAGGTAGCGCTGCCGGACCTTGGCCTCCGGGTCGGACAGGCCCTTACGCCGATCCGGCAACGGGTGCAGGCACTTGGCGGTCATCTCCCACTCGGTGGCCAGCACGGACAGCTCGCCGCGGCGGGTGGTGACCACCTGGCCGATCACGCCGACCTGATCGCCGATGTCCACGGCCAGTTTCCAGTCGTCCAGCAGCGCCTTGCCCAGCGCGTCCACCGCGAGCATCACCTGGAGTTCGCCGGTGAGATCGCGCAGCACCGCGAAGCAGAGCTGGCCCAGTTCGCGTTTGGCCACCACCCGTCCGGCGATGCGCACTTGCACGCCGGTGTGGCTGTCCGGGGCCAGTCCGTCGTGCGCGGCCCGGATCTCGCCGAGGGTGAGTTCGCGGTCGAAGTTCACCGGGTATGGGTCGATGCCCAGTTCCCGCAACCGGTCCAGCTTGCGGCGGCGCACCCGGACCTGCTCGGGCAGCCGCGCGGCCGGGGCGCGCACGGTGCGGGCGCGTTCCTCGATCTGGGCGACCTGGCGGACGAACTCCGCGGCCACCTCGCCGGTGCGCAGGTCGCGGGCGGAGTTGCGGCGCAGGGTGCGGGTGGCTGGCAGGAAACCCTCGGCGACCCCGGCCACGATGCTGACCCTGGGCAGTTTCCGGGAGCCGGGGAAGCACAGGTACCGCGGTTCCCAGCGCGGGCCGTACTTGGCGTTGGCCCGGTAGAGCGATTCCAGCTGGAAGACCCGGGAGAACAGGCTCAGCACCCGTTTCCACAGCCGCAGCACCGGTCCGGCGCCCAGTTGCGCGCCCTCCTCGAATACCGCCCGGAACATCGCGAAGTTCAGCGAGATGCGTTGCACGCCAAGGCGTCCGCTGGCCGCGGCCAGTTCGGAGACGAGGAACTCGTTGAGCCCGTTCTCGGCCTGCCGGTCCCGCCGCATCAGGTCAAGGGACAGGCCGGTGCGGCCCCAGGGCACGAAGGAGAGCAGGCCGCGCAGCTTGCCGCCGGCGTCGTAGGCCTCGACCATCACGCAGCGCCCGTCGCTGGCGTCGTCCAGGCGGCCCAGCGCCATGGAGAACCCGCGTTCGCTGCCCTCGCCGCGCCACTCCTGGGCCAGGTCGACCAGTTTGCCCAGCTCGTGCGGTGGGATCTCGCCGTGGCGGCGGATCCGCGCGGTGTACCCGGCGCGTTCCAGCCTGCTCACCGCCTGCCGGACCGCGCGGCGGTGCCTGCCGGTGAGACTGAAGTCGCGGACCTCCAGGATCGCCTCGTCGCCGATCTCCAGCACCTTCAGCCCGGCCGCGGCGTAGGCGTGCGCGCCGTGCTCGGAGGCGCCCAGCACCCCTGGCACCCAGCCGTAACGGCGGGCCTCGGCCAGCCAGGCGTGGATGGCCTGCGGCCAGTAGTCCGGATCGCCGAGTGGATCACCGCTGGCCAGGCTGGTGCCGCCGAGCACCCGGTAGGTGACCGCGGCCTGCGCGTTCGGCGCGAACAGCACGCTCTTGTCCCGGCGGGTGGCGAAGTAGCCGAGTGAGTCGCGTTCGCCGTGCTCGGCCAGCAGCTCACGCAGCCGCAGCTCCTCGGCCGGGGACATCAGCCGCTGGGTGCGCACGCCGCGGAAGAACACCGCCAGCGCGTACCCCAGCACCACCGCGCTGAGCAGGCTGAGCGTGACGCTGAGCGAGCCGGGCCCGTCCACCACGCCGAGCTGGCGGGCGGGCGGGATCTCGCCGGTGACCTGGTTGAGCACCCACAGCAGCCGGTCGGTCGGCTCGAAGGCGGAGTCCGGGTACAGGTGGGTCAGGCCCCAGCCGATCCAGACCACCACGACCATGCCGGAGCCGAGCACGGCCATCGCCCGCCGCCAGGCCCCGATGGCCAGCCGGGCCGGGAAGGCGGGCACGAGCAGTAGCAGGAACAGCGAGATGGCCACCGTGGTCAGCGGCCGCCACCAGGCGTAGTCCAGGATCTCCTCGACCAGCTCCGGCTGCATCTCCATGGCCGCCGGGAACAGCCAGGCCAGCAGCAACGCGCTCAGCGAGATGGTCAGGTTGATCATCTGAAACAGCAGTAACGTCCACAGCGCGGCCCGTTTGCGCCTGCGCAGCGCGGCGCCGAGCACCGCGAGCACCAGGATGATCACCATGTTCGGCTCGACCGGCAGGCCGAGGGCGTTGAAGACCTCGCCGAAGAGCACCACCGGCGCGTTGTAGTCGTCCTCGGCGACATCGCCGTGCAGGTCGGTCACGGTGAACAGCAGCAGGCAGGACAGCACGGACAGCTGCACCACGGTGGCCACGATCCCGGCCGCCCGGCTCTGCCACCTCGGCAGGGCCGTCCGGATCGCCGCTTCGTCCGCAGTGTGCCGCCTCACGGTGCTCACCGTATTCGATCTGCCGATCCACCCGGTCCGCAGGCGATGCGGCAGGCTGGCGGGGTGCCCTCGCTGATCTCCTCGCCCGCCGGGCTGCTGCGGGTCGAGGTGGACGGTCCCGCCGCCGCCGAGGTGGTCGTGCTCTCCGCCGGACTCGGCGGCGGCTGGTTCGACTGGCCCGCGGTGGTCGCTCTGCTGGCCGCTGACCTGCGGGTGGTGTGTTTCGACCGGCCCGGCACCGGCGACAGCGGACCTGCATTGGCCCCACCAAGTCTGGCCCGCGAGGTGGCCGTGCTGGACGCGGTGCTCGACGGGGTGGGCGCGGCGCGGGCGGTGCTGGTCGGGCACTCCATCGCCGGGCTGCACGTGGAGGGCTACGCCCGGCTGCGCCCGGATCGGGTGGCCGGGGCGGTGCTGCTGGACCCGAGCCCGGAGCCGCCGGGGGTGGGCAGGCCCTTCGACGGGGAGGCGGTCTTCGCCCGGGTGCTGCTCGCGCTCGGACGGGTGCCCGGGATGCGGCGGCTGGGCCGGGCGCTGGCCGGCTGGTCCGGTCCGGCCAGCCGCCGGTCCGTGCTGCGCACCGGCAGTCACACCCACCGCGAGGTGGCGCCGCTGGACCGGATCGAGGCAGTGTACCGGCGGCCGGAGGTGATCGGCGCGATCCTGGACGAGCTGGCCGCCTACCCGGACCTGGTCGCCGAACTGGAGGCGGTGCGCGCCAGGCACCCGCTGCCCGAACTGCCCTGGCTGGTGCTCACCGCGGCCGGGGCCCTTGGCAGGCCCCGGCAGGCCCGGCGGATCCTGGCCGGACACGCCCGGCTGGCCCGGCTGGTCCCCGGTGGCGGGCATGAACTGGTCCAGCGCTGCGGGCACATGATGCCGCTGGACCGGCCGGACACAGTGGCCGAGGCGGTGCGCCGGGTCAAGGGGGTGTGAAGCTGCTCCCACCGGCGTGCCGAGGTGTGCACCACGTGTCACGCTGAGCTGGCACTGCATTTTCCCAGCGAACCCGGGGACCCGCGTGAGGTCGGGCCTCGAGGGGCGAGGAGAGGACGGTCAACGATGACTGCTGTGTCCCATGGCGAAGGCCAGGCCCCCTACGGCACCGGAGCGGCCCCCGCGCCGGGTGGCCCGACCAAGCGGGTCCGGGTGCACCACCTGCGTGAGCTAAAGGAACGCGGCGAGCCGTGGCCCATGCTCACCGCGTACGACACCTTCACCGCCGCGATCTTCGACCAGGCCGGGATCCCGGTGCTGCTGGTCGGCGATTCGGCCGCGAACACCGTCTACGGCTACCAGACCTCGCTGCCGGTCACGGTCGAGGAGATGCTGCCGCTGGTCCGGGCGGTCACCCGCTCGGTGAAGAAGGCACTGGTGGTCGCCGACCTGCCGTTCGGCTCCTACCAGGTCTCCCCCGAACAGGCGCTCACCACCGCGGTCCGGTTCATGAAGGACGGCCAGGCGCACGCGGTGAAGCTGGAGGGCGGCCGCCGGTTCGCCGCGCACGTGGAGGCGATCACCAGCGCGGGCGTGCCGGTGATGGGCCACCTCGGTTTCACCCCGCAGAGCGAGCACAACCTGGGCGGCTACCGGGTGCAGGGCCGCGGCGACGCCGGGGACGAGATGGTCGCCGACGCGATGGCGCTGCAGGAGGCCGGGGCGTTCGCGGTGGTGCTGGAGATGGTGCCTGCCGATGTGGCCAAGCGGATCACCTCCGAGCTGGCCATCCCGACCGTGGGCATCGGCGCAGGCCCGGACTGCGACGCGCAGGTGCTGGTGTGGCAGGACATGGCCGGGCTCAACCAGGGCAAGGCGCCCCGCTTCGTCAAGCGTTACGCCGATGTCGGCGGCATGATCGCGGGCGCGGCGAACGAGTTCGCGGCCGAGGTACGCGGACGCCAGTTCCCGGCGCCGGAGCACGTTTTCCACTGAACGCACACACAAACGGCGGCCGCTCCCCGGTGGGGACGGCCGCCGTTTGTCGTCTCAGGCGTGGGACGCGGGTGCGGTGCCGTTGCCGAAAGGACGGCCGCCCAAGGCTTCCCGGCCGTGGGGCTCGTACCAGTGGGTCAGGTCAGGTCCCAGGGGCACGATCCGGGTCGGGTTGATGTTGTCGTGCGTGACGTAGTAGTGCCGCTTGATGTGGTCCCAGTCCACCGTGTCGCCGAAACCCGGTGTGGTGTACAGGTCGCGGGCGTAGGCCCACAGCACCGGCAGCTCGGCCAGCTTGTGCCGGTTGGTCTTGAAGTGGCCGTGGTAGACCGCGTCGAAGCGGACCAGCGTGGTGAACAGCCGGATGTCGGCCTCGGTGATGGTGTCCCCGACCAGGTAGCGGCGGGTGGACAGGCGTTCGGTGAGCTGGTCGAGGCGGGCGAACAGCGCGGTGAACGCCTCCTCGTAGGCGAGCTGGGTGGTGGCGAAGCCGCAGCGGTACACGCCGTTGTTGACGTCGTGGAAGATGCCCTCGCTGACCTCGTCGATCTCCGCGCGCAGCTCAGCCGGGTACAGCTCGGGCGCGCCCGGCCGGTGCAGCGCGTGCCATTCGGTGTTGAGGTCCACGGTGATGTTCGGGTAGTCGTTGGTGACCACCTCGCCGGTCTGGATGTCCACAATGGACGGAACGGTGACCCGGCCTTCGAACTCCGGGTCGGTGCGGTGGTATGCCTGGGCCAGGTATTCGATGCCCAGCACCGGATCCCGCCCGTCCGTGTCGAGGGTGAACCGCCAGCCGCGCTCGTCCCGGATCGGGTCGACCACCGCCAGGGAGAGCGCGTCCTCCAGGCCGAGCAGCCTGCGCACGATCACCGCCCGGTGCGCCCACGGGCAGGCCAGCGACACCACCAGCCGGTAGCGGCCGCGTTCGGCCGGGAATCCCGAGGAGCCGTCGGCGGTGATCCGCCGGGTGAACCGGTTGGCCTGCCGCACCCACTCGCCGCGGGCGGAGGTCTCCTTGCCGAACTGCGCACCAGCCATACGCCCGAATCTACGGTCTGGGGGACGATGATGGCCTTCATCCCATCAGGTAGACACGACTAGGAGCGGTGCGCGTGCGGACCTTCTACCCGGAGATCGAGCCCTACGACAGCGGCTGGCTGGAGGTCGGCGACGGCCAGCGGATCTACTGGGAGACCAGCGGAAACCCTGACGGCAAGCCCGCGGTGTTCCTGCACGGCGGCCCCGGCGGCGGCACCTCGGCGGCCCATCGGCGGGTGTTCGACCCGGCCGCCTACCGGATCGTGCTGTTCGACCAGCGCGGCTGCGGCCAGAGCACCCCGCACGCGAGCGATCCGGCCACCGACCTGTCGGTGAACACCACCTGGCACCTGGTCGCCGACATGGAGCTGCTGCGCGAGCACCTGGGCATCGATCGCTGGCAGGTCTTCGGCGGTTCCTGGGGCAGCACGCTCTCCCTCGCCTACGCCCAGACGCATCCGGACCGGGTCACCGAACTGGTGCTGCGCGGCATCTTCACCCTGCGCCGCAACGAGCTGGACTTCTTCTACCAGGGCGGCGCCGGGTTCCTCTTCCCCGAGCAGTGGCAGGCGGTGCTGGACGTGCTGACCGAGCCGGAGCAGGCCGACGTGCTGCGTTCCTACCACCGGCGGCTGGCCGACCCGGACCCCGCGGTGTGGCAGCCCGCCGCGATCGCCTGGAGCGTCTGGGAGGGCTCGACCACCCGGCTGTACCCGGACGCCGAGCACATCGCGCACTACGCCGAGCCCGCCTTCGCCGCGGCCTTCGCCCGGATCGAGACGCACTACTTCGTCAACGGCGGGTTCTACGAGGACGGCCAGCTCATCCGGGACGCGGCCAAGCTCGCCGGCATCCCGACCGTGCTGGTGCAGGGCCGCTACGACGTGGTGACCCCGGCGGTGACGGCCTGGGAACTGCACCGCGCGCTGCCCGGCTCGGAGCTGATCATCGTGCCGGACGCTGGCCACGCCTTCAACGAACCCGGCACCCTGCACCACCTGATCGAGGCGACGGACCGGTTCAGGCGCTGAACGCCGCCGCCAGCTCGGCCCTGGCCGGCACCAGCGAGGGGCCGTGCCAGGTGAGCAGGCGGCCGGAGAGCAGCACGCAGCGGCGGCCCGGGAAGACCTCCGGGCCGTCGGTGGCGGTGAACTCGTACGGTTCGTCCGGCAGCACCACCAGGTCCGCGCCGCAGCCGAGCAGTTCGGCCAGTGGCGGGCGCGGGTAGCGGTCGGGGTGATCGGCGTAGACGTTGCCGAAACCCAGGCGGCGCAACACGTCTCCGGCGAAGGTGGCGCGGCCGAGCACCACCCACGGGCGGCGCCAGACCGGGACCAGCACGGTGCCGCGCTGCTCGGGCAGGTCCGCCCACAACTCGCGGGCCTGCCGCAGCCAGCCGGGTTCGGCGGTGAAGACCTCGCGGAAGAAGCGGTCCAGGGAGTCCAGGGCGGCCGGGACGGTGGCGGGGGCGGCGCTCACCCAGACCGGGATGCCGGCGGCGCGTAGCTGGGCGACGTCCTCCGGCCGGTTCTCCTCGGCGTTGGCGAGCACCAGATCCGGTTGGGCGGCAAGGACATCGGGCACCCGCGGGTACTTGGAGCCACCGATCCGCGGCAGGTCCAGCGGTGGGTGCGTGCAGTAGTCGGTGACCCCGGCGAGCACGCCCGGCACGGTGACCGCCACCGCCTCGGTGAGCGAGGGGACCAGCGAGACGACCCGCCTCGGCACAGCGCCGAGGCGGACCGGTTCGCCGAGGTCGTCACGCATTCAGACGCCGGTGATCCGGACGCCCGCGTGCGTCTTGTGCCGACGGTTGACCGCGATCAGGTTGGCGGTCAGCGCCTCCACCTGGCCCGCGTTGCGCAGCCTGCCGCCGAAGATCCCGCGCATGCCGGGGATGGTGTCGGCCAGCGCGCGCACCAGGTCGGTGGCCTCGCGGTCATCGCCGAGCACCAGCACGTCGGTGTCCACAGTGGACACCTCGGGGTCGGCGAGCAGCACCGCGGAGACGTGGTGGAAGGCGGCGGTGACCCGGGAGTCCGGCAGCAGCCCCTCGGCCTGCTGCGCGGCGCTGCCCTCGGCCACGTCCAGCGCGAACGGGCCCTGCTTGTCGAAGCCGAGCGGGTTCACGCAGTCGATGACGATCTTCCCGGCGAGCTGCTCGCGCAGCGCGGTCAGGGTGGGCTCGTGCGCCTCCCAGGGCACCGCGACCAGGACCAGGTCGGCGGCGGTGGCGCAGGCGGCGTTGTCCGCGCCGGAGACCGCGCCCCCGCTCAGCTCGGCCAGTTCGGCGGCGGCGGACTCGGCGCGGGCGGCGTCGCGGGACCCGATGACGACCTTCAGCCCGGCCCGCGCCCAGCGGTAGGCCAGGCCCTTGCCCTGTGGGCCGGTGCCGCCGAGCACCCCGACCGTCACACCGCGCACGTCCTGCTCGCTCACTTCGCCTCCAACGACTGTGGTGGAACCAATCCCCGCACCCTACGCAACCGTCTGGTGTGGAGGGTCATTCCGTCTCGAAGGACACCTTGCGCCGCAGGGGATCCGCCTCCACCAGCCGCACCCGCACCCGTCCTGCCTCGACCAGGCCAGCGCCCCGGCACTTGGCCAGCACCGGCGGTTCGGTGACGAAGATCTCGCCGCCCTCGGCGTTGGTGCGCAACACCACCGCGGCGAAGCTCTGCCCCACCTCGTCGGCCAGCAGCCAGGACTCCACCTGGTCGATGCAGGCCCGGTCCACCTGGGCGGCCTGCCGGTCGGATACCTCCATGGCCGTGGGCAGCTCGGGCAGCGCCGTGCGCACCCACTCCGGCACCGGCACCCCGGCGGCCACCGCCAGGCACACCTCGGTGGCGAACCGGTCGACCAGCCTGCGCAGCGGGGCGGTGACGTGCGCGTAGGAGGCGCCGATCCCGGCGTGCGTGGTCACCTCGGGCGGGGCGCCGTCGAAGGCGGTGTAGCCCGCGCCGCGCAACAGCCGGGTCGCGTCGGTGGACAGCGCCAGCGAGGTCGGTTCGGCCGGGTCCAGCCCGGCGAGCAGTTCGGCCGCCGGCATCTCCACAGGCCAGTCCAGGCCCAGCGCGGCGGCGGTGCGGCGCAGCTCGTGCACCGCGCCCTCGTTGGCATCGGGCAGCGTGCGCAGGATGCCGATCCCGGCCTTGAGCATGATCTGGGCCGCGCACATGCCGGTGAGCAGGGAGATCTCCGCGTTCCAGCCGTCGACCTCGGTCCGTGGCCGCACCACCAGCCGCCAGCCACCCGCGCCGTCGGGCTGGATCTCCTGTTCGGGCAGGGCCAGCTCGATCGCACCGCGCCGCACGGCCAGTCCACGGCGCAGCCTGCCCAGTTCGGGCAGCGCGGCCACCGAGGGATGCACGGTGCCGTCGGCGATGGCGGCCTGCACGGTGGCGTAGTCGAACTGGGCGGTGGAACGCACGATCGCGCGCTCCACGTGCACCCCGGTCGGCTCACCGTCGTCGTCGAGTTCGATGGTCCACAGCACCGCGTCGCGCACCTGGTCCGGCAGCAGGCTCGCCGCGTCCTCGGAGAGCACCGGCGGGTGCAGCGGCACACTGCCGTCCGGCAGGTACAGCGTCTGCCCGCGCCTGCGCACCTCGGCGTCCAGCGCGCCACCGGGCGGCACCACCGCACCCAGGTCGGCGATCGCGTAGTGCACCCGGAACCCACTGGCCAGCCGCCGCACGCACACGGCCTGGTCCAGGTCCTTGGCGCCCGGCGGATCAATGGTCACCAGCGGCACCTCGGTGGCATCCCGCCGCGGCAACCGGTGCACGGTCTCGCTGGAGGTCTGCTCCGCCTCGGCCAGCGCCGCGGTCGGGAACTCCCCCGGCAGCCCGAACTCGACCCGGATCGCGGCGAAGTCCGCCGCGGCCCTGGTGTCGCGTTCCGGCGCGCGCTCCACGCCAGCCAGCCTATGCGCCGTCAGTCATCGTCGTCGTCCCACTTACGCCGTTGCGCGTCCGCGGCCTCGTTGCGCTCCCGGGATATCTCCAGCGCACGCTCGGCCGAGGCCTGATCCGGATAGGGACCCATCCGCTCCGCCGCCTTGCACCCGAGCCCGTGCTCGACCTCATGGTGCCGCAGGCAGTAGTACCAACCGTTGAGATCCACCACACACCGACCCTTTCATGCGGGGCAGCGCATGTCACTCCGACGCCACGGTGGCAACGGGGCCGGTCTGGTGGCTCAGCGCAGCCTGCCGGTCAGCGCCCTGGCCTGTTCGCGCATCCGATCCATCAGCCCGTCAAGCTCGGCGCCCAGCTCGGGCGGCTTGCCCTCGGCGGCGCAGCAGGGCGGTTTGGTGCGCCTGCCCGTGGGGACCGGGATGTCGGCGAGGTTGTACAGCCGGGTGTAGACGTCCAGGCCGGGATCGGAGTGGTCGTGTGGTCCGAGCAGCACGATCACCGCCGACCTCGAACTCTCGAAGGCGACCACGACCCGCAACGCGCCATAGAGGTGACTGACGCAGAAGTGGTCGACGCCCGCGCCATGCAGGCGGTACTGCATGGCCGCGCAGCCGCGCTGCTTCAGATCAGCCAGCCAGCGGTCGTAACTTGTGCGCTGCCTGCCCTTCAGGCTCTTGCCGTACTCGACCGCCAGCCGGTCTGCCGTTACTCGGACCATGAACGCAGAGTGCCACAGCCATCACGGACAGCGATAATCCGTCACAGTTCGACGACGTCCCCACCCCGCACCCTGGCCAGGGATTCCCGCAGGTCGCTCCGATCCAGCAATGCCTGGTCGGCCAGGCGATCCCAGAGCTGGTCCACCAGGTTGCCCGGCTTCGCTCCGGCCGCCCGGAGTTCGCGGACCAGGCCCATGACCGCGTGCAGGCTGCGCGGATCGACCCGTCGGCTGCTGGAGTCGCCCTCGGCCTCGGTCAGCACGCCCCGGTCCAGCCAGGCGCGGACGGTCGGTGTGGTGACCTCGAGCAGCTGGGCCGTGACCGAGACCCGCACCGGGGCCAGGCAGGCGACCCGCTTGCGCACCAGGGCACGCAACCGGGCGGCGGTCCGCGGGTCGGCGTCCTCGGCGATGCCTTCCAGTTCGCCGATGAAGCCGAACTGCTCGCAGGTCTCCTGACGCTCGCGGTCGACCGTGTTTCCCATGACTCCACCTCCCGCCGCTGGGTTGCTTTCCAAAATAGTAGCAGTTTTGGAAAGCGAGTGGGTCACCAGGACGGGTTGGGGCGGTTCCCGGAGCCGGTCGGACCGAATGGCTGGTCGTAGCCCGGCTCCTCGGGTTCCTCCGGCGGTGGGCCGAAGGTGCGCTGGCCGGGCACCGGCTGACCCGGCGCCGACTGAACCGGCACCGGCTGGCCCTGCGGGCCGGGCGGCACGTTCATGCCCGGCATCCCGGGCGGTGGGGTGCCCAGGCCCGGCGGCGGGGTGTGCTGGCCGCGGAAGCCGGGGGGTGGCGCGCCGAAGCCCGGTGCGGGCGAGCCCGCGGGCGGGGTGCTCAGCGGGGACGGGTGCTGGGGCGGGGCTTGCTGCCCGCCGGAATGCTGCGTCCCGGAGTGTGGTGCTCCTGCCTGCTGCGCGCCGGTGTGTTGCGCCCCGGTGTGTTGCGGGGTGGGGCTGTGTTGCGGCGGGTGCGGCAGCGGCGGGTTGTGCTGCTGCGCTGGCGGTCCGGACGGGATGCCTGCGCCCGCGACGAACGGGGACGGGGCTGGCGGCGGGGGGAACTCGAAGAGCGGGGGCTCGCCGTGCGGCGGTGTGGGCGGCGGGGCCGGGGGCGGGGCGGGGGTGGTCGCGGGTTCGTTGGCAGGCAGCGGCGGGACCGGCCTCGGCGCGACCGCGGGCTGCACGAAACCGGACTGCTGGTTCGGGATCGGGTCCAGGCAGGAGACCAGGACCCGCTTGTCCTCGGGGTTGGGGATGCGGGCGCCGTTGCGCTCGCGGTAGACCAGTTCGCCGTCGCCGTCGATCTCCACCAGGCAGCCGACCTCGGCCAGCTGGTCCTCGTCCAGGTCGACCAGGAACTCATACCGGGACGGCACCACCCGGTACACCGGCCAGGGCAGGTGGCCGTAGGCCTGGTGGAACTCCGCGAGCAGGTGCACCATCTGCTGCTGCCAGGGCAGCGGCATGGACTCGGCCAGGGATCTGGGCAGCACCGCGTACCCGCTGTCCACGCCGTGCCGGGCGCCGCTGAGGTAGTCCGCGAGCGGGCTGCTGGAGGCCGGGGGCCGTCCAGGGCGCGGGATCGGGTCGTTGCTGAACATGCGCTGCCTCCCTTGGGGTCGCCTCATGCCGACTTGTTCGACTTCGGGCGGACCGCCATGGACATCAGCTCGCCCTCGGTCCACTTCAGGTTCCGGATGTGCACCGGCACCCCGGACTGCTGCGCCTCGAGGATCTTGTTGTCGCCCAGGTACATCGCCACGTGGTGGATGTTCTTCGGGTTGCTGGTGTTGGTGGACCAGAAGATCAGATCACCTGGCTGGGCCTCGCGCAGCGGCACGTACCCGCCGGCGAACCACTGCTCGCGCGAGGTGCGCGGCAGGTTCAGCCCGGCCAGCCGGTAGGACCACTGCATCAGGCCGGAGCAGTCGTAGGTGTCCGGGCCCTCCGCGCCCCACACGTACGGCTTGCCCAGCTCCTTCATCGCGAACTGGATCGCGGTCACCGCGACCTCGCCCGGCTGCGGGAGCTGCTTGCAGCTGACGAAGGAGGTCTCGTCGGTGATCTGGTTGATCAGGTGGACCGCCATCGACTCCCACCGGTGGTACCGGTCAGGGAAGGCCGAGCGCTCCACCGCCTGGGCCGCGTCGCCGGGACGCTTGCTCTCCCAGTTCGGCACCTTCAGCAACACGTCGTAGAACTTGTGGATCTGGTACGGGATGTTCTGCAGCTCCTCGGGCGAGCCCCAGCCCATGGACGTGCGCATCTGGAAGATGCCCACCGAGTCGCGGTCGCCGTAGTTGAGGTTGCGCAGGCCGGACTCGGTGCGGCCTGCCTGGATCGCCACCTGCCAGGCCCGCGGCGGCAGCTTCCGCTCCCGGCCGATGGTGATGATCATCGAGACGATCATCCGGGATTCCTCGACCAGCCGGGACGCGTCCTGCGCGCCCTGGTTGGCGCCGCCGATGCCCCAGTCCATGTCCGGCGTGCACAGGCTGTTGACCACGGCCTTGGGCTGGTAGGTCTCGTTGCCGCCGACCACCGTCCGGATCACTCCGGTGGTGGTGATCGCGACCACCACGGTGGCCGCCAGCGCGACCCCGGCCAGCGCGAGTTTCATGTCAGTCCGCCTCGGTGTAGGAGGCGACCCGCCATCCCGCCGCGGTGGTGATCACGGTGAGCCGCAGCACGATCTTGTCCGTGGGCAGCTTCACCTCCACCGAGCTGGCCGTGGCGCTGATCGAACTGGGTTTGCCGGTGACCTTGCTGGAGGGCACCATCCGCGGGTCCACCGAGGCCAGCTGCCCCAGGTACTCGTCGGTGGTGAACGGCTTGAGCTTGTCCAGCCACTGCTGGGTGGTGGTGCCGTCAGGGTGGTCCACCCAGGCCTTGCCCCAGGACTCGGCGATGGCCAGCGCCTCGGGCGCGGGCGCCGCGGGCGGCGGGGCGGCCTGCGGGAAGGAGGTCACCGGGGCGTGCGTGCTGGTGGTCGGCGCGGCGAAGGCCCTGGTGCCGCTGGTGGGCGCGCCGGGGTTGGTCAGCTGACCGCTGCCGGTGGTGCGTGGGTCGGGCTCGGGCAGCGGCTCGGATTCCGGCAACAGGATGCCCACTCCGATGATCACCACCGCGAGCAGGACCAACGTGGTCGTGAAGTGCCGCGGTGAGCGCAGCGGCCAGCCCCACAGCCTGCGATAGACCGCGGCCCGCCCGCGATTGGTGCGAATCGGCATGTCTCCCCCTCCCGCTATCCGCGCACCGCGTCGCCGTCACGGAGTTCGACCCCGCGCGACGGGCGGTACACCGCCCACACCGGCCGTCCGGCGACGACCTCCATGTCCGCCCGCCGTGGTCCCGGCACACTGCCCGCGGTGTTGTTCAGGCGGGACGGCACCACCACGGCGTCCTCGTCGTTGCGGTCCCAGCTCCGGTCGAACACCGGCGCGGTGTCCACCGTCCGGCTGCCCCGCCCGGACGGCAGCGCCCCGGCGGCCCGGTTCACCCCGAGCGCGCCGCCACCGGACTCGTGCAGCCGGTCGCTGACCGTCCCGGTGAGCGCGCCAGCCACCGGCAGCGCGCCGCCGGAGGCATCGCCCCGGAAGCCGCCCGGTCCCGCCGCCTCGTAGGAGGCCTCGGGCCGGTCCCGCCGCCGGGCCCGCCTCGGCTCGGTCCCGCCGTCCGGATCCACGTCCCGCACCTGCTCCCAGAACTCGTCCTGCGGCGTCCGTTCCTGCCCGCCCCGGCCACGCAGCCGGGACCACAGGCCGGTGCGCGGCGCGGGCATGGCGTTGCCGACCGCGCCGACGGAGAGTTCGACCATCTGCCAGATCCGCCGCACCGGCTTGCCCACCAAGAAAAACACCAAGGTGACCAGTCCGGCCAGAGCCATCTGGGCGAGCAGCCCCAGGCCCCGGGTGGGGGCGAAGATCCAGGTCAGCAGCAGGGTGTGCAGGCCGGCCAGCGCGGCGATGACCACCACGTTGAGCAGGGCGGCGCCGATCGCGCGACCGACCCCGCGCAGGATCGCGTGGTAGAGCATGGCGATCAGGCCGATGATCGGCCCGGCCAGGATGACCACCCGCAGCAGCACCTGGGCGAGCAGGATGGCGGCCTTGGCCAGCAGCTGGAACAGCGAGTAGACCACCGACTGGAACAACCCGAGCGCGCCTGCGCCCATCCGGCTGCCGTCGATGCCCTGGATGTGTCCCTTCGCGCCGACCTCGTCAGCCCGCGCGACCAGGCCCTCGAACGCGGCCTTCTTCGCCACGATCGGGTCCTTGCCCTGGTCCTTGCCCTCGGCCACTTCCTGCTTGGTGAAGGTCTGGGCACGCAGCAGGTCCCGGCCGAAGTCCTTGGCCGGGGTGCTGTCCGGGGAGCCGAACTCCCCGCGCAGCCAGTTGCGGTAGATCACCTGGTCGTGCAGCACGGTGGGCAGCGAGTTGCGCTCGTCCACCCCGACCTCGCGCAGGAACCCGGCCTGGATCTGCGAGGTGCCCTTGATCAGCACGTCGTCCAGCAGCCGGGTGTAGAGCAGCGGGGTCAGGTAGGTGGCCGCGGCCAGCCAGATCGCGGCCAGCGCCCACATCGAGCGCTTGCCGATGCTGGCCAGGTCGCCCTGCCAGATATGACGGAACAGGAAGATCGCCAGGATCAGCGCGGCCAGCCCGAACCAGGGCGCGTAGACGGTGTCGTAGAGCGCGATGGTGCCGGTGGAGACCAGATCGTCCAGTGGCTTCATCAGCTCGCCGCCGAGCAGCGCGTAGTGCAGGCCGTTGGTGGCCCCGACCAGCACCTTGGCCATGTTGAACGTCTGGTTGCCCGCCCAGGTGTCGATCACCGCGTTCGGGTTGCGCAGGCCCTCGGGGCCGCAGCCCAGGTCGTAGGTGTGCCAGACGTGGCCCGCGTAGCCGACCTCGTCGTAGGCGCTGCCGGGCACACCGGTGCCCAGCGGCGCGGCGTCGAAGGCGCCCACCATGCCGGAGCCGGGACGGTCCGGGTTCGGCGACTCCTTGCAGATGCTCTGCGCGTGCGCGACGCCGCCGACCATGATCTGCAGGCCGAGCATGCCGATGACCCCGATCAGGGCCAGCCGGCGTCTGCCCCGGCGGGGCGCCGGGAGCGGCCGGAGGGTGCGTTTAGCCCGCCGCCGCGCCGCGACCAGCAGCACGGCGGCCACCACCGCCAGCAACGTGATCATCGTGCGCTGCCCCGGCCGACGTGGTGCCTGTCCCCGTGCCCTTCGTTGTCCGCTCCGGCCGAGGGCGTGTAGGGGTCGTCGAAGTCCTCATCGCCCAGGCCCAGTTCGGCCGCGAACTCCGCTTCCAGCTCCTCCTCGGCAGGCAGGTCGGGCAGCACGCCGTCCACCCGGCCCGAGGGCAGGGCGGGGGCGCCGGAGGCGGCCTGGCGCATCGCGTCCGGGGTGGTGTCCATGCCGTTGCGCAGGTGGTTCAGGTGCGGGCCGCCGAAGTCGATCCGGATCCGCTCCACGCCGCCCGCGCCGTCGCCGAAGATGAACTGCCGCGGCGAGCGGTCCCGTTCGGTGGCGGTGCGCACCCCGCCGGGGCGGCGGCCCAGGCTGGCCACGACCTGCTCGTAGCCCGCGCCGATCGGCACCTTGAGCAGGCGCAGCGCGTCGGCCTGGGCGTGCTCGTCGTCCAGCCTGCCGACGAAGACCGAGTCGAGCAGGGACACGAAGCCCTGGATCTTGAGGAAATCGGCCGGGATCTGGCTGGACAGCAGCACCCGGACGTTCCACTTCCGCGAGTCACGGGCGAAGCGGTTCATCAGCACCCGGCCGGTGGGCACCTCGGAGAGGAAGAACGCCTCGTCGATCCAGACGCCCTTGCGCATGTCCTTGGGCCGCTCGTAGATCGAGCGCTGGGTGAGCCAGGCGGCCAGGTTGAGCATCTCGACGCCGAGGGCCTCCGCGTCGGTCCAGTGCTCGCGGCCGACCCCGTCCTTGGGCAGGGTCAGCCCGGCCATGGTCAGCACGGTGAGCCGGTCGTCGCGGGTCTCGGAGTACGGGTCGGCGTCCCGCTCCGGGATCAGCAGCGACATCCGCTCGCGCATCTCGTCCAGGAAGTCCGCGACCACCACCGCGTGCTCGTGGTGCTCGCCCGCGTCCCGGCGCAGCGCGTCGAAGACCAGGCCGGGGTGCGCGGTGGCCCGCCCGCCGACCGCGCGGACCGCGCGCAGCAGCACGATCCGGGTCTGCGGCATCCGGGCCACCTCATAGGGCAGCAGGCCGTTGAGCACGTCCAGGACCAGCCGTCGCCGGGTCGCGGCGGCCAGCGCCCGCTCCCGCCGCCAGGCGCGTTCCGGATCGTCCTCGTCGGTGAAGTGCTCCAGCATCGGCTCGGCGACCACCCGGTACGGGTTGAGGATGCCGGGCTGGGCGTTGAGCAGGTTGATCGGCCGGGCATAGGGCCGCAGCTCCGGCAGGTCGCACAGCTTCGCCAGCGGGCCGGAGGGGTCCAGGATGGTCCAGTACGCCCCGGCGCGCAGCGTCTTGTAGACGATGCCGCCGCCGAGGAAGGACTTGCCGCCACCCAGGCCGGCCACCATCGCGGTCAGGCCGGAGGCCTCGCGGACCTCCTGGGCCATCCACGGGTCCCAGGCCACCGGGCGCCGGGTCGCGGTGCAGGTCTCGCCGAGCAGGATGCCGCGCCGGTCGCCGACCTCGGCGGTGGCGGTGGGCACCGCGGAGGCGGCCCAGCTCACCGAGCCGCGGCGCAGGTAGGCGGCCGAGGCCAGCGGCTCACCCGGGATGAACTCCCTGGCCAGCGCGTACTGGGACTCGGGGTGCTCGATGGCGATCTTGGGCTTGTACAGGTCAACCAGCTGCTGGGCCAGCCGCAGCGCCTCGCGCTCGGTGGCGCCGGAGACCGACAGCCGCCACCAGGAGCGCACCCTGGTGGCCAGCGAGGTGAACCCGGTGGTCATCTCGTCGTCGATCTCGAGCACCCTGGCGGCCTGGCGGGCCAGCGACTGCGGCGGCTCCAGGTCGTGCTCGTCGGTGTAGTGCCGCACCTGGGAGCGCACCTTGTTCATCTGCCGTTGCAGCTCACCCGTGACGTCCTCGGGTTTGCGCACGTAGATGCGGGCGGACCACTCCACCGGCGCGGGCAGCCGGTCCGAGCGCTGCAACCACGGATCGTCGATCTCCGGGATCTGCAGGCCGTGCATCAGCCCCACGGTGAGCACCACCACGTGCCGCTTCACCCCGGCGTTGGACCCGGTGCGGCCACGCACGGTCACGCTCGGGGAGTAGGGCTCCTGGTGGAAGTCGGCGGCGTCGGTGAAGGAGGCCAGGTCCTCCGGCTCCCAGGCCGCGCCGGGCACCGCGGGCAGGTTGCGCGGCGCGGGCAGGCCCAGCGAGCAGGAGCGGTGCATGAGCCAGGACATCTCCTCGGCGGTGACCGGCCTGCCCTCCAGGCCGGAGGAACCGAGGATCTGGTCCAGGTGCTCGACCTCGCTGTCCAGCGCGACCAGCTCGGCGTCCACCGCCTCCGGGAAGATCTTGCGCAGCACCGGCGCGGCGCGTTCCACCGCGCGGTCCATCACGTTGCGGGTCTGCACCTGGACGCCGAGGTAGACCTCCTTCTCGGCCATCGAGCGCCCCATCAGCTGCTGCTGCTCGCCGACCATGTAGTCGTCGAAGGAGAGCGTGCCGGGGGTGTCGGGCAGGCGGCCGACCGCGTTGTGCACGTGCGCCTCGGCCCACATCCGGATCGGATAGGGGCGGGTGGTCACCCGCAGGTGCAGCCAGCGGCCCTGGAGTTCGGCGTACTGGCCCGCGATGGCGTGGATGAGGTCCTGGCGCTGGGAGTCCGAGCGGAAGGACCAGCGCTGCGGGGCCAGCCGGTACCAGGCGTAGACGTCCTGCCCGGTGCGCACCAGGTGACCGTCGATGCTGCGGGCCGAGATCGACGGGGTGTAGGTGGGGATGGCCGCCTCACCGGGTAGCCGCCGGCCCCGCTTGCTGTACACCCGTTGGTCGTTCACCTGCCCCGGCGGCAGCGCACGCGCGTGGCGGCCGGGCTGTTCGGTGGCGCGACGGTCACGGTCACGGTTTCGTCGGCGACGGAACACCGCGAACCTCCTTGGTGCGAGCACGGCGTGAACGTCCACGCCGTGACGGGGAAGAGGGTGACGGCGCGTCCGTGCCGTGACCTGACGGCGTCGAGACTGCTGACACATCGGGGCTCACCGCTGTATCAGAGATCACAGAGCCATCGGAGATCACAGAGCCGGACTGGCTCTTCCCCCGTTGCTTCTTCTGCTCGGACTTCTTCGGCTTGGGCCGGGGACGTGCGGAACTGACCCGGATCCTGGCGGCGGTGGCGGCCCCGCCGTTGCCGGAGGTCGTTTGGCGGGGCGCGGTGAGTTCACGCAGCCACATCACACTGACCGCGCCCAGCGGCCGCTCCTGGTTGATCCGGGAGCAGATGATGCGGGTGATCACCACGGTGATGATGATCGCCCACGCGGTGGAGAAGAAGCTGAAGCCGAAGCCCATCCGGCGTTCGACCGCAAGGACCAGCAGGAACACGACGAGTCCCACGCCCCAGGCGACGTAGCGGGCCCGCCAGGGGAAAGTGGCCTTCGGCGGGCCGAGCCACACGGCGTCGACCCGGTACACCTCGTCGTCAGTACGAATCCGCAAGCTCGATCACCCGGTGAACAGACTGGCGATCCACTTACCGATGTTCACGCCGGCGCCGCTGACGGCCAGGCCGATGATGGCCAGCGCGACGATCACACCGCCGACCCGCCGCATCACGCCGGCGTTGTCGCCCTTGCTGCCGCCCAGCCACAGCAGCAGCAGCGCCACCAGCAACAGCAGCAGCGGGACGATGTTCTCCAGGATCCAGCGGGTGATACCCCCGGTTTGCAGTTGGTTGCCCTGGGCCAACGTATCCAGGAGGGTCATGGTCGTCATCGTGGGTACTCCAGTGTGCTGGGGCGGGGTCAGGGGCTCCGGACGTGGACGCCTGGCCTGCCCAGCGGACGGCGGTGGACGTTACGAGTAGAGCATGAGTGGCTGACAAGGTGTAGTGGACGAAGTCCCGTGAGTGGACCCGTGAGTTGCTCTCCCGGAACCGGCGCTACCTCCGAACTGACCATCCCATGATGGCTGGGAGCCACTCAGCGGTAAGCACACGACGCGGTCTTCTTGCACCGGCAAGCAGAGTTCACCCACTTGCCCAGAGAGCCGTCACAGATTGTGTTCGAGGCAGCCGAACAATCGGTTGCCGATGCACATCTTCGGGCGAACGCGGGCCACATCAGGGGATTGTCGACATGGTCGAACCTGTACCCGCAAGCCAGTCCTCGTCGGTTCGTCGGCACGAGTGCCGTTGATCTGAGGCAGCCGGGCAGGGTGCGATGACCCGTCCCGGTGACCGATACGTTACCGCGCGCGGTGAGCGCGGGCGCGGCCGGGGCACCAAACAGATTGCCCATGCCTCGGCGGGATGTGCGAAAATCACAACATGGCTCTGACATGGGCGGGGATCGGGGAACGGGTGCGCATGGCCCGCGCCGGGTCCCGGCGTACGCAGGACGAGGTCGCGGCCGTGCTCGGTGTGGACCGCTTCTCGATCAGCCGGATGGAGTCCGGGGGGCGCAAGGTCTCCGCGCTGGAGCTAGCCCAGCTGGCCGAGTTCTTCGAGGTCCCGATGGGCTACTTCCTCGGCGAGGAGGCGCCCGCGGTGGTCTCCCGCCGCACCGCGCTCAGCGAGGACGCCGACGAGGCCGCCCGGCTGGCCTGGCGGCTGGACGTCGACCTTGAGGCGCACGCGGTGGACGTGCGACTGCTGGCCCAGGAGGGCTTCCTCGGCGCACCCGCGCTGCGCCTGCCCTCAGCGGTCGCCTGCCCGGCCGATGTGGCGGCCGCCGAGTCCTACTCCGCCACCGTCCGCGGACTCATGGGCCAGCCCACCGGCCCGCTCGGCGCGATGGCCGAGGTCTGCGAACGCTGGGGTCTGTACCTGCTCGTGGTCGACCGGGACGCTGACGGCGCCTCCACCCTGATCGAGGAGTTTCCCGGTCTGGGCGCGGCGGTCATCGGCGGACAGGCCCAGCCAGGTCGCCGCCGGGCCACCGCGGCGCACGAACTCGGCCACCACCTGCTCGGCGACGCCTACAGCTCCGAGGTCGGCGTCTCGATCATGCGCTCCGACCGGGAACGCCTGATCGACGCCTTCGCCTGTGCTCTGCTGCTGCCCCGCGCCGATCTCGCCGAGCGCTGGACCCAGGCCGACACCGGCGAACCCGACTGGCAGTGGCGGACGCTGATCCGGGCAGCCGGGACCTACCGGGTGTCGTGGAGCGTGGCCGTTACGCGCGCCCGCGAACTCGGTTTGATCGACAGCAGGGAGGCCGGTTCGCTGGCCGCGCGTTCCCCGGTCTTCGGCGACTTCCTGGCGCAGGTGGGTTCGCCGCCGGAGGAGGACCTCGCGCTCGGCGCGACCGGACCGGCCTGGCGACGGGCCGCGATGGCGGCGTACACCCAGTCACGGATCACCGGCCGGCGGGCGATCCAGCTCCTGCACGGCGCGATCACCCAGGTCGAGGAGCTACCCAGCAAGCCGGAGGTCGACGTTCCATGATCCGCACCCTGGTGTGGGACGCCTCCGCCCTGCACCACGCGGCAGTCGCCGAACGGCTAGACGTCGTAGGCGACCTCGCCCGTGGCACGGATCACGAGCCGTGGCGCAACGTCACCACGGCGACGGTCCTGTCCGAGCTGCGTCGCAATGACCTGGCGGTGACCGCCTCCTGGCTGGAATCCGTGCACGTGGACGAACTGGACACGCTGAAGGCGGTGTTCACCTGGCAAGCCCGGCTCGACGCCGGTGCCAGGGACCACGGTGAGACAACTGTCTGCGCATGGGCGGAGGTACATGGCGCAACGGTCGTGACCGACGACCAGGCGGCCCGGGAGGCCGCGGCGGCGCACGGCCTGACCGTGCACGGCAGCCTGTGGGTGTTCGCCCAAGGGGTCAACGCGGGCAGGTCGACCGCGGCCGGGGTGAACGGACTGGTGACCGCCCTCATCGCGACCGGAGCGCGCTACCCCTGCGGACCCCAGGGCTTCGAGGTGTGGGCGCGGAAGAACAAGCTGTTGAACTGAGCCCCCGCGGGTAAGGGGCGGATGAGTCGGCGCGTAAGCCGGATCCTGTGCCCGCCGGACCTCGCGGTCGGCGGGTGGCGGCCATCCATCTCGGTCTGCCGTTGCCGGCACACTCCAGCGGCCTACCCGCAGGCTCGGGCGGGCAGCCCTCAAACGCCTGCGCAGACGCCTCGCGGCGTCCTCTTGGCCTTGCTCCGGGTGGGGTTTACCTAGCCATCCCGGTCACCCGGGATGCTGGTGGTCTCTTACACCACCCTTTCACCCTTACCCGAGTCGTTCGCACGACCCGGGCGGTCTGCTCTCTGTGGCACTGTCCCGCGGGTCACCCCGGGTTGCCGTTAACAACCACCCTGCCCTGCGGAGTCCGGACTTTCCTCGGCGGAGGATCGCTCCTCCGACGCGGCCGCCCGGCCGACTCATCCGCTCGCAGTAGTGTACGACCCCCCGTGAAGCGGTCTGTGCCAGGGGCTGCTGAAACACAGTCACTCAATCAACGTGAACGGTCGTCACAATTGGCGACCAACCCATTACGCGGAACGGACCAAGCTACAAAGTCACCCTGCGCGATAGGTTGAGCGTGTCGCGTGACGACTCGCGGATGTGCCTGAGTTTTCCCAGGTCAACCCGGATTGGTTGTACCACTTTGGGGGCATGGGAAATTCATTACATACAGCCGAACGAGTGAACGAATGTCATCCCCCATTTTTCGTGCTTGCGGCTTCCTGTCCGGCTCATTACCGTCATTGCCACGGCCGCAGAAAATAACCCCGGCGATACAAAGGCCGCGTCCCGTCCTTCGTTGTGAGCTGCCCCCCAGTGCACGGGTGAACGGGAAACGCCGTAGGCCGCCGGATGTCCGGGTGGGAGCAGGCGTTCCGCGCCGTTGCCTGCTCCCGCCCGGTGCGGCTGAATACGAACCCGGCTCGTTTCGAGAACTTCTGTCCGGTTTCGGACGCCGGTGTCTCGTGACTAGTCCAGATGCGCGGTGTCGTTCACCAGGCGCACCGAGGCGTTGCCGTCCGGGTAGAACTCGGCGATGGAGATCGAGGCCAGGTCCAGGTGCAGCCGGAAGAGCAGCTGCGGGCCGACGTCCAGGGCCAGCCGGAGCAGTGACTTGATCGGCGTGACGTGGCTGACCAGCACCACGGTCTGTCCGGCCCGCGCGGCCAGGATCTCGTCCCTGGCCCGCTGAACGCGGCGGTGCACCTGGTCGAAGCTCTCCCCGCCGGGGGTGGGCACGGCCGGGTCGGCCAGCCAGCGGGTGTGCAGCGCGGGGTCGCGCCGCGCGGCCTCGGTGAAGGTCAGGCCCTCCCAGGCACCGAAGTTCGTCTCGACCAGCCCCTGGCTGATCTCCGGGGCCAGCCCGAGCGCGTCGCCGACGGCCTGGGCGGTCTGCCGGGTGCGCGTCAGCGGGGACGCGATCACCGCGCTGACCTCGGTGGACGAGCTGAGTCGCTTGGCAGCGGCTGCCGCCTGCCGTCGGCCGATCTCGGTGAGTTCGGGGTCGCCGTGGCCGGAGTAGCGGCGCTGGGCGGACATCGCGGTCTGGCCGTGCCGGAGCAGGATCAGCCGGGTCGGCGTGCCCTTGGCCCCGGTCCAGGACGGCGGCGCGGCCTGCGCGGCGCTGTCCGGCTGGGCCACGGCGGCGGTGAGGTCCGGCAGCGGGCTGTCCGCGCGTTCGATCCGCGGGGTGCCGCTGGCCTGGGCGTCCATTGCCTCGTTGGCCAGCCGGTCCGCGTCGGTGTTGCGTTCCCGCGGGATCCAGGTGTAGCCGACCCAGTCGAAACCGGCGGCCAGCCGCTGGGCCTCGCGGGCCAGCGGCTGCAGCGCCGGGTGCTTGATCTTCCAGCGGCCCGCCAGCTGCTCGACCACGAGCTTGGAGTCCAGCCTGCACTCCACCTCGGTCGCGCCCAGCTCGGCGGCGGCCCGCAGCCCGGCCAGCAGGCCCTGGTACTCGGCCACGTTGTTGGTGGCCTCGCCGATGCCCTCGGCGCGTTCGGCCAGCACCTCGCCGGTGCCGGGGTCCTTGACCACCGCGCCGTACCCGGCGGGACCGGGGTTGCCCCTGGACCCGCCGTCAGCCTCGACGAGCACCCTCACAGGCCGGACTCCGCGGTGCGCACCAGGATCGCGCCGCACTCCTCGCAACGGGCCACCTCGTCCGCGGCGGCCTCCTTGAGCTTGCTGATCGCGATCCGGTCCAGCTCCAGCCGGCAGGCGCCGCAGCGGCGGGCCTTGAGCAGCGCGGCCCCGGTGCCACCCTTGGACCGGATCCGCTCGTAGAGGGTGACCAGGTCGGTGGGCAGGCCGGCCAGCACGGTCTTGCGCCGGTCGCCGGAGCGGGCCTCGATGGTCTCCAGGTCGGCGAATGCCTCGTCCCGGCGGCGCTGGGCGTCGGCCAGCTTCTCCTGGGCCAGGCCGTCCTGGGCACGGGCGTGCTGCACGTCCATCTCGACGGCCTCGCGCCGCTCCATCAGCTCCAGGGACTCGTCCTCCAGGATGCCGCGGCGGCGGGCGAGGGTCTCCAGCTCGTGCTGGAGGTCCACCGAGCGCTTGGCGTCGGCGGAGTTCAGCAGGGTGCGGTCGCGCTCCTCGCGGGCGCGGACCTGGTCGATCTCGGTGTCCAGCCGCTTGGCGTCCCGGTCCAGGTCGGCCAGGGTGGTCTCCACCGCCACCACCGCGTCCTTGCGGGTGCGCAGTTCGGTTTCGGCGGTGACGATCTCGGCCAGCTCGGGCAGGGTGCGCCGCCGGTGGGTGGCGCGGTTCAGCTCGGCGTCGACCTCGGCGAGGTCGAGCAGCCGCTTCTGCACGGCGGGATCGGCTTTCACGCGGGGGTCCTCCCTGTGGCGGACGCGGCCAGCGTCCACGGATCGGTGCGTCGGGTGGAGACGTGGACGTCGACCGTACCGGGGAACGCCCGGCGGATGACGTCGGCCGCCTGCGCGCACCACGGCCATTCGCTGGCCCAGTGCGCGACGTCGACGAGCATGGGGGTGCCTGGCCCGGCGAGGTGTTCCCCGGCCGGGTGGTGTCGCAGGTCGGCGGTGACGTAGGCGTCCACGCCGGCCTTGGTCGCCGCGCGCAGCAGCGAGTCGCCCGCGCCGCCGCACACCGCGACGGTGCGCACCGGGCGTTCCGGCTCGCCGGCGGCGCGCACGCCCCAGGCGGTCTCGGGCAGGGCGAGCGCGACCCGCTGCACGAACGCGCCGAAGGGTTCGGCCTCGGCCAGTTCGCCGATCCGGCCGATACCGCGACTGGAGGGCTCTTCGGCCAGTTCGTGCAGGTCGTAGGCGGGGGTCTCATACGGGTGGGCGGCGTGCAGGGCGGCCAGCACCGCGCGGCGGCGGTGCCGGGGCAGCACGGTCTCGATCCGGGTCTCCGGGCCGCGGTGCAGTTCGCCGTGGCTGCCCACGGCCGGGTCGGCGGCGGCGACCGGCCGGAACTGGGCGGTGCCCTCGTGCAGGAAGGCGGCCTCGCGGTAGTCGCCGATCGCGGCCGCCCCTGCGGCGAAGAGCGCGTCGAGCAGTTTGTCGGTGTGCCCGGCCGGGACGATCACGCTGAGCGCGTCCAGCGGGTCGGCCGGTTTGGCGTCCAGGGGTCCGGTGACGCGCAGGCCCAGTGCCTCGGCCAGCGCGTCGGACACGCCGGGGTCGGCGGAGTCGGCGTTGGTGTGCGCGCACAGCAGCCCGGCGCCGTTGCGGATGAGCTTGTGCACCAGGCGGCCTTTGACGTCATCGGCCGGCACGCCGTGCACACCACGCAGCAGCAGCGGGTGGTGCGCGAGCACCAGTTGCGCGCCCAGTTCGATCGCTTCGTCCACTGTGGACTCGACCGGGTCCACGCAGACCAGCACCCGGTCGACGGGTTCGGCCGGATCGCCGCACACCAGGCCGACCGCGTCCCAGGATTCGGCCAGTGCGGGCGGGTAGGCCGCCTCAATGGCGGCGACCACCTCGGCCAGTGTCGGGCTCATCCCTGCTCCCCCTCTTCCCGCAACACCGTCTCCAACGCCTTGAGCAGTACCTCGGCCTGCTCCGGCGGGCGCACCGCGACCCGCAGATGTTCGGCGTCCAGGCCGGGGAAGGTGTCCGCGCGGCGCACCGCGACCCCCTGGTCCCGCAGCCGGCGCCGCACCCGCTCGCCGTGGGCGACCCGCAGCAGCAGGAACGGCCCGGCGGCCCCTCCACACACCTCGACGCCGGGCAGCGCGGCCAGTGCCGCGGCCAGCGCGACCCGGTGCGCCACGCCCTCGCGGGCGGCGATGTCGGCCTCCCGCACGGCCGCTGGGGCGCAGCACGCCTCGACCGCGGTCAGCACCAGGCTGCTCACCGGCCATTGTGGACGGTGCGCGGCCAGCTGGGCGAGCAGCTCCGGCGCGCCGAGGGCGTACCCGGCGCGCAGTCCGGCCAGGCCCCAGGTCTTGGTCAGGCTGCGCAACACCAGCAGTCCCGGGATGTCCTGGCCCGCAACGGATTCCGGCTCACCGGGCACCGCGTCGGCGAAGGCCTCGTCCACCACCAGCACCCGGCCGGGCCTGGCCAGCGCGCGCAGTGTGTCGGCCGGATGTTGCACCGAGGTCGGGTTGGTCGGGTTGCCGACCACCACCAGATCGGCGGCATCGGGCACCAGTTCCGGCCGCAGCGCGTAGCCATCCTCGGCCTGCAGCAGCACCCTGGTCAGCGGCACCCCGGCGTCCAGCAAGGCCACATCGGGCTCGGTGAAGGAGGGGTGGATCACCGCGGCCAGCCTCGGCGCCAGCCGGGGCAGCAGCGCGAACCCCTCGGCCGCCCCGTTGAGGATCAGCACCTGCTCGGGGGAACGGCCGTGCCGGTCGGCGGCGGCCACCCTGGCGGCCAGCTCGTCCTCGGTCCCCGGGTAGCGGCCCAGTCCGTCGAGGGTCTCGGCGAGCCGGTCGCGCAGCCAGTCCGGCGGGCGGGGCAGGCGCACGTTGACCGCGAAGTCGGCGAGTCCCGGCGCGGCCTCGGCATCACCGTGGTGGCGCAGTCGCGCGCGCTCGAAGTCCTCGCCAGTCATCGCGGCGAGTCTAAGCCGCCCGACGAGTGGCCGATGACCAGTCGGGGCCCGGCCGGGACACTCGGCTGGTGCGCGATCACCCCGGACTCTCCCGCCGCCGCCTGCTCGGCGTCTCCGCGGCCGCCCTCGGCGGCCTGGCGCTCGGCCAGGCCCCGGCGGCCGCCGCCGACTGGCCCGCGATCTTCTACGCCCCGCACCAGGACGACGAGTCGATCGCGATGGCCGGTGCGATCCGGGCGCACAAGGAGGCCGGGCGGCCGGTGTACCTGGTGCTGCTCTCCCGCGGCGAGAACGGCGGGCTGATCGACATCATCAACGGCAACTGCAACCTGGGCGCGGACTGCCCAGCCGGTGACCCTGGCCACCGGATCGAGCTGAGCCTGGACGACATCGTGACCACGCGCACCGCCGAGTTCACCGCGGCCGCGCACCGGCTGGGCGTGGACCGGGTGATCAACATGCGGCATCCGGACAGCGCCTGGACCGACTACCCCGGGTTCGTCCAGTACGTCCGGGAGACCATCCTGGACTTCGAGACTCGCTATCCCGGCGCCTCGCACAAGCTGGTCAGCGGCTGGCGGGACGTCATCCACGGCGGCGACCCCGCCGATCCCAACAAGACCCACGCCGCCTGCCGGGACGCCGCGGAAAGCCTGCGCGACCGCATCAGCGACTTCCGCTACTACTGGGTTTACGGCTACACCTACCCGCCGGCCGAGCGCACCGCCGACCACGTGGTGCCGCTCACCCCGGCCCAGCACGCCCGCAAACGCCAGGCCCTGGCCGAGTACCGCCGCTGGGACCCGGCCAACGGCCGCTACGCGCTGGGCTACCACAGCGTGCGCCTGATGATCGATCCCGCCGCCGCCGATCCGCACGAGTACCTCGATGTACCGCGATGACGGAGACTGATCCGGTGCACCTGAGCTTCGTCTGCACCGGCAACATCTGCCGGTCCCCCATCGCCGCGATCGTCTTCCGCGAGCACCTGCGCCGGGCCGGACTGGCCGAGCGGGTCAAGGTGACCAGCGCGGGCACCGGGCCCTGGCACATCGGCGAGCAGGCCGACCACCGGGCGCGCGCGGTGCTGGCCGGGCACGGCTACCCGGCCGAGCACATCGCCGCCCAGGTCGGGCCGGTGCATTCGGACGCGGACCTGTTCCTGGCCCTGGACGCCGGGCACCAGCGTGAGCTGCGCCGCCTGGTCACCGGCGAGGTCCGGCTGCTGCGCTCCTTCGACCCGGCCGCCGGGGAGGATCTGGACGTGCCCGATCCGTACTACGGCGGCCGGGCCGATTTCGCCGAGGTGCTGGGCATGGTGGAGGCGGCCGTGCCCGGCCTGCTGGACTGGGTGCGGAAGAAGCTGTGACCGCGGCCGCCGCGATCGCCCGGCTCACCGGTGTGGATCCGGTGCGGGTGCGGCCGGCCGGGGGCAGCGCGGCCGAGGTGTTCCGGGCCCGGCTGGCCGACGGGCGGCAGGTGGTGGCCAAATCCGCGGCGGCGGGCAGCAGCGTGGCCGAGGCGGCGGGCCTGCGCTGGCTGGCCGCGGCGAACGCGGTGCCGATCCCGGCGGTGCTGGGCCACGACGAGACCTGGCTGGTGCTGGACTGGGTGCCGCCCGGCGAACCCGCTCCGGCGGCGGCCGAGCGGTTCGGCCGGGAACTGGCCGCCCTGCACACCAGTGGCGCGACCGCCTTCGGCTGCCCGCCGCCCGGCGGTCCGGCGCAGGCCTGGATCGGCGCGGCCCCCATGCGCAATGAGCCGCACGCCGACTGGCCGGAGTTCTTCGCCACCCAGCGCCTGGAGCCCTACCTGCGCACCGCGGATCTGCCCGATCCGGCGCCGGTGCGCGAGGTGTGCGACCGGATCGCCGAGTACGCCGGACCGCCCGAGCCGCCTGCCCGGCTGCACGGCGACCTGTGGTCCGGCAACGTGCTGTGGGGCGCGAGCGGGGTGCACCTGATCGACCCGGCCGCGCACGGCGGGCACCGGGAGAGCGACCTGGCCATGCTGGCCCTGTTCGGCTGCCCGCACCTGGACCGGATCCTGGGTGCCTACCAGGAGGTGGCCCCGCTGGCGCCGGGCTGGCGGGACCGGGTTCCGCTGCACCAGCTGTTCCCGCTGCTGGTGCACGTGGTGCTCTTCGGCGGCTCCTATGGCGAGCGGACGGTGGCCGCGGCGCGGGCGGTCCGGGGGCGGCCACCGAGCGGGTGAACGCGCCCCCTACCGTGGAGGGGTGCGTTGGAAGTTCCTGCTGCGACCGGGCTGGCTGGCCCTGATCGGGTTCGTGCTGCTGTTCTCGGCGGCCTGCCTGTGGATCCTGGCTCCCTGGCAGTTCCGGCAGGACGAACGCCGGGAGACGCAGAACTCGGCGATCACCGGCTCGCTGGAGACCGCGGCGATCGACTACGACACCGCGCTGCCACCGGGCGCCAACCCGGCGGCGAAGCAGTGGCAGGTGGTCAAGCTCACCGGGCGGTACCTGCCCGAGGCGGAGACGCTGGTGCGGCTGCGCAAGGCCGAGGGCAAGGCCGCCTTCGAGGTGCTCACCCCGCTGCGCACCGACTCCGGGCAGATCGTGATCGTCAACCGCGGCTACATCAAGGTCGAGCTGGGCACCAAACCGGCGGCCTACGACGCCGCGCCGGGCGGTCAGGTCACCGTGATCGGCCGGGTGCGCGGCAGCGAGATCGACCCTGGCAGGCAGGACGTGCTGCAGCAGGACGGCAAGCGGCAGATCTACACCATCGACCCGACGGTGCTGGGCAAGGCCGTCGGTCTGGACCTGCGGCCGGGCTACGTGCAGCTCAACGAGGGCCAGCCGGGCGTGCTCGGCCTGCTGCCGCTGCCGAAGCTGGAGGCCGGGCCGTTCTTCTCCTACGCCCTGCAGTGGATCGCCTTCGGCCTGATGGCCCCGATCGGGCTGGTCTTCCTGCTCTGGCGGGAGGCGCACCCCGAAGAGGACGACGAGGACGAGCCGGACGAGGACGAAGCGGACTCAGACCCGGTGCCGACGCCTGCGCCGCAGACCGCCGATCGCTACGGCGGCCGTCGCTGAGGCCAGCGCGGACAGCCCGCCGACCACCCTGGACAGTTCCACCGCCCTGGTGACGTGCCCGGAGTCGGGGTTGCGCCCGTCGCCGAGCACCGGCCGCTCCTCCGCGCCGTGCTTGTACACCGTGCGCCCACCCAGGCGGATCTCCAGCGCGCCCGCGAAGGCCGCCTCCACCTGCCCGGCGTTCGGGCTCGGATGCGCCGAGGCGTCCAGCCGCCAGGTCCGCCAGGCGTGTTTGGCCGAGCCGCCGACCACCGGCGCGCCCAGCGCGGTCAGCATCGCGGCCAGCCGGGAGGGCGCCAGGTTGACCACATCGTCCAGCCGGGCCGCGGCCCAGCCGAAGTTGCGGTAGCGCGGCGAGCGGTGCCCGACCATCGCGTCCAGGGTGTTGATCGCCCGGTAGGCCAGCAGGCCGGGCACCCCGGCCACCGCACCCCAGAACAGCGGCGCGACCTGGGCGTCGGAGGTGTTCTCCGCCACCGACTCCACGGTGGCCCTGGCCAGTCCGAGCGCGTCCAGGGCTTCCGGGTCGCGGCCGCACAGGTTGGGCAGCCGGTCCCTGGCCTCATCGAGGCGCCCGGCGTCGAGCGCGCGGGCCATCAGCGTGCCCTCACCGGCCAGCGAACAGCCGCCGAGCACCGCCCAGGTGGCCACCGCGGTGGTCGCCGCCTGCAGCACCGGGGAGTGCTTGCCGAGCTTCTCCGCGGCCACCCCGAGCAGCACCGCGCCCCCGGTGAGCAGCACCACGTGCAGCACCCCCGGCGCCCGGTGGTCCCGGTAGAGCACCTTCTCCAGACCTGCCGCGACCGTGCCGAAGGCGGCTACCGGATGCCCGCGCCGGGGGTCGCCGACCACCACGTCGGCGGCCGCGCCCAGCAGCAGACCGATCGCCCGAGCCGCGCCGCTCATCCCCCACACCCCCTGAGTCCGCGAAGTCCGACGGGTGACGTTAGCGCGCCCGGCGACCCACGATTCTGCCTGGCCACGCTCAAGGCTCTAATGTGGCCGTCCGTGACTCATGGCGACTCGACAGGCGGTGAGGGCCGGCTCCGGCTCTACTCCTACCTCAACGCTGAGCACACCAGGACCTACGTGGCGATCATGCGGTTGTTCACCGCGACGCTGCTGCCCGACCTCTCCCCCAACGAGGTCGCCGCCGCGCTCAAACCACTGGAGCGTGAGGGCCGCCTGGACATCGGCGAATCCGATCCGGACACCGTGGCCGACCGGCTGAAACGGCTCAAGGACTGGGGAAACCTGGTGCAGGGGCGGCGGGAGACGATCGCCTCCAGCATCGCCGAGTTCGTCCGCGGCGCGTTCCGGTACCAGATCAACAAGCTCGCGGTGCGGGTGCAGCGGGACGTGGACGAGCTGCTCCGGGTGCCCGAGGGCGCCCGCGAGGTCTCCCGCGAACTGCTGCCCGCGATCGAGCGCGGCCTGTCCAAACTGGGCGGCACGCTGTCCCAGGCCATGGTCGCCGAGCAGCAGGCGCCCGGCTCGGCGAGTGCGAAACGGGCCAAGGAGGAGCTGGCCGAGCAGGTCACCACGCTGTTCCTGCAGCACGCCGAACTCGCGGTCACCGTGCGTGACTTCTACGCGTACCTCGGTCAGGTGGTCACCCGGTTCCATCTCGACCCGGACGAGATCTCCGGTTTCCGCAACCTGCTGGTCGAATACATCCAGATGGTCGTCGAGGACGTGCTCCGGCACACCCCCGCCATCGCCGAGTCCCTGGCCGGACTCGCCCCCGCCCGCGGCGAGCTGCTGCGCATCCTCGGCCCCACCGAACGCCTGGGCATCGCGGTCGAACGCGGCCGTGGCCGTTCGGAGACCGACTGGCGGGAGCTGACCGACTGGTTCGCCGACCGCCCGGGTCGCCCCAGCCAGGTCACCGCGTTGCGTGAGGCCACCGCCCGCGCCATCGGCTCCCTGCTGGCCAGCGTCAAACGCGCCACCGCGGGCGGTGGCCTGCTGCCCAGCCGCCGCGCCGAACTGCTGCAACTGGCCGGCTGGCTGGACTCGGCCGGACCGCACCGCTCGCACGAGCTGTACGCGGCCGCCTTCGGCCTCTACTCCGCCCGGCATCTGCTGCCCGCGCCCGAACACGACGGCGACGACGAGCACACGCCGTGGCGGGACGGTCCGGTGGTCGAGGTCAACGTGAGCGTGCGCAGCCGTGGCGACCGCGGCGCCCGCGGTCGCGCCTCCCGCATCCTGGACGACCCGATGCTGCAGGAAACCCTGCTCGCCCAGGCCCGCGAGGCGGACCGGCAGCGGGCCGCCGCGGTCGCCGAACTCAGCACCGCCGCGCCCGCGCTGGCACAGAGCAACCTCTCCCCCGAGGCCCTCGAAGTGCTCTGCGAACTGCTCACCATGGCCATGGCCCAGCGGGAACGCGACACCGACACCGGCTCCGCCGCCGACCCGGTGCACGGACTGCGACTGACCATCAACCATGTCCCCGACCAGGTGACACAGATCGCCACATCGGGCGGAGTTCTCACCCTGCACCACGCCAGCGTCCAGCTGGGAGAGCGGGCATGAGCCGCAAGCCCAGCGGGATCGGCATCCTGGACGAACTCTCCGACATCGACGCGGCCAACGTCACCCGCTGCGCCCGCACCCTGCTGCGCCGCCCGCTGCTGCGCGCCGACGGCCCCGACGGCGACCTGCTGCCACTGGTCTTCCGGCACCGCAACGCCCTGCACGACCTGTTCGCCTCACTGCTGGGCTACCGCCTGGTCGTGCAGCGCCGCTACGCCCGGCTCTACAAGGCCGGCCCCGGCGCCGACCCCACCCGCGGTGAGACCGGGCTGTCCCCGCGCGGCTACGCCTACGTCGCGCTGACCATGGCCGCGCTCACCGGCGTCGGCCGCCAGGTGCTGCTGTCCCGGCTGGTCAGCGAGGTGCGCGCGGCCGCGGTCGAAGCAGGCATCGAGGTCGTGGACGACCTGGGTGACCGGCGCGCGCTCACCGCCGCACTGCGCCACCTGCTCGCCCTCGGCGTGATCACCGAGACCGAGGGCTCGGTGTCCACCTGGTCCGGCGATGCCATCACCGAGGCGCTGATCACCGTGGACACCGATGTGCTCGGCCACCTGCTGGCCGGACCGGTCGGCGAGGTGGACACCCCGGAGGAGCTGATCGGCAAGGCCGCCGAGGCCGGACCGGCCGGGATGGAACAGACCACCGAACACGCGGTGCGCCGCAAACTGGTGGAGAACCCGGTGGTGCTGCACGCCGACCTGCCGCCAGAGCAGGCCTCCTGGCTGAAGAAGAACCAGCGCCGCGAATCCCTGCTGCTGGACCGCTGCTTCGGCCTGGTCACCGAAGCGCGGCTGGAGGGGATCGCGGTCACCGATCCCGAGGAATACCTCACCGACCTGGCCTTCCCCTCCTCCGGCACGGTGGCCAGGGTCGCGCTGCTGGCCCTGCCCGAACTGCTCGCCGAACACGAGGCACGCGCCGACGGCCGCCACCCGGTGAGCAGGCAGCGGCTGCAACAGATCTGCGCCGACCTGGTCGAGTCCTACCCGGCCGCCTGGTCCAAACAGGCCACCGAGGACATCGACGGCCTGGTCGACGAAGTACTCGAACTGCTGGTCAACACCGGCCTGGCGCGCTGGGAGGAGCCGGACTGGCTGCTCTCCCCAGTCGCGCACCGGTGGGTGCCCGAACCCGATGACACCCCTGGCGGTCCCGCCGCCCAGGAAAAGGAAGAAGCGCCACCGCCACCGGCGAGCTGGTCGCTTTTTGATGAGGAGGAACCCGCGTGAACCGCTGGCGGCTCAACCGGGGCGGCATCGTCAACATCTGGCAGTACGCCGAGCAGGAGTTCGACTTCTCCGGCGGCCGGGTGATCTTCCAGGGCACCAACGGCTCCGGCAAGTCCCGCACCCTGGAACTGCTGCTGCCGCTGTGCCTGGACGGCGAACTGCGACAGATGGGTTCCAAGGGCTTCGACACGGTCAGCATCCGGCGACTGATGCTCGATGACTACCAAGGCGGTCCGAACCGGATCGGCTACGCCTGGATCGAACTGGTCCGCACCGACGACGCCGGTCAGGACGAGTACCTGACCTGCGGCATCGGCGTGAAGGCGTCCAAGACCTCGCAGCAGGTCAGCGACTCCTGGCGATTCATCACCCCGTGCCGGGTCGGCAAGGACGTGCTGCTCGTCGGCGCCGACCGGGTGCCGGTCGGACCAGGTCAGCTGCGCGAACTGCTCGGCGCGGACGCGGTCCTGGAGGAAGCCGGCTTCCGGGCCCGGATCGCGGAAAGCGTCTACGGCGTGCCAGCCGACCGCTACGGCGACCTGCTGCACCTGCAACGCACCCTGCGCAACCCCGACGTCGGCCTCAAGGTCCTCGAAGGCCAGCTGGAGCAGATCCTCAGCGACGCGCTGCCGCCGCTGGAAGCCGGCCTGATCGAACGGCTGGCCACCTCCTTCGACGACCTGGAGTCGATCCGGGAGAACATCGTCCGGCTCTCCACCGCCGACGGCGCGCTGCGCACCTTCCTCACCGCCTACTCCGGCTACGCCCTCGCCGCGCTGCGCACCGCCGCCGACGGGGTGCGCGCCGCACACGACACCCTGCAGCGCCTGCTCGCCGAACTGAGCAGGCTGGAACGGCGCAAGGCCACCGCACAGCAGGAACGCACCGCCGCCGACGCCGGGGTCGCCGCGCTCGAAGAGGCCGAGAGCGAACTGGCCATGCGGATCGAGGCGCTCAAGGCGCTGCCCGCCTACCAGGGCATGCGCGATCTGGCCGACCGGGAGAAGCTGGTCGCCAACACCCGCAAGTCCGCCGAGACCGCGCTGGAGGTGGCCAGCCGCCAGCGCGCCCAGGAAGACCGCGGCGTCGACTCGGTGCTCTCCGTGCTGGACCGGCTCGGCCGGGACACCGCCGCCGCCCAGGACCTCGCCGACCGGGCGGGCCAGCTGCTGCACACCGCGGGCCTGGACCGCGGCCTGTGCCCGGTGGTGCCCACCGTGCCGCCAGCCACCGTCACCGAGACCACCGAACAGGTCAGGGCCAAACCCGAAGCCGAGACCGCGCCCCTCGCGGTGACCCGCCGCGCCGTGCCCGAACTCGACCCGGAGGAACTCCTGGACGGCCTGTCCACGGCCGCCGCCCAGGCCGCCGAGGCCGCCACCGAGGTACGCCAGCGCGGCGCGCTCACCCTGATGCTGCACCAGCGCGCCCTGGAATCCGACCGGGCGCTGCGCAAGGTCGAGGAACTGCACCGCAACGCCAAGGACGCCCAGATCAGCGCCACCGACGCCGCGGGCAGGCGCAACCAGACCGCGCAGGAGCTGCGCGAACACGCCGAACACTGGGCCAACCAGGTCCGCGAATGGGCCGAGGCCGCGCCCGAGGGCGGCGCCGAGGCAGACCGGCCCGCGCCGCCGCAGCCGGAAAGCCTGGTCATCGACCGGGCCGGGGCCCGCGCGGTGCGCGAGGAATTCCGCCAGTGGGGCACCCCGCACCTGCACTCCGCCACCCAGCGGGTCCTCGCCGCCGACCAGGCCTGCGCCACCGTGCGCGAGGCCATCCGGGAACGCGAGACCGAACTCGCCGCCCTGCGCCGCGGCCAAGAACGCGCCCCCGAACTGCCAGCCGGGGACCGCCCGGCCGACCTGGGCGAGTCCTGCTACCGCCTGGTCGACTTCGCCGAGGGCCTGGCCGAGGCCGAACGGGCCGGGCTGGAAGCCGCGATGCAGGCCAGCGGCCTGCTCACCGCCTGGGTCCGCGCCGACGGCACCCTCGCCCAGGCCGGCTCCGCCGAGGTCGTCGCGGGTGTGCTGCACACCCCCGCCGACCTGGCCGCCGCCCTCGCCGCACTGCCCCCGGTCACCGGCCGCTCGCTCGCCGAGGCACTCACCGCCGCCGCCGAACCCGACAGCCCCGTGCCCGCCGACCTGGTCAGCGGCCTGCTCGCGGCGATCGCCCTGGCCGCCCCCGGCGAGGAGCTGCCCGCCGCCGCGCTGGCCCTGTCCACCGACGGCCGCTGGCGCGCGGGCGTGCTCTCCGGCTCGGCCACCAAGGAGGCCGCCGAACACATCGGCGCCGGCGCCCGCGAGGCCGCCCGGCAACGCCGCATCCTCGGCCTGGAGGACGAGCTGGAACAGCGGCGCGGCGAACTCGCCACCGCCCAGCAGCACCTGGAGGCCCTGCGCAGGCAGGCCACCGGCTGGGAGAAGCACCTGGCAGGCTTCCCGCACGACGACGAACTGATCGCCGCGCACGCCCGGCTGGCCGGGGCCAAGGAGAGCGCCGAGGAGTCCGAGCACCGCGCGCTGACCCTGCGCGAGGAGCACTCGCACGCCGAGGACCACTGGCGGGCCGTGCAGTCCGAACTCACCCACGCCGCCACCGAGGCCGGGCTCTCCGCCGACACCGCCGCGCTGGAACAGGCGCACCGGGCCGCCGAACAGGTCCGCGGCACCGTGGACAGCCTCAAGGAAGCCCTCACCGAACGCTGCGCAGGCTCCATCCGCCAGCTCGCCGACGCCCTGCACAACCACAGGGTCGCCCTCGGCGACCGGGAACAGGCCGAGGCCCAGGCCGAATCCCGCTGCGCCGAGTACGCCGAACAAGCCGCCGCGCTGGCCGAACTGACCTCGGCCATCGGCGGCGAGGCCAAACAGGTCGCCGAATCACTGGCCACCCTGGAGGCCGAGCACAAGCGGGCCAAGACCGACCTGCCCGGCGCACGCGAGCGGGTCGCCGAGGTGCGCGAGGAAGCCACCAAGATCGCCACCCTGCTGGAGACCAAACAGCAGCAGCGCACCGGCCGCCAGCAAGAGGTCAGCACCGCCGAGGCCGCCTTCCGGGACACCCTGGCCGCCCCCGGCGTGTGGACCGCCGCGCTGCCCGAGGCCGAGGCCCCCGACACGGAGAACCTGCTGGCCACCGCCGAACGCCTGGGCGCGGCCGAGGACCGCCGTCCGGCCAGCGAGGGCACCGTGATCGGCAGGCTGCAGGCGCTGCAGTCCGCCCTCGCCGGTTCGCACAACATCACCGCGGAGACCACCGCGGGCATCCTCACCGTCACGGTCACCTCCGAGGACGGCCCCCGCCCGGTCGCCGACGCCGCAGCCCTGGTCGCCACCCGCCTCGGCGACCAGCGCGGTTACCTCGGCGAGCGGTACCAGGAGATCTTCTCCGACTACCTCATGCGCGACCTGGCCGAACGCCTGCGCAGCCAGATCGCGGTGGCCGAGGACCTGTGCCGCCGGATGAACGAGGTCCTCGACCGGGCCCGCTCCAGCCAGGGCGTGCACGTCCAGCTGGAATGGCGCCCCTCGGCCGCGCTGGACGAGTCCACCAGGGACGCCCTGGAACTGGTCCGCACCCCCTTCGCCCAGCGCAGCCAGGACCAGGACGCCACCCTGCGCCGCGCCTTCACCGAACGCATCGAGGCCGAACGCGACGCCCACTCGGCCGGCTACGCCGAAATCCTCGGCCGCGCCCTGGACTACCGCTCCTGGTACTCCTTCACCGTGCGGGTACGCGACACCGGCCCGGACAGCAAGCCCCGGGTCCGCCGCCTGCGCCAGCTCTCCTCCGGCGAGACCCGCCTGGTCTCCTACGTGACCCTCTTCGCCGCCGCGGCCAGCTTCTACGACGCGGTCAGCGCGGGCGAGGAAGGCTGGCACCCACTGCGCCTGGTCCTGCTCGACGAGGCCTTCGAACGCCTCGACGACCCCACCATCGCCCGCATGCTGGGCCTGCTGGTCGACCTGGACATGGACTGGATCATCACCTGGCCCAGCGGCTGGGGCGTCTCCGGCAAGATCCCGCGCATGCACATCTACGACGTGCTCCGCCCCAAGAACGGCGGCGGCGTCGCCTGCACCCACACCACCTGGGACGGAGCGGGGCTGGACCGGGAGGACGCCTGACCCGGGACCGGCGATATGTCCCGTTCACGATCGGGTACCTCTTAAAACTGAATCTCGTCGTCCATTCGTAGGGTTATGGCGATAAGTGCGCGCGTCCTAGCGTCCTGACCCACCTGCCGCATCCACCCTGCTGCGCGCAGTGCATCTCGGCGAAACTGCGAGAGGACGGCTATGTCCGTATCACGGCGGATCCCCATCGCGGGCGTGGTCGCCGCGTTGGCGACCAGTGCCCTGTTGTTGTTCCAGCAGACCGGCGCGCCCGCGCCGGAACCGGCGGCCAAGGCCGACAGTGCCCAGGCGGAGCAGCGCCAGGCGATGTTCGTCTACCGCGTCGTCGGCGGGGTCAACGACTCCGAGCGGCTCATCCAGGTCGGCTCGGACGTGCTGGAACAGCGCGACGGCGACGACCTGTTCGTGCTCGGCAACGCCGAGGAGGCCAACCGGCTGGCCAAGGCCGGGTTCACCACCAAGGTCGAATCGGTGATGGCGCCCGCGCCGTGGGCCCCGCCCAAGACGCACAACAACAGCGAGCCGCTGGGCGTCAACGACATCAACGAGACCTACTACGGCGGCTACCGCACCGTGCGGGCGCACCACTCGCACCTGGACAAGGTGCTCGCCGACTACCCCGCGCTCTCCAGCGGGGTGACCTACGGCCAGTCCTGGCGCAAGAGCACCGGCAAGCCCAACGGCTACGACCTGCGTGCCATCTGCCTGACCAAGAAGCAGGCCGGGGACTGCGCGCTGAACACCAGCGCCGCCAAGCCGCGCTTCTTCCTGATGGCCCAGATCCACGCCCGGGAGATCACCACCGGTGACATGGCCTGGCGGTGGATCGACCACCTGACCCAGGGCTACGGCAAGGACGCCGAGGTCACCAAGCTGATGGACACCACCGAGATGTGGGTCGTCCCGATCACCAACCCGGACGGCGTGGACATCGTCCAGGCCGGCGGCAGCTCCCCGCGCCTGCAGCGCAAGAACGCCAACACCACCAACGGCACCTGCGGCACCGGCGGCCAGGTCGGCATCGACCTCAACCGCAACGCCAACTCGCACTACGGCCAGGCCGGCACCTCGACCAACCCGTGTGCCGAGACCTACCGCGGCCCGCGCGCGGACTCCGAGACCGAGCTGAACTCGCTCCAGGCGCTGTTCACCAAGCTCTACCCGGACAAGCGCGGCGACGGTGACACCACGCCCGCGGCCAAGGACACCAAGGGCCTGATGATCACCTTCCACAGCTACACCAACGGGATCATCTTCCCCTGGGCGCACCGGGCCAACACCTACACCGGCAACGACGCCAGCCTGCGCCGGATGGCCAAGGACATGGCGGGCATCACCGGCTACACCTACGGCACCGCGCCGCAGGTTGTCGGCTACGCCGCCTCCGGTGGCACCGAGGACTGGCTCTACGACAAGCTCGGCGTGCCCGGTTTCACCTTCGAGATCGGCCCGGCCAGCGGCACCTGCGGCGGCTTCCTGCCGCCGTACTCCTGCCAGACCAGCACCTTCTGGCCGAAGATCAAGCCCGCGCTGATGTACGCCGCCAAGCAGGCGGCGGCTCCGTACGCGAGCTGACCTGCTCCACAGGTGACCGGGGCGCCCCGCAGGCTGTACGCGGGGCGCCCCGGCACGTCTCAGCACCCGATACGACTCAGCGCACCTGCACGTCCTGCACCTCGACCCCGGTCAGCGAGCGCACGAAGCTGGCCCCCAGCGCCGAGGACGGCGTGTGCGCCCCGCCGGGCACCTCGCCGGAGCGGACCCGCTGCACCGCCCGCACCACCGCGTCCGCGGTCAGCTCATAGCCCTCCGGCGCGATCAGGGTCCGGCTCACCGTGCGCCCGTCCGCGTCCCGCACCTGCCCCCACACCTCCGAGCGGGCGCCGGCCCGCGCCGCCTCGTCCGGGCCGGAGACCCGGTTGGCCAGCGCGGTCAGCCCCTTGCGCACCAGGTCGGTGCGCAGCAGCGGCTGCACGTAGCGCTGGGCCCGGAACAGCGGCGCCGGCACGCCGAGCGCGGCGTAGACGACGATGTTGGGGATGCCGGTGGAGCGGTAGGCGGTGCTCACATCGCCCCACGGGATGGAGATGACCTCCCGGCGCTTGCCGGGGAAGTCCACCGAACGCACCCGCCAGCCCGGCGAGACCTCGCGGATCTTCCCGTCGATCCGGGCCCGGCCGCCCTGGCCGAGTGATTCCACCGCGGTCCGCAGCGTGCCCGCGCTGGCACTGGCCATCCCGGCGAAGGCGAGTTCCAGGTGGGTGGCGCCCGGCAGGTCGGCCGCCAGCATCGCGGCCAGGCAGTCGGTGGGCACCACGTCGAACCCGGCACCGGGCAGCAGCACGATCCCGGCCGCCTCGGCCTCGGCGGAGCGGCGCGCGATCTGCTCGAACACGTCGATCTCGCCGGTGATGTCCAGGTAGTGCACCTTGGCGTCCAGGCAGGCTTGCACCATGGGGGCCGCGGTGGCCGAGAACGGCCCGGCGCAGTGCGCCACGGCGTCGATGTCGGCGAGGTGGTCGGTCACCCGCTCGTCGAGCCCGAAGATCCGGTACGGCAACCCCAGTCGCTGCGCCAGCGGCACGACCTTCTCCGCCGCCCGCCCCGCCAGCACCGGCCGCTCACCCCGGCGCGCCGCCAGCTCCGCGATCAGCGTCCCCGTGTAGCCGTTGGCCCCGTACACCATCCACGTCATGCCCAAGAGCATGCCGAATTCGAACTGGAGTTACCAGGGGGTAGGTATCCGCCGCGCCCCCGGAGACCTGCCGCGGCCCGGACAGGTGAGGGGACGCCTGTCCGGGCCGCGTGCAGGGATTCGCCAGTTGGTCTGTGTGCCCCCCGCGGCGTTAAAGGGACACACGGACCGCGAACCGATGACGCGGCGACAGATGTGACCTGCGGAACATCCCACCGCTCAGTTCGCGGTGCTCGCCACCAGCTCGCTGAACCGCTCCACCAGCTGCGCCCGCCCACCGGGCGCGACCAGGCCCCACTCCGGCCCGTCCGAGCCCGCGGGCAGGTAGGTGACGTACCGCCCGCCCGCGACGTCGAAGTAGTCCACCGGGGCGCCACTGACCTGCCGCCGCCCGTGCCGGTCCCGCCCGGCGGCCCGGAACTGCCCAGCCCCCAGCCGCGGCTCGGCGAACAACCGCCGCACCCGGTCCAGTTCGGCCCCCCGCCCGGCTCCGGCCGCGGACCGCTGCAGATACCCGCCCCCGTCCTCCTCCCGCCGGTGCCCACCCCCGTGCAGATCCGCCACCGGCACCGAATAGGTCGGAATCCGCAACGGCTTAGCCTCCGGCAACACCCCCGCCACCGCGGGCGCCAGTTCCCTGGCGTCGATCGGCTGGAGGTGCAACTGCTCCTCGGCCAGCACCGCCAGCAGTCCGTCCCGCCCACTGGCCACCGCGAGCACCGACCGGATCGGCGCCGCAGGCTCAGGCATGAACCACCCGTACAGCTCCCGATGAGCCCGCGCGATGAGCCGCATGGCCGCTTTCAGATCCGGATGCACCCGCCGCCCATCGAACAACCCGGCCCGGTCCAACTCCGCCAGTGCGGGCCGGGCCACCGCCAACCGCTCGGCCATGGTCGCCCCCGGCGAGTGCGTGAGCAGCGCGTTGTGCTTGTCCCCGATCTCCTCGGCCTCCCAGACCAGGTCGTAGGCGAGCGCCGACAACGTGACAGCGGAACGCAACATCACTACTCGCCGATCACCGGCGGCGCCACGGACCGATGGTCGCCGAAGATGTCGTCGGTCTCCATCAGGAACGAGGCCCGCTCATGCTCCTCGTCCTCCTCCTTGCGCCCGGCCCCCGCGCCACCCATGGGCATCCCACCCATCCCCGGCGCGCCGGCCCGCCCAGCCGCACCACCACCAGCAGGCCCAAACCCACCACCACCAGCACGCCCAACCCCGGCACTCCCCCCGGCGCCAAGCCCGCCACCGGCACCGCCCCCAGGCCCAAACCCACCAGGCACGGCACCACCAAAGCCACCACCGGCCCCACCGGCGTAACCACCCCCGCCACCACCGGGCCCGACACCGGTGCCACCACCGGAAATCGGCACCTCATTGGAGACGTACCCAGCGGACCCGGTCTGATCCCGCGGCGGATAAGCGGGCCCAGTCCCCACCACGGGAACCTCCGCCGACCCACCACCAGCGCCACCACCACTGCCGACACCACCGCCGGCACCGCCACCAGCCCCGCCGCCGTAGCCCGCACCGCCACCACCGCCGCCGAACTGCCCGTGCCCGCCGCCAAGACCTCCACCGCCGCTGCGGCCACCCTCAAATCCGCCGCCGCCACCGGGCCCACCAGGACCGCCGGGTCCGGGCTTGACCACGGAGACGTCGCCACTGACCTCCGGCGGCGTCAACCAGGTCGGCAGTGATTTCACATTGTCCTCGGTCCGCACCCCATAACCGGCATAAACCCGCTGATTGTCACCGGTGTCGGCCTTGAACTTGTCGATTTCCCGATCGAGATCGGTGGTGAACGGAGTCAACTTGTTGCCGAGATTGTTCTGCGGCGGATTCTCCGGCACCGGCTTCAGCTGGTTCTTGCAGCCGTGCCAGTCAGTACCTTGCTGCCCAACGGCTTTGGCGGTGTTCCCCGCCATCTGCTTGGCGTGATCGGCGAAAGCGGCCAGCGGACTGATCTGCTGCCGCGCCGCATCAGCCGCCTTGCCCTCCCAGACCCCGTGCGAGTCCCGGAGCACCTTCTCCACGAGGGCCTTCACCTCGTCGTACTGGCTCCCGACCTTGTTCCAGGTCTGCTGAATCGGCGAGATACCGGTCCCCGGCCCCTTGCCTTCCTGGAACCACTTGTAGATCTGGTCCCCCCGAATACCTTCCGGCCGCGGCGTGTCCGACGGCCACAGGTTGATCCCCAGCATGGCCGCACCCCCGGCAGCCACTCCGACAAGCAGTGGCAATGGCATTAGCTTCCCCCCTTCAACGTGGCGATCACCATCTCGCCGATCCCGGTAGCCGAACGGCAGGCGTTCGCGTAATCAGGAGCGCCCAGTGACAACCGGACATCAATGGCGACCGTGGTCTGCTGTGCGGTGCCGATCTCCAGGACGCACACGCCCTTGTCCCGGACGTCCGCATCCATCGCGATCACCGCGGGCTGGCCCGCCACCTGCGCCGGTTGCCACACCTTGAAGTCCGACTTCCGCGCGTAGAGCTGGGCAAGCCCGCCGAGCTGGTTGTTCACCGTCACCGAGAAGTGGTTCTTCACCGGCGTGCTGCTGGCCAACCACCTGCACGAGGGCCCGAGCGGGCTCTCGCGCAGATCCCCTCGCACCCCGCCCGCGACCTGCTTGGCCTGGTCGGTGGTGAGCAGGCCGCACGGGTTTGCAGCGAACCGGCTGGTGTCCAGATCCGGCGACGGCACCGTGGGCACGTCGCTCGGCGCCGGACTCGAGGTGGGTGCGCCGCTCGCCGACGTGGTTGTCGTGCCCGGAGTCTGTCCGCCACCACATCCGGCCAGCACCACCCCGGCGACCGCGCCAATCGCAACCAGCACGCGAATCCCTCGACGGGTCACAGTCAGCCCCCTGGCTTCAGCTTGTTCTTGTTGGCGCCCTCGGTCCCGGCGTACTGGTCACGGGCTGCCGTCAACTTGTGAATCATCGCATCGAGGGCAGCGGCATACGCCTGGTTGGCTTTGGTATGCGTGCCATCGCGCTCGGCTGTGGTGCGCTCGATGATCTGACGGATAGCTCCGCGACTGTAGTCCTCGTCGCTGGGCGGGTTAGTCATCCTGCTGGTCTCAGCAGCCAGCTGACCGATCTCCTCGACCTTGGTCTTGGCTTCCGCCAGTCCCCTGATCAGGTTGTCCAGTTGTGCCACGTCGACCGTGAACTTCGAACCCCCGCCGAAGTCGATCGACACCTTGGTCTCACGTGGAGCCATGGCAAATCCCCCCGTCCCCTGGAAAATCTCCCCAACGGACAGTAACGCGATCACGACGGCGTCACGACCGGTTCGTGACCAATCCACACGTATTCGCGATCACATCACCCGAATGGCGGCTGGCCCCTAAGTAGTAACACTGACCGAACTCAAGAAAAGCCCGTAGCCAGCGAAAACGTGACTACGGGCAGTGGTGGGCGCGGTGGTGTCGATTTCGTGGAGTCGCCGGGTGGGGACCGGCGCGCACGGAGCCGGTCCCCACCCGGTCACCACACCATCGACAGCACCACCACGGCGAGCAGGATCCCGGCCACCAGGCCGCGCAGGCCCCAGCACAGGTCGGTGCGGGTGGGGCGGGGGTGGAGTGGGAGCAGGCCCGACAGCAGCACGGGCAGCCGGGCGGAGGTGCCCGCGGGTGTCGGTGGGGCGGTGGCGGTCGGGTCGACCGGCGGCGGGTTGCCGGCAGCCGGGTCGAGGGCCTCCGGTGGTCGCCGGGGTGCGGGCGGCAGGCAGGGTGGGGGCGGGCCGGTTTCCTCCGGTTCCGCTGCCACGACCTCGGCGGGTGGCAGCTGGGACAGGGTCTGGCGGACTGTGATCCAGTCGTCGATCAGCGGTTGTGGGGCGCCGAAGGCGGTCAGCATGCCCATGAGGTGCTGGTCCTTGGGCAGCCGGAGTTCCTTGGGGGATTTCGCCGGGACGCAGTGGCTGCGGATGGTGGTGAAGGCCACGGGGTAGCCGGCGACCGCGGCCCGCAGTTCCAGGTCCCGGAAGCTCACGCCGACCGCCTTCTTGATCGCCATCATGGCCGCGCGGAACTGGGCGATGCTGCGCACGGATTCGGGTCGCGGCCAGGTGGCGACGTTGACCCTGGGTTCCATCGGCGGTGCGATCCGGCCGCTGAGCCTGCGCACCTCGGCGACCCTGGAGCGGATCGCCTCGGCCTGTTCGGTCTCGGGGCCGGGGCGGGGCGCCGGCGCGCTGAAGTTGTCCGGGTGCTCGATGTCCTTCCGGTAGTCGCGCAGGTACCGGGCCTCGAACTCGGCCTCGGCCGTCGGCAGGGCGATCTCGGCCGCTGCGCGCACGGTGGTCCGCTCCGCGCCGCCGCGGAACAGTTCACCGACCTGCCGCCGGAGTTCGTCCTCATCCGGCACCAGGTCGAAGTAGGCCTCCAGCACCCGCCAGGTCGGCGCGGACACGCCGAACTCGATCTCGTCGATGAGCCCGACCGGGGTGTCGGCGAAGTCGGCGACCACGTCGGTGCCGACCTGGGCCCGGCGACGCACTCGTTGCAGCAGCAACCCCAGCTCCTGGGAGCCGAAGGGTGGCGCCTGCCCGCCATTCGGGGTGGCGTTGTCAGTCATTCGTGTTCGGATCTTCCTGTGCTGGTCAGCGCCGGCCGGACAGCGCGGCCGGACCGGGCCCGAACCGCTGCGCCAGTTCGGCGCACAGCCCGCCGAGGGCGATCACGATGGTCGCCGCGGTGAGCGGCGTGGCGCCCAGCGCGGACAACACCGAGGTGCCGGCCAGGGCGATCACCCAGGCCAGCAGGCCCAGCGGTGGCATCGGGGCGTGCCACGGGACTGGCAGTGACGGGATCATGATCGAATTGCTCCTTTCCGGCGCATGCAACATGCGCTGTACGCATTACCGACGGCAATGCGTGTCTCGGGAACCGCTTCCCCGGGGCGCGCTCTCGGGAGCAGGCACCTCGCGCTCCGGGGTCTCGCAGTTGTCGTCATCATGGCCGAATTCCGGGGTTGTGCCATCCAATACAGGTCATTTCTTGCGACTCACGCAAGAACACCACCCGAATGCCGGATACCAAACACGGTAGTCACGCCAGCACCCGACAGCATCACTGGATCGGGTGTTTCCGCAGGTCAAGCGGCCCGCGAGCAGAATGAACAACGACGAACGTGCAGGGATGTTCAGCACCGGCCCCGCACTACCAGCGGCGCTGCGCCGAGTTGCCACTGTGGCACGACGAGCGGCAGATCGACCGGGGAGCGGGCGATCGCTGCATTAGTTGATAGTTGGACGACCGATAACCAATAGGTCAACGAGAACTGGCGGATGAATCGACCAGGATTCCGGTCGCGGACCGGAGACAACAAAACCGGCCCGGGTCAGGTGACGACTGAAGTCACCTGACCCGGGCCGGTCCGGCTGCCGGGTGGTGTTGCCTGTGGGCACAGTTGGGTTCGAACCAACGACCCCTCGCTTGTAAGGGAAGTCCTAGCCGTTGACCATGGCCTCTACCTGCAACTTTGCCCGCACAACCAGTCTCGTGGGTGTGCTTCACCCACGCCGGTTAACACCGTTTCATGTCACAAGCCATGTCACGGCGGAGGCATCCGTCCCCGGAAGCCAGCACCCACCCGGGGCCAAGTCCGCACAACCAGGGTGCCTTCACCTTGCACAGGATGCACCTGGCGACTATCTGAAAGTCGCTACTCCCAGTAACGACTCTGCTTCAAGGTCAGGACTGTGGCTCGGTGTGGGTTGCCCGGTAGAGCTGCAGCAGATGCCGCTGCCCGGCGGTCTCCAGCAACAGGAGCACCAGCGAGTCGGCCGTTGGAAGCTCCTCGCCGTTGAGTGCTTCGGCGATCTTCCCCAGGGCAGCGACCGGCACTGCGGAACCGGCCAGGCCGCGGACGAGATCGGGGTAGCGAGCCTGTGAGGCCGCGCTGAAGAGGTCCGCCCGCGACTGCGTGCTGACCGGCTCGTCTCCCTCCATCGGGGAGGTGGGTGCACCTGCGGTCATGTCGATCCGTTCGGCCAACTCGGTGCCCGCCGATGGGGGGCCACCGATGATGCGGCGGATCGTGGCCAGAGCGCGATCTCCGATGTTGCGCGTGGCCAACAGGACGCTGTCGGGGCAGGCCGCAACCTCCTCGCCGAAGGCGAACCCGGTCTGTTCGAGCTGCTTGTATCCGCGAGCGCCGCCTTGCCGCTGGCTGATCTGTTTGAACTGGGGAAGGTAGTGGTCCAGCGGAGTGCGGGTGGCGGCCATGGGATGCAGTTGCCAGCCGACCACCGCGCCGGTGCTCAGCAGGTCGCGCAGGGCTTCGGCCATCTCACTGGCCCCGATCACGTGCAGGACCCGTCCTGGACGGACACGACACACCTTCGCCCTGCCCCACGGGGCGGTGTCTGATCCCACGTGCTCCCACGGCTCCAGCTCGCCGAGGTAGCCGAGGTAGCCGTCGAAGGCGGCGACGATCCGGCGGAGTTCGTCCTCTGGCGGCTGCGGTGCGGGTGGGCCTGCTTCATCCTCGAACACGAGGATCATCCTGCCCGAGGGCGGACTCGGACAACCCTGCCGTAGCCACGGTCAGGATGACCTGCACGGTGCGGTTCGGGTGCTGGCAGTTCTGGCGGCGCTGCGAGATCGCGTTCACCGTGCTCGCGGCCGCCACGGTGGTGCAGCGCACCGCGTGCGGCGAACGCTATCCGGGGCCCGGCATCATCGGGCGAAGATGTTGCCGAAGGCGCCGGCATTGACCTCGATCACGAGGTCAAGCATGGCGTCGATCCCGGATTCGTCGCAACGGCCCACCAGTTCGGTGACCGGGGACGAGCCCGGCTGGTCGATGACCAGTTCCCAGCCGCGTTCGATGTGGACGGTGATCGCCAGCGGCCGGGGCTCGAACGCGCCCCAGGCCGGAGTGGTGGCGGTGCGCGGCAGCGGTACGTACAGCACGTCTCGACTCGTGGTGACACCGCGCTCGGCCAGGCGCGCGGCCACGGCATCCAGCAGCGCGGTCGCCTCCTCCGGCGTGGATGGGCGCGGCTCGCGCACTCCGCGGGTGGCCATCTCCACCGCGACAACGGCGAGCCGGTCGACCCACTCGCAGCCCTGGTAGCCGGTGATGTCGGCGCCGTGCTCGGTGGCTGTCTCCCACCACGCGTCGAGCAGGCCCGCAGCGGTGTCGAGCACCGGCGCGGTGCACAGCGACGAGCGGTAGCGCCGGTCGATTTCCTCAACGGTTCGGCGCGCACCAGGGGTGTGGGTGGTGCCGGAATGGGTGGTCATGGTGATCAGGCCCCTGTCGGTCCGAACAGCTCGGGGTAGGCGTGTTGGTAGGCGTCACGGTGCTCGCGAAGGTGGGCGCGGCCGTGGTCGGTGATCACCACCATCGGTGTGGTGGTCCCGGCCTGCCACTGGCGCAGCCCGGCGCAGACCTCGACCTGCTCGACCAGCGGTCCGCTCGCGTGCTCAGCGAGCCGCTTGGTGCTCTTGTCGCTGCGGGTGAGGTCCTTGACCTGCCAGCGCAGCAGACCGTTCGGGATCTCACCGACCCAGCCGGGCACCTCGTCGTCCCAGCCTTGAAACTCCTCGGTCACGACCTGGCGCAGATAGCAGCGGCCGGTCTCGGCCAGGTGGTCCAGTTCCAGCAGCAGCCGCAGGTCGGTGTCACGCACCAGGTGCCGCGGCCGCGGCCGGCGGTGGTCGGCCGGCCCGGCATGGGGGTGTTCGATCGTGTCGGCCGGGTCGACGGCGGGCAGGTCCACATCCGGGTACAGCTCGGCGTAGCAGGCGCGGTGCACCGCGAAGTGGTGTCGCCCCAGCGGTGAGCAGCGCACCCGGTGTTGGCGCAGCAGGTGACGGTCCTGGTCGGGGCGGTCGGCGACGAACTCCTCGATCAGCGATCCGTCGCGGCGGTCCCGCAGGTGCAGCAGCGTGTTCCACGACGGGGCCGCATCGGCGCGGTCCCGGGTGGTTTCGTTGCACAGCCCGCGTTCTCCGGCCGCGTACAGCCGGGTCAGCGCCAGCAACGACCAGCGCGCCATCAGCCCCTGCGGCGGACTGGCCGGGGCGGTGATCCCGGCGCCGTGCCGGGCTGCGGCACGGCCGGTGGTGGTGAGCCGGACCCTGATCCGATCGACCGCGCCGAACGGCATCACCACGACCTGGTCATGGATCACAGACACCAGTCCGCGACGGCGCAACGCGGCCAGCGTCGACCCCGAACCGGTGTCGTGCTCGCCCTGGCGACGCAGCACCGACTGCACCGAGCTGTACCCGGCGATCTCCTTGGGCAGCTTGATGTCGTAGGTGATCTGCCGCCACTCCGACGCCGGTGGGGTGGCCATCCACTTCGCCGACCGCCGCTTGATGTCGGCCTCGGCTTGCTGGTCGAAGTCGAAGATCGTCGACAGGTACAGCCGCTGCCGGGCGTTGAGCCCGGCCCACTCCTGCTCCGCCTTGCCGCTCACGACCACACCCTCCTGCCGGTCAGGACGCGTGGTCGGTGACCGTGTTCTTCTCCGTGGCCGGAAGACGGCGGGCGAAGAAGTTTGATGCCGATCGGCGGCCAGTTCTTGGCCTGCTTGCTGCCGGTCATCGCGGCTTCCTTCTTTCTGTGCGGGTGATCCTTCAGGCGGCGAGTTGAAGTCGTTCAGCTGCTGCGGCGCAGTCGAGGCAGTCCCCCAGGCAGAGCCAGGAGGGAGCGAGGCAGTAGCCGACGTCCCGATGACAAGTCGGGCAAGTCCGGCGGGCGCGGAGTGCCTTGGCGATCGCGTCCAGTTGCGCCGGGCTCGGGACGCGCTTGGGTACGGCGGCGTCGATGTCGTAGAGCCACGCGCGCAGCGGGTCGGTTGGCCGGCGTTTCCGCGGCCGCAGCATCTGCGCGACCGCGAGCTGGCCGGGGCTCCATCCGGCGGCGCGGAGCTGGCGGCGGGTCACCAGGTGATCCGGGGCGCGGCCCCAGGCATAGGTCGGGATCGGGTGCCGCTGGGCGTGTGGGTCGTGGCAGTCGGCGGCCACCTGGTAGCGCCTCACCGCGACCACCCCGGGCCTGGCCGGAACCCCCGGGAGGGCTCGCAGAAACCGCACAATCCGCAGAATCCAGTCCGGCACCCTGTTGTTGCAGGTGAGAGCTGCGCAGGGTGATCATGCGTGATCACCGCAGAACTCCGCAGAATTCCGCACAAATTGCCACAGCTCTCTCCGGCTACTCCAACGGAGTGAACGACTGGGACAGGAAGCGCCCTCTGCGCCGGGTTGGGCTGTTTGGGCGTTGGGAGTATTTGTGCGGAATTCTGCGGGATTCTGCGTGTCCGCCCCAAGATCACCATGCAGGGCTGGTGACCTGACGAAACCGTTGCCTGGGTGGGTTTCTGCGGATTGTGCGGTTTCTGCGGGGCCTGCCGGGGGGTCACCGGGCTCCCTCGCGGCGGTGGACGGGGTGGACGAAGTAGGTCGGGGACGGTGGCCGGCCGCGCTGTCCGGTGCGGTCCGGGGTGGGGGCGCGCTGGAGGTGGCCGTGTTCTTCGAGGAGGTCCAGCACGGGGTCGAGGGCATCTACGCGTTTGAAGCGAGCGCGGTGGGCGTTGAAGACCTCTCGCTTGGTGACCGCGATCGGGCCGTGCTCGCTGATCCAGGCCAGCACCGTGCGGGCGGCTTCGATCTGTGGGTCGGTGCCCAGGCGGTCGAACACGGACAGGGCGTGGGCGGCGAAGTAGTCGCCGATTTCCCAGGCGTCGGTGAATGTCTGGGCGGTGATGGGGTGGGTCCAGCAGTCGCGGGGGTGGGTCGCGGCGTGCAGGAGCCCGGCCAGGCGGGCGGTGGCTCCGGCGTGTTTGCCGCCCCAGTCCCCTACCGAGGCCCATGCCCCGTGGGTGGGGTGGAGTTTGGGTTCGATCTCGGTTTCCAGCTCGATCATCAGCGCGTCGGCTTCGGCGGTGAAGGCCAGGCGGGCGGGGTCGGTCCACTCGGCCAGGGCATGCACCAAGGCGCCGACGTTGATGTCGTAGCGGGCGGCGATGTAGTCCGGGACCGGCGGCGGGTTGATGAGGCGGTTGCCCACGGTGTTGACCGGGACGGAGAACAGGAACCGGGCCAGCAGGCCGGTGCCGCGGAAGAGGCTGGTGCGGGCGAGGTCGTCGAGGATGGCCGGTTGCACGGTGAGTCCGATAGTGATCGCGGGGCGCTCGATGAACTCCGCGGGGCGGCCGCCGCGGTCGACGCGGTGGGTGTCTCCGGCGTGGCCTTTGAGGAAGATGTCCAGGTTCGGGGTGCCGGAGTAGCGGCCGGCGAGGATGGCGAACAGGCCGCCTTCAGCTGAGAGCACGGCCAGGCGGCCGCCGTGCTGGGAGAGCAGGGTGGCGGTCTGTTCGGGGGTGATGTCGTCGACGAACAGCCGTGGTGTGGCGGGGACTTCCAGTCCGGCGGCCAGCATCGCGGCGTTGATGGCCTCGGCCAGGGCGTTGTCGCGGACTTCGGCGGCGACTTCCCCTGCGGCGCGTTCGGCTTTTTCCCGGGCGGCGATGGCGGCGGCGCGGGTGACCTTGGCTGCCTCGATGGTCTCCTTGCTGGCCTCGATGAGTTCCTTCTCCGCGCGCAGCACCGGCTTGGTCAGGGCGCGGAAGACCGCGGACTTGCGGGAGGCCGGGGGCAGGACGACGACGGTGTAGATGTTGCAGGGCTCTTCCCAGCCGGGCCGGACCTGCACGATCGAGCGGCCGGCGGTGGCGGTGGACAGCGCCGCGAGGGCGATGCAGGCGGCCAGGTCGGTGGGGGTCTGGGTGGCGGTGGCCACCGCGGCGACGTGGTCGCCGAGCCAGGCAGGGAAGGCGTGGATCGGGAACGGCGGCAGGCTGCGGTCGGCGCCGAGTTCGATCGGCGGTTCCCACCCCAACCCGCCCTGGTCAGCGGGGACGGTGCGCACGGGTAGCTCGGTGACGTTGTGATGTTCGGCGGTGCTCATGCCGCGGTCCCTTCCCCAGCCTGGCGTGTACCGGGCCGGGAGGTGGCGGTGGGGACAGGCGCTGAGAGGGCCGTAGACGGCCGAAGCGCACCGTCCTGGGGTGAGGGGATCCCGGAATCCGGGGCCTGGCCGGGGATGTCGTGGGTCGGGCAGCGCACTGTGGCCGGGGCTGGGAAGCCGTCGGTGTCGAGCCAGCGGGGTGGGAAGGGGTGGCGCACCCACACCTGGTTGGTGCAGCCGGGGTGGCCGCAGCCGGTGGTGGTGTGCAGGGCGCGGCGGGCTTCCAGCTCGCGGTAGGTCGGGCCGATGATGAAGCGCTCGGGCATGCCCGCGGAGAGCTGGAAGGCCACGGCGCGAAACCGCGCCCGGATCTCCCTTTCGGCCTGTTCGGCGCGCAGGGTGCGCATCTCCGGGCTCCAGTAGCGGTGCCAGGCTTCGGCGGCCAGGACGGTCGCGCGGTCCCGGTGGGGGTGGTGCTGCGGCAGGGCGTGCCAGGCCGGGCTGCCGTAGGCGGGCACCGCGGTATCGGGGTGCCGGTGGCGTTCCATGGCCTGCTCCTTCCGTGAGAGTGCGAACTCGAACTTGGCTCCCCGGGGAGCGGGCAGGCGTCCCGGAGGGCAGGTGTCAGAACGGGGGCTCCTCCCAGTCCTCCTGCTCGGCCGGGTCCTCGGCCAGCGCGTCCAGCCAGGCCAGGACGACCGCGGCGACCTGGGTCAGCTCGCTGCACAGCCCGGCGAGGGTGCCGTCATGGGACATCGCGCGGGCGATCTCGCCGACCTCCTCCACCAGCACCACCAGGCGCTCGTGGTTGTTCATCGAGGGCGAGTCCGGGGCGTGGACGCCGTGCTTGGCGCGCTGGCGCACACGTTCGGCGCCAACCGCGGCCAGGACGGCGGGGGTGGCGGCGTGGAAGTGCTGGCCGGTGGTGAGCAGCTCGACCAGCGTGGCGGCGATCTCGGCGGGGTTGAGGACGTGGCGGGTGGTGCAGCCGGTGACCGGGTTCGAGGTGGCACTGGTCCCCTCGGCCTGGGGGCGCTCATTCACGGCGGTCACCGCCTGCCCGGTTGGCGGGGTTGCGGTCCAGCAGCGTCGTGACCGTGTTGACCGTGGCGGCCAGGTCGATGGCGGTCTGCACGGGGCGGGCGATCTGCTCGGCCAGCTGGCGGGTCCCGCTCGCGGAGGCCAGGGCGTGCTGTGTCTGGGGCTGGCGGAGCAGCTCGTGCACGATCTCGACCAGTTCCCCGGCGACCGGGGTGATCCGGATGCCGTCCGGTCCGTGCTGGAGCAGTCGCTGGGCCAGCGCGGTCATCGAGTCCAGGTCGGTGCAGACCAGGTCACCGTCGTCGCTCTCGTCGAGGATGCCGATGTTGTTCTCGCACAGCCACATCGCCAGTGCGCGGACACGGTCGGCGGGCAGCTCGTCTACGTCCAGCCAGGTGGGGGCCGGTGGAGTGGGGAATTGGTCAGTCATGGCCTTCTCCCAGAAGGTGGTGGGGTCGGGCGGGCGCCCGGACGCTGCTGGTCGGCGGGTGCCCGCCCGAAGTTGGGCTAGATGCGGAAGGTGGTGGGGGCGGTGGCCTCGATCTCGTAGAACTGGCCGCGGACCTGGCCCCAGGCTTTGGCCAGGGCGCGGCCGCGGTTGATGCAGGCGGTGAACTGGGAGTCCAGTCCGGCCAGCAGCTCATCGACCTCGGGGTCGGGGCGGGTCTGGCGGCCGAAGCGGGTGTTGTGGGCGGTGTTGCGCATCGCGCAGGCCAGCTCGTTGGTGACCTTGATCAGGTCGGTGAGCAGGTTGGTGCCCTCGGCCAGATCGATCGGCTTCTCCCTGCGCACGCCGTGGCGGGCCAGCTCGGTCATCGCGCTGTAGGCGGCCTCGGCGGCGTCGAGGTAGCGGCTCATGGCTGTTCGGTGTCCTTTGCAGTCGACGGAGACGGGCGAGAACGGGTGGGGCGCTCAGCCCCAGAAGTTGACCTGCAGCTCCGGCAGTGCGCGGGCCAGCTGCTGCAGGGCGGCGGTGTGCTCGGTGGTGGCCACGGCCAGCACGCCGAGCGCGGTCTTGGCCTGGTGGCCGTAGCGCCGCACCGGCTCCAGCCGGGCGGCCAGGGGCACGTCGGCGCGGCCGGCCCAGGTGGTGTTCCACGCGCACAGCCACAGCAGCTCGGCGATCTGCTCGGCGGTCTTGTAGACCTCGGCCAGCAGGTGCGTGGACTGTGCGACCGCGGCCGGTGCACGGGTGCGGCCGTAGTCGCCGGTGACGACGTAGGCGGCTTCCTCGGCCTCGCCCAGGGCGCCGAGGGCCTGCCGGGTGATCGGTGCGGGCCGTTCGGTGCGCTCCAGGTGCAACCGCAGGCCCGGCGGGAACGGGGCGAACTGCTCCAGGTGACCGCGGCGACGGGCCCAGTCCAGCTCGCTGTAGCTGCTCGCCGCGCTGGTGAGGGCGTGGAAGGCGGCGCTGGTCTCGGCGGCAAGGGTCATCGCGGTCTCGCGCACCCGCTGCACCGGCCGCAGCTGCTCGCGCTGGTAAGTGACCCCACCGTGGCTGCGGCTGTTGAGCGCCTCGGTGGCCTGGTCGATGTGCTCGCGGGCGAGGCGGCCGGTGGTGCGCACCAGGTAGCGCAGGTGGTCGGCGGCCTCGGCCAGATCGGCCGGCGGGTGGGCCGTATGCCGGGTGGAGAGCAGGCGCAGCCCGGTGTTGAGGTGGTCCAGGGTGGTGCGCAGCGCAGCGGTGGGCAGGGCCATCGACGGCGATCCCTTCAGCGGGTCGGGCAGGTCAGGGCTGGTGTGCTCAGGCATCGCGGCCCCCGCCGGTGTCGCGGTCCTGGGCGAGTTCGGCGTCGTCGAGATAGCGGCTCATCGTCGGTGTCCTTTGCAGTCGGTCTTCGGGGTGGATGAGCTGGTCACAACCGCAGGTCGGGGATGGCGTCGACGCTGGGCAGGTAGGTGGGCAGGAACTCCAGTTCCGACCCCGGGTTCGAGACCGCGTGGCCCGCCCCACCCAGGTGGCTGCAGGCGAGCCGGGCCGCCTCGGCGACCGGTTCGAGCAGTTCCTGGGTCTTGGCCGGGGCGCGCCCTCCGAAGGCGAGCCCGTTCACGAACCCGTAGATGCGCAGTCCGACCGGGTGCGCGGCCTTACGGACCAGGTCCCGGAACAGCTCCATCTGCTCGCTCGCCCGCGCCGGTGGCTGAGGCCGGCGGAAGGCCGCGCCGACGGCTTCCAGGGACTGCTCGGCCGCTTCCAACGCGCCGATGGCCTGGATTCCGGCGGGCGCGGTGACGCCGGTGGCCTGCAGGTGCAGTCCGGCGTTGGCGCCGTCCGGATAGCCCGGCATGAGGTTGTGGCGAAGCCGCAGCCTGTCGAGCTCGCGCAGATCGGCGGCGAAGCGGCCGAGGTAGTGATCCCCGCTGCTGCAGGACTTCTGCCCGCGCAGCAGCTTCTCGCGGTAGGCGGTCCACTTGATACGGAACAGCGGGGGCAGTGCCCGGCTCGCCGGGTGCCGGGTGTGCAGGTAGTCCTGCTCGAAGGCCTCGGCGGCGTGGACGCGGTGGTTGAGGATGTTCAGCCCGGTGATCGGCACGGCCCGCAACAGCTCGGCGATCTCGGCCAGGGTGGCCGGAGTGTGCTGGGCCTGCTGGTTGGCCATGCTGCGCACGGCGGCGCGCAGGTGCTGTTCGGCGGTCTGGATGGCGGCGGCGGCAAGGCTCACGGTGGGGCTTCCTTCCTCGGCAGGGCTGGGGTGATCAGGCATCACTGACCTGCCCGGCGGCTGTGGTGGTGGCCGCGGCGGCGAGGGTGTCGGTGGTGACGGCGGCCTGCGCGGGCCGGGCCGGGTAGTCCAGCCCTGCGGTCTGGGCCAGCACGAGGGCTTCCTCGCCCTTCAGGTACGCGGTCAGCACGATCAGGCTGTCCTTGCCGGTGGTGAAGGCGATCTCGATGCGTACGCCGCTGTCGACGGCGAAGCTGGTGACGGTGGCCTGCGGGATCACGGCCAGCAGCCGCGGCAACGCGGCCAGGCTGCTGGAGATGTGCACCTGGGCGGAGAGCGCAGGCCCGCCGGTGAAGCGGCAGATCATCGCGGAGAGGACATCGAGGGGCTCGGCGTGGCTGTTGAGCCAGGCGGCCATGTCGGTGGCGACCTGCAGGAGCTGGAGTTTCCGGTCCTGGTGGGTGGTGGTCATGGTGTGGTCCTTCCAGAGCGGAATGCGGGGGTCGGGGGTTCAGCGGCCGATGAGGCGGTGGATCTGCGGGCCGGTCAGGCGCCGGTGACGCACCAGCGCCTGAGCCACGCGGGTGATCGCGGGCCAGTGCCGGGTGACCAGGGCGCGGGTGCGGGCGGTGGCCCAGCCCAGCGACCCGCCGCTGCGGCGCAGCAGGGTGCGGGCCGTGGCGTAGTCGTTTCCGGCGTAGTCCTCGATCGCCAGGGCGCGGGCGGTCTCCAGGTCCATGCCTTCCTGCTGGTGCATCCAGCGGGCCTGGGCTTCGGCACCGGCCAGGTAGGTCAGCACCGCGTCCTGGACCTGGCCCTCCGGGGGCGGTTCGTCCTGACCGGTGCAGGTCTCGTGGACGTGGCCGCGGGCCTGCGGGCGGCCGAAGAGCGGGCGGCTCACGCCGATGACGGCCTCGTAGAGCGGGAAGTCGAGCACGGCCATGAGCACGGCGTGCCCGGCCTCGTGGCCGGCGGCGCGCAGCAGCTCCCGGCGGGCAGCGCTCACCGGCGCGGACGTGGTGGTGGTGTGTGCGGGCATCGCGGGTTCCTTCCGCATCGTGGTGGCGGGGTGGGTCAGACCAGGGCGTTGATGAGGAAGGCGGACTGGCCCATGACGTAGCCGCGCAGGTCGATGTCCTGGGGCAGGCTGATGACCTGGCCGGTGAGCAGGACGCTGGTGGCGGCCAGGAACACCCGGGTGACCGCGTCGCTGTCGCGTTTGGTCTGTGGGGCCTGATACAGCAGGTAGGCGGCGTGCACCCAGTTCGTGCGGGCTTGGGGGTGCTCGGTGTCGGCCAGCAACTCCAGCGCCGTGGTGAACATCAGCTCCCGGTCGGCCGCGGTCGCGGTGGCGGTGAAGATCGGGTCGCCGCCGGTCTCCACCCGGGCGGCGGGCAGGCCCCGGGCGCCCAGGCGGGCGGCCAGCTCCTGCGCGGCGGCGTGGGCGGCCTGCCCGCGTAGCAGCCGGTTGCCCACACACCAGGTGCCATCGGGGAGGACGACCTCGTTGAACAGCACGTCCTCGCCCGGGGCCTCTAGGTCGAAGCGCAGGTGGGCGAGTTCGCCGTAGCGGGCCAGGATCCGGCTGGCCGGGGTCGGGATCCCGCCGGTGTAGGTGCGGGTGGCCTCGTCCCAGGTGGCGCCGTAGGTGCGGCGGCCGACGTGGCCGAGCCGGTCGTAGTTGGGGTCGGCATCGGTGATCGGGGTGGCGAAGCGCTCCGGCCCGGGGCGCGGGCCGACGGTGTGGCGCGGGTCGGTGCGGCGGGCCAGCCCGGCCCGCCAGGTGTCGGACAGGGTGCGGTGCATGGAGCGCAGGAACCTCACCCGCGAGTCCAGGCCGGGGTAGTCGGCGAACTGCCGGGACAGGATGCCCAGGGCCACGGTGGCGGCCTGGGCCTGCTCCTCGGCGAAGGCGCGGGCGCGGTGGGGCTGGGCGCCGTCGGGGCGGCGCAGGGCGAGGTCGGGAGTCGGGAAGTCCTCGCGGGTGAACCGGTGGTCGGTGGCGGTGAGCATGACGGCGGACTCCTCTGCAGCGGTGGGCACGGGCGGGTTCACGCGGCCAGGACCGCGAGCGCGATCAGCGGCAGGGCGGCCAGGAGCAGGAACACCGCGCGCCGGATGTGGCGGTACTTGGCCACCGCGAGGGCGGACTGGGTGGCCAGCAGCGGCGGCAGGACCCGGTCGGCGTGGTGGCGGGCCGCGGCGAAATCGGCGGCCAGGTGCTCGGTGTTCTCCCCGGTGAACAGCGCCCAGCGGGGGAAGCCGTGCCCGCCGGCGGTGACCCGGGGCATCAGCACCCACAACAGCAGGGCGACCGCGGCGGTGGCGGGCAGCAGCGCCAGGCACAGCAGGACGGTGGAGAAGCCGGTGATCTCCGCGCGGGTCAGCGCGATGGTTCCGGCCAGCACCGCGCCGAAGACCACCAGCAGCTGCCCGGCCTTGGCATCGGCCCGCCCGTGCTCGCCGTGCACCCCGGTGAGTGCCTCGGCCAGGTCGGTGGCCAGGGCCCTGGCCGGGTCCGGTGCCGCGGTGGCGGGGGTGTCGGTGGTCGGCTCGTCGTGCAGGTCGGTGATGACGTGGATCGGTCTGGACATCACATTCTCCGTAACTCTGAGTAGTCGATTGAGGGTGTGTGGAACCAGGCCGGACTGGTCCGGCCTAACGTCAGAACACTGTTATGAAACTTGTTTCGCGTGCGCACGCGCCCGCGCGCGCATTGGGCGGGGGTGCGGGCGCGTCTGACGTCTGACGTCAGACGCAGGCCCTCGCACCCGCTACTTGCTACGCTGCGTGAGCATCGCGGGCGGGGATCTCGTAGACGGTGGCGCGGTTGTCCTCGCCGACCTCGCGCAGCTGGCCCTGGGTGGCCAGGCGGGCCAACTCCCCGGAGACCCAGCCGCGGGTGCGGCCCAGGTAGCGCTCCGGGTCGTGGAAGTCCCGCGTGGTGATCCGGGTCTGGCCCTCAATCAGCAGCTGGGTGATGCGGTCGGCCATGAACTTGCGGACTTCCTCCCGGGTCGGGCGCGGCCGGCCGAACTCGGCCTCCTCGGCCTCGGGCAGCTCGGCGTCCAGGTTGACGGTCTCCAGGTCCGGTTCGTGGTTGGCGGGTCCAGTCAGCGGGGTGTTCTCCTCCTCATCGCTCAGCTCGCTGTCCAGGGGGTCGATGTGCGGGGTGAAGGTGTCCGAGGGCTCCATGGGGTTGCCTCCCTGGGAGGTCGCGGCGGTGCCGTGTGCGCTGGTGGTGGACAGGCCCAGGCGCTTGGCCACGTCCGGGTGCAGCGGGGCCCGCAGGTGCGCGGTGGCCTCCAGAACCTGCGCAAGTTCGGCGTTGGTGGTCTCGAAGGTGCGTCCCGGGATGGTGAAGCGCTCCTCCTCGATGCCCGGGGCTTCCAGGTAGTTGGCGCCGGGCTTGCGGTTCTTCCAGGCCGCGGGGTTGGCCCCGGCCTCGATCAGCTCGTCGGAGAGGGTGAAGGCGGCGTCTTCGATGCTGTTGACCCCGAAGCACCACACCGCCCCGAGCTGGGACCGCACGTCGGTGCTCATCTGCCGGAAGCTGGCCTTCTGCAGCGACAGGACCAGGGTGATCCCGGCCGAGCGGGCCTCCTGGGCGATGGTGGCCAGCGTCTTGGCGTCTTCCAGTACCTTCGGTGCTTCCTCCACCCAGATCACCAGGTAGGGCATGCCGTAGCGGGTGAAGGCCTCCTCGGTCCACTCATCGAAACCCCATCGGCCCAGGTCGGTGGCACGCTCGGTGATCAGCCCGGGGACCCGGGTCATGACGTCGGCGCAGCGGTTCTTGCCCAGCACGACCGGGGTGTGCTTGCCAAGGAACTTCACCGTCTGCTCGCCCTTGGACGGGTCCAGGACGACCAGGTTGGCGTCGCGGCGGGTGAGGATCTCCGTCCAGCCCAGCTTGGCGCCATGGGACTTGCCCGAGCCGTTCATGCCCTGGACCACCACGTGGGTGGCGTTGCGGCGGGTGGCCTTGCATCCGGGCAGGTAGAGGCACTGCGGCTGACCGTCCTCGTAGGTGCCCACCACCAGTGCCTCGGTGATCGACCTGCCCGGCGCCGACGGGCCGGGGTAGGGGCGTGGATGGCGCAGCAGGTCGACCGGGACGATGGTCATCTTCGCCTGCGAAGCGTCATCCGGGTCTGGCGCGATCCGGACGCTGCTGGCGGGCAGGCGCATTGCCGAAGCCATCTGCCCTGTCGCGCCCTGCACGTCCGCGACGGTCATCTCCCCCGCAGGGAGCTGCAGCTGCGCGGTGACCCGACCGGGGGCGACGTCGATCTGCTTGGCCTGGATCCCGGCGAGCTTGACCTTCTCAAACAGGCCCCCACCAGCGGTTTCGCTGCCGGAGTTGCGCAGCAGGTGGCGGATGTTCCAGGACAGTGCCACCGCCGGGGCGGCCAGTGCCCAGGAACCCCACAGCACTGGCTCAGTCGGGTCGGCGATGGTGGCCGAGGTGAACCACAGGCTGGCCAGCCCGGTGGTGAGCGTGCTGTGGATGCGGGTGACCCGGGCGCGGGCGGAGGCTGCCAGCCAGGTCACCCCGGTCAGTGCGCCGCCGGCCAGGGTCATCCCGGCCGAGACCCACGGCAGCGCCGCCGGGTCCGAGGCCATGTAGTGCGAGAGCAGCGAGGCCGGGTACAGACCCAGGCCAACTGCCCACGGCGGCAGGTAGCTCGCCGCGCGGGAGCGGTCGGCCTCGGTCACGCCGGTGACGCTGGTGAACCCACGGCGGGCCCAGTTCTTCCTGCTCATCTCCTGCTCCTTTCTGCGGATTCGTCCAGGTCACCGGCCTGCGGGGGCCGGGCAGGTCAGGCGGCGTAGCCGCCGTCGCCGGGGCCGTCGTCGTGGATGAACATCGGCTTCCTCCGGGCCGCCGGAACGCCGGGCTGGAAGTGCTTGCGGTAGCTCTGGTAGGTGCGGATCACGTTGGCGCACACCAGTTCCACGTTCTCGGCGGCGTGGCGCAGGTGCTTGGCCACCAGGCGGGCGCGCACCTTCTGGTCGATGCCCATCGCGGCCCAGTGCCCACCGGGGGCCGAGGCCAGGGCGGCCTCCAGTTCCTCGGCGGAGATGAGCAGCTCGTGGTGCAGCGGGCGGATCAGCCCCCGGGCGTTGGCGCAGTAGTCCCGCAGCGCTTTCGCCGAGTACAGCTCCACATCCCCGAGGGTGAAAGGCTTGCCAGTCAAGGGAATCAGGTCCTTTCAGTACACAGTGGACGAATCTTGAGCAGGTCAGGCTCGGGAGTTGAACAGCGCGGAGGTCTCGGCCAGCTGGATGTAGCCCTCGGCCAGGGCCAGCCGCTCGTCGATGTCGGTGATGAAGGTCGCCACCCAGCTGCGGGGGTGGCCGGCCAGCAGCTGCACGGCCTTGGCCACCAGGCCGCGGTCGGGGCTGCAGCGCCACACCAGCTCGGCGAGGTCGTTGTAGAGGTGGGCCTGGCGGCGCACCTGCGGGTGGTAGCCGAGGCTGTCCTGCAAGCTGTCCAGGGCCTGAGAGGCCAGCTCCAGCAGCTCGCGTGGCGACGGGATCGTGGCGGTGGTGACGGTTTCGGGCATGGCTGTCCTCCGAGAAGGTGGTGCGGGTGGGTTTGGTGTCCGAATTGGACGGTGATCGTGCAGCGGATCAGGCCACTGCTGGCCGTGGGGAGTACGTCGGGAGCGGGGTTACCTCCGGTGCTTGGGCGGCGAGGATGTCGCGGACTTCGCGAGCCAGGTCCATGCCCCCGCCCAGGTGCTTCTGGATGGCCTTGGCCGAGGGGGTTACGGGCAGCTCCCCCGTCGTGATCGCCGCCCGGGTCCGGGTCAGCAGATCGGCGGTGCCCGGGGAGAGTTCCTGCTGGACGATCGCGGGGTAACCCGTACCGGAGTCCATGGTGGACACCCCGGCCAACCTGGTCAGGTCGGTGCGCAGGATGACTCCGCCCACGATCATGTACGCCCCGCCCGAAGCCGCCTTACGGTCAGCCTTACGGTTGGCCTTCACGATCGCTTTCCCGAGTCGCCGGTCCCGCCGGGAGGCGGCCGGGCCGACCCCGAAACGGTCCATCCACGCCGCTTCCCACGCGGCCTCGGGGGTAACCCCCTCGCCCCGGGCGGCGGCGATGCTGGCCGCGGACCAGGACAGCCGCGGGTAGCGGATCCGGCGCCACAGTGCGATGCGCAACTGCGCCCCGCTGCGCCCGGAGACCTCCTGCTGGCGGGAGATCACCGTCAGCTCCCACAACACCGGCCCGAACAGCGACGCCAGAGCCAGGCCGACACCCTTGGCCGCGTTGTTCTCGGCCAGGCCGTGCCACAGGTTCAGCCCGGCGGCGACGAAGGCGAACACCCACGTGGCCGCCCGCAGCAGCCCGGCCGGGCGGCCGGCCTTGACCGCCTTGTGGGTCAGGTAGGCGGTGTACCAGGTCGCGCCCTCCACCACGACCGGCATCAGCAGGCCCAGCGCCCCGAACTGCAGCGTCTTCGCGGCCGATTCGGCCTGCCCGGCCCAGGCCAGCACGATCGGGGCGCCCATCGCGACCAGCCCGAGCAGGAACCCGATGTTGGCCACCGCACCCTCGCGCAGCCCAGCCCACATCCGCTGCACCGTGGCCTGGCGGGCCTGACGGCGGTCCTGGGTGGCCAGCCACCGCTGCTGGGCGGCCGCGGCCTTGCGCTTGGCGGCCCGATCCTGGGTGTCCTGGGCGATCTGGGCCTGGACCTGCGCCTGGCGGGTCTGGGCCTCGGTCAGCTGGACAGCGGCGTTGGCCGCGGCGGTGGTGCGCTGGGCCTTGTAGTCGACGTAAGTGCTCACCGCTTCCTCCTTCGCGACCGGCGGTGCCGTTCACCGCGGATGACGTGGGGGCCACGGCCCAGCGAGCGGATCTGCCCGCGCACCGCGTTGACCCAGACGTAGAAGACGAACAGCTGGTAGAGGCCGACCACGAGGGCGATCGGGGCGAACCAGGAGCTGGCCGGGGTTACCAGCCACCACGTCAACCCGAGCACCAGGGCCGGGATGGCGGAGAGCTGGATCAGCTGGAACAGCCAGCGCAGCGGGGCGAAGGCACCGCGAAACGGCGTGGTCATCGCGCCCACCTCCCCGACCAGAGCGGGCAGTTCAGGCCGCACTGGTTCGGACCGTGGCGGCGCCAGTGCCAGGCCATGCGCGTCTGGTGCTTCCACCTGCGCCACACGCACACCTGGTAGATCACCGCAGCCAGGGCGAGGAAGCCGAACCAGCCCGACACCTCGGTCATCAGCCACCAGGCCAGTACGAACACCGCCACCGCGAACAGCGAGGGCCGGACCAGCTGTCCCACCCGCCGCAGGGGCGAGAGATGAGCGTTGGGCGTGGTCATCAGGCCACCGCCTTCACGGCCATGCCCGGACGACGAGTTTCGCCGTGATCGCAGCGGGCGCACCAGCGGCGTTCCTCCCCGCACACCACCGGGCGACCCGGCATGGTGTGGGGCAGGGACTTGCCGCGGCACCAGCACGGACGCCACGGCGCCCACAGGTGCCCGCGGGTCGCGCACACCGGCCGGGCCGCGCAGGCCGGGCAGGCCAGCGTGCCGGTCGGGGTGAGGCTCCAGCCGAGCGCGGACAGGACGGTCAGCGCGGTGGACTCGGTGGTGAAGTGGGCGTCCCCGGCCGGGAAGGCCGGCTGATCGCCGCAGGTGTCGCAGGTCGCGATCACGCACAAGGTGATGGCCAGCATCAGGCCACCGCCGGAAGCTCGGACACCGGCACCGCGGCGGCCTGGGCCAGGCGGAGTTCGGCGCGGTCGAGTTCGTCGGTGCCGCCCCAGATGCCCCGCACCCCGGTGCGGACGGCGAAGTCCCGGCAGGAGGCGGCGATCGGGCACTGGCCGCAGATCGCCTTGGCCTGCTCGACCTTCTCGTTCTCGCTGGCCAGGGTCTTGCCCTCGAAGGTGGTGAACGGGAAGAACAGCTCGGGGTCGGTCTCAGCGCACTCGGCGTGCCCGCCGAAGTCATCGGCTCGCAGACGCCCCAACAACTTCCACAGCTCGCTACCGCGCTGGAGGCGCTCCTCGGCGGTCATCACGCCGCCTCACCTGCGACCCAGTCCGCCGCGTTGACGACGGTCTGGTCCTTGAGCGCGGCCGCGGTCATCTCGTCGATGGCCTTCGCGGGCACGATCAAGCGGCCACGAATGCGGATGGCCGGGAACTCGTTCGCGTTGATCGCGCGGTACAGGGTCATCGCGGACATGCCGAGCAGGCGTGCCGTGGCCTCAACGCTCAGGAACCGCGGGGCCTCGACCTCCCCCGGCTGCACCTGGGTCTTCCTCACTGGTCTCTCCGATCATCAGCATTTGTGGTGCCTGATGTGCCTTAAGGTGCCACAAGTGCAGATGGACGTCAAGCGGTGTGACTGATGTGCCCTAGTGCGCCCAGGACACCCTGGCTACGCTTGATACGTGGCACTGAACCCGGAAGACGCTCGTCCCCTAAACGTGCAGCTCGCGGAATGCCTCCGGAAGCGGATCACCGGCGGCGAGTTCCCCGCTGGCCAGAAGATCCCTTCGCTTCGAGCGCTCGCCAAGGAATACAGCGTGGCCGAACTGACCGTGCACACAGCGGTTCGGGACCTCCAGCGCGAGGGCATCCTGGTCTCAACAGCTGGCCGCGGCACCTTCGTCCGCGAGGTTCCCGCGTCCGAGGCGGAGCACACCGACGACGAGCTGCTGACCGAGTTGCGGGCGATTCGAGCCGAGCTGGAGGACCTGCGCGAGAAGGTTCTCGGCCGGGAGGCGACTGCAATCGAGTCCCGGCTTGAGGAACTCGCCCGGCGGATGGACATCATCGAGTCGGGCGGCGAGCCGCCAGCCGCGCAGCAATGAGCTGCTCAACCCGTTCGCCCAGCCGGTCGATCGCTTTGAGCAGAGACGTATCGGTCGATGCCTGGTCCCGCCAGCGGGAGTGTTCTTGTGCCATGCGTCGACTGTGGTCTGGTTCCGGCCACAGAGGACCAAACGTCGAACGGACTCGGCCAACAGCAAGGCGAACATGCAGGTCAGGGCCGCACTGTGACGTAGAGCGTCGAACCCACGTCGAACGCTGAGGACCAAGTGATGGCTGTTGCTTCAGAGGAACGCGAGGTCCTCGTCCGGTTCTGCGCCGGGTTGAAGCAGCTCCGTGAGGACGCCGGGCTCCCGTTGGGCGAGTTCTCGGACCGGATGAACCTGGCATTGCAGGGCCGGACCCTCAGCCCTGGGCGGGCCAACGAGATCGAGCGCGGCGTGAAGATCCGGAAGGCGCCGGACTGGAGCCTCGTCGCGGCCTGGGTCGGCGTGTGCCACACGGCAGCCAGGGAACGCCGGCGGCCAGTGTCGGTGACCACCGACCCCGCCTTCTGGAAGGCGGAGCACAGTCGCCTGACCGAAGAACTGGAACGAGCCAAACCGAGCGGCGGGAGTGGTCACCAGGTCCCACGGCAGCTAGGACCGGCACCGACCCACTTCACCGGCCGGGAACACGAGGTGCGGTTGCTGGCCAATCTGCTTGCCGCACAGGGAACTCTGCCCCAGCACGCCACCGGAATGGTCGTGGTGTCCGGCATGGCCGGAGTCGGCAAGACCGGGCTGGTCCTGCACTGGTCGCACACGGCGAGCCCGCAGTTCCCGGACGGTCAGCTGTTCCGGGACCTGCGTGGCTACGCCCCGGACGAGAAGCCCTTGTCCCCCAGCGAGGTGCTGGCCGACTGGCTCAAGGATGTCTGGGGTGTCGACCGCGTCCCAGATGGGCTCGACGCTAGGGTGTCGCTCTTCCGGAGCAGGATCGCCGGGAAGCGGATGCTGCTGGTGCTCGACAACGCCGTCACCGCCGACCAGGTCCGACCGTTGTTGCCCGCCACGGAGTCGTGCTTCGTGATCGTGACGAGCAGGGACCGCCTGGACGGGCTTCTCGCGGAAGGTGCCAGCCCCATGAGCCTCGGCCTGCTGTCGCCGACGGAAGCCAAAGCGTTGCTGCGCAAGGTGATCGGCGAACGAGTGGACGCCGATGAACCGGCAGCCGCCGCGCTGGCCAAGCTCTGCGCCTACCTCCCACTCGCCTTGCGCGTAGCGGGCAGCCGGGCGGCCGCGGACCCGGACGTGTCGGTGGCCGCGCTGGTTCGGCAGCTCGCCGACGAACGCCGACGGCTACGGCGGCTTGGCAACCCGGACGACCCGCGGACCAACGTGCGCGCGGTGTTCTCGTGGTCCTACCGGGGCTTGCCGGAGGAGGCCCAGCGGATGTTCCGCCTGCTGAGCCTGCACCCGGCGGCTGGACACACCGCCGAGCCGTTCACCATCGCGGCGCTCGTGGGCGTCGACATCGACACGGCGGCGGAGCAGATCGACCTGTTGCGGCGCCGGTTCCTGGTGACCGGGGCGAACGGGCGTGTCGGCATGCACGACTTGCTTCGCTTGTACGCCAGGGAACTACTTGAACAACAGGAGTCCACTTCGGACTCCCGGGTGGCACTGGACCGCCTAGTTCACGCGTACTACGGCTGCGTCAACCACGCGTTCGACCGCCAGAACCACAACAACCCGATGGTCGACGCGGACTACCTCCGCAGCTGGCGCGAACGCGACCCGGCGGGGGTCGAGGCGGTCGACGCGGCCAGCTCGCCGACCGGGTGGTTCGCCGCCGAGCACGCGAACCTGGTCGCACTCGTTCAAGCCGCGGCCGAGGCCGAACTGGAACCCACGCCGCGCTTGGCCACCAGCCTGTTCTACTTCCTGGAGATCGGCAGCCACCTGGCTGACTGGCACCGCGTCGAAGAGATCGCGAGCCGGATGGCGACTGCCCGCAGCGACCGCGCCAGATCGCTGCGCAACCGCGGCCGCCTGGCCATGATCGGTGTGCTCGCGGAGCAGGAACGGCTGCGAGACGAAGATGACGCCCGGCCAGCTCCGCCTGAAGCCTGTGACCAGGCGATCTCTCTGCTCGAACGCAGCCGGGACCTCTACCACGCCGAGTACCTGGAACACGGACGTCGCCAGGATCGTGCGGGTGAAGGCACCACACTGCGCGAACTCGCGGATGCCTACCGACTCGAAGTGGATCCGACCGCGCCCGGCAGGACCATCCGAAAGGCGATCGAGGCGTACCAGGCGGCGGAGGAGGTCTACGCCGAGTTGGGGAATGAGAACGGCCTCGCGTCACTGCGCCTGGCCCTGGGCATGGCCTACGCGATCAACGGCCAGTTCGGGGAAGCCGAGCAGTGCTTCCGCGCGAGCCTCGCCTACGGCGGGCTGCTCAACGACCAAGGCCGGGCGCGCCACGGCCGGCTGAAGGGCTTCTCGCTCCGCCGCCTGGCCGACCTGCACCGCGACCAAGGGCAGCTCGGCTCCGCGGTGGGCTTCTACAACGAGTGCGTCGAGGCTTTCCTGCAGGATGTCAACGATCCGGTCAGCAGGGCGCGAGCGCTCGCTGCTCGCGGCCGGGTTCAGGACGAACTCGGTGATGGAGCCGCCGGGCGGCACTCTCTGGTCGAGGCATACGACCTGCTGACCCGCCGGCCGCTCGGCGTCGACGATCCCGAGGCCAAGGTGGTCGCCAGCTGGCTGTCGCGCTTGGACAGCGACGCGTAGCTCATTCGGCGAAGGCCGCCACGATCTCCTTCGGCAGGCTCGGCAGCGTGACCAGGGTGCTCGGGAACTGGGGCTCCGGGACGGAGAAATCCAGATCGATGATCGGCCGGTCGATGCCGTTGCGGTCCAGCACCTGCAGGCCGCCGGCCTGGGCGAGGCACATGCCCGCCGCGCCGTCCCAGACCTTCTGGTTTGGCCGGTAGAAGAGGGCGAACTGGGTGAGCACGGGCTCCGTGTGTGCGGAAAGGTCGACGCAGGTCCTGACCATGTCCAGGGTCTGGGAGGTGGTCCGGGTCTTGAGTTCGAAACCCGCATCGAGGAGAGGCTGTTCCCACGGGCGCGGTGGAACACCGGAACTCCGCGTCACCGACGCCCGAAGCGGCTCCGTGGCTGATCGAGCAGCGGCCACCCGGCCGTTCACCGCGATGGGGCCGCCAGCTTCATCCACGGAGACGCGCACCGGGCTGCGCTCCGGACCAAGCTCGGGCGCCAACACGAACGCGGCCACCGGCCGCCGCTGGTCGAGCAGGCAGACCACGCTGCAGAACTCGACTCGATCCGGCCGGACGAACTGTGCGGTGCCGTCGATCGGGTCGATGATCCATGTGCGGTTGGAAGTCGTCGAGCCAGCGCTCTCCAGCGTCTGCCGACCCTCCTCGGCGACTATGTGCGCGCCCGGGTCCGCGGCCAGGATCTTCGCGACGATGTGCTCCTGGACGGCGAGGTCAGCCTCGGACAGCAAGGTCTGATCGGCCTTGGTCGAGACGTCCAGATCATCGAGCCGAGCCCGGAAGCTGCCCAGCAGCGGGGTCAGCGTGTCCTGGAGGTCATCCCACAGCGCACCAACATCCACTCGCGCGATCCTACGGAGCCTTGGACATCCTCGCGAGGCCCTCGTGCCCGCTGGTCATTCCCCGCGTCTCCGCAAAGATTCGGCTACTCCGATCAACCGATCTACCCGGAAGAGCAGGTCGTCGATTTTGTGGACCAACTCAGCAGGTGAAGGTTCGGTCACCTCCTGATTGTCCGGAGCGCCTTCTTCCTCGGCCGGGTATTCGCCACGTAACACCCGGTGGCCATTGTAACTCTGGGGTTCCTGGCCGCTACCCACTGTTGTCCAAGAGTGCTCCAAGTTGTCCACTGTGGCCACTTCGGCAATCTCAAGGATCAACAGTATCGTATGTAAACGCTCGAATCACCCGCTCCCAGCCAGGTGTTCGACGGCAACCATCGCATGACAGTCGGTTGCCAAATAAGTGCGCGCAGCGACCATATTTCGCAACCAGAGGACGCTCGTCGCGTTACCTTCCTTGGGTTCGGAATAGCCCACTGGTGAAACTTCATTAAGCATTTGCGAACGAGCGGGCTACCGGCCTGCTGGCCGATATCGCGGCCCTGCCAGGGCGGCTGGAATCTCGCCAGGGAGGTCTTGGTTCCCGGCGCTGCGGCCCGCACTGCCCGTCATCCCACCTCCGTCAGTGCGGTCGGGCGTTCCACGCCTCTCCCCGCGCGGAGCGGCCAAGTTGTGCCGGCCCTCCTCCCGGGCGGCATCAACGACGATCCGGCCATCTCGAACCCAGATCGCGGTGATGGTGTCGATTCGACTGGGGCGGGCAGGTCTGAATTCCACGGTGCCGTCCTTGGCCATGACACGACGAATCGGCCGCCCCGACCATGTTTGCCCAGCCTGGAATTGTGCTTCCCGAACGAGCTTCTCATGCTGCTTTCGTCTCGCAGTCCCCCCACGACCTGGGACGACGCGGCTGACGTGCAGGCCACGCTGCCGCACGTACTTGCCCGCAGCCTGGCCGCTGACTCCGAGTTCGGCACCGATCTGCTTCCAAGTGTGGCCTCGCGGCTGCCGCCTTCGGGCCGCCGCGACCCTATGGCCGAGTTCCTTGTCCGCGAGTTCAGCGACCAGCGTTCGCAACAGGCCAGCTGCTCGAACTGCGGCCAGCTCCGGCGTGGCAGCAAAACCTGTCTGCTCCGAGCTGGCCTGCACCCAGGAGGCCATGGCATTGAGTAGCTGTTCGGTGTGGTCCACGCGCTTCTCCCGTGCGCTCGGTTAACAGGACCCCACCCCGCCCATTTGCACTATGGTATCCCCGCTCACGGGGGATACCTTGGGTTTCATTTTCAGCGAAAGACCTGGTCGCGGAGGTGCGCCGGGCCAACCCCGAGGATGGCCCACTGTGGGCGCGGTGAACCGGATGTTGTTCGGCCGACGCCAGTCCTCACGCGGTCGTCCGGGGCCGGGGCTGCCTCGTCACGGCCGCTGAGGATCCAGGCGGGATAAGCCGCGCATTTGCGCCGCGCGATGCCCCACAGCGCCGTCTGAAAAGTGTGGGAAACTCCCGCCGCATCGACCGTCGGACACCTGCTCTGAGCAGCCAAGAACGCCCTCTGACCCCATGAACACTGTCATGGTTGTATGGGCCGGTAAGGCCCATCTTGCGGCGGCCTTGCCGCCGTTTCTTCGGGGTGCGACCTTTTGTCGCGCCCCGCGCCGTGCACGGCCGGACTGGCCCCAGCCATCACCTGACGACTGCACCACGGCTACCCCGCGACGACGAACGTGGTGAGCACCTTGTCCTGGCCGTAACGCATGATGTCCATTTCGTATCGGTCGAGTTCAGTCACGTCACCACCAGATCGACGAATGGTGGCGATCAGCAGGCGCTTGAGCTGCTGAAAGTCTCCAAGGTCGACGGCGGCGGAGATTTTCCTGACGACCTGGCCGTCCCTGCGGACCTCGATCTCAACGGACTCCAGCGGATACAGGTCGTCCTCGTGGACCAGGTCGGTATCGGTTGTCGCCGATGTAGCCGTAGCTGTCTCGGTGATCTCGATCTCGCGCACGATGGTGGTGCGGCGCCCCTGCGCCTCTACCAGGCCCCACTTCTTCAACAGGCTGATCGCCCGGTGGGCCGTGCTGAGCGCGATCGAATGGGCATTCCCCAGTTCGCGGACGCCTGGCAGTGGGGTGCCAGCGGTCAGCTTGCCGTCCAGGATCTGCTGACGCAGCTCGGCGGCGAGCTTCTCGTACGGGCTCCGCGGATCGGTCTTGGCTCGCTCCACCGAGTCCGGCTCGAACGCCGGCCTGCTCGGCATGCGCGGCGCCAGGCTGTCCGCGGCGCGCTGGTCGGCCAGGGCGACGAACGCGGAGTAGTTCTTCAGCGTGGTGGTGCCGCCGCCAGCGTGGCCGAGTCGGCCGCTGACTGTCCGGATGTCTACACCGGCGGCGATGAGTTCGGTCGCCGAGTAGTGGCGCAACTTGTTCAGGGTGGTGTCGATGTCGAGCCGTTCGGCAAGGCGCTCGAACCGCTGGGTGACGGAACTGGGCAGGAGAGCCACGCCGTGGTCCGGGACCAACGAGAAGGCGAAGGCGTCTACCCGGAGTTCGATCCCAAGAGCGGCTGCGCGTGCCTGGCACCGTGCCAGGTACTCGCGCAGCACCAGCACGGTCTCCGCATCGAGCGCGATCCGCCGGTGCTGGTGCGTCTTCGTGTCCTTCTCGCGTCTCCCCCGCATGGCCTTTTCGAGGATGATCACGGCGTTGTCGAGGTCGATGTGCCACCAGCGCAGGCCGCACAGCTCACCGCGCCGGGCGCCGGTGGTCATCGCGAGCCAGATGAAGGTTCCCCAGTCCGGGTCGACCCGCCACGCCTCGTTCAGGATCTTGGCCGCGTTCTCCGCAGTCGGCGGCTTGGGGTTCGGCGGAGGCGCAGGCGGGGGCTCGGCCTGGGTGCACGGGTTGTGCGAGACCCATTTCCACCGGTTGGCCCGCTTGTAGGCGCCGGACAGCAGGAAGTGGATGTGCCGGACAGCAGTGGCCCCCAGCGGCTTGCACTGATGCGGTCCGCAGCGGTGATCACACTCGTGCTTCCTGGTGGTCCGGTGGTCTGTGCGCTTCCGGCCATCGCAGTGCACCCTGCACCGAAGAAGTTCGGCGTAGAGGGAGTCGAGCACCTCAGCGTCGACCGAGCCAGCCATCTGCTTACCGACGAACGGTGAGATGTGGTTGCGGTGGTAGCTGCGGTACATCTCCTTGGTCTCGGGCTCGCCGCCCCACCGGTCGAGGTACCGGCTCAACATCTGGTCGACGGTGGCCTTCGTCCGCGGGTTACGACGTTCCTTCACATCCGCAACCAGCCGGGCACGGGCGGCCTCAGCCTCATCCCGCGCCTTCGGACCGGGCGGAATCGTCTCGACCAGGTAGAGCGCCTTCTTACTCACCGTGTCGATCCCCGCGTAAACGCGGACCCGCAACGCGCCGCTCGGCAGCTCGTCGATGCTGCCCGGTTGGCGACGTTTCCGAGGGTCGTTCGCAGGGGCCATACAGGCAGACTAGGCCCGGTTCATGTCACAAGTCATGTCACACGAACCGGGCCTGCCTGGTCTCCAGGCCTCTGACCTGGTGGGCACAGTTGGGTTCGAACCAACGACCCCTCGCTTGTAAGGCGAGTGCTCTCCCGCTGAGCTATGCGCCCTCGCAGCAGCCCCGAGCGTACCGCCCGGGGCTCTGCAAGATCATGCGATTTAGCCGATGACCTCGGCCAGCGCCTTCTTCCACGCGGACTGGTCGCGTGCCTCGCCGGGGGCGTTGGTCTCGGCGAAGCGGACGGTGCCTTCCTTGTCGATCAGGAAGGTGCCGCGCAGGGCGAAGCCCGCGGTGTCGTTGAAGACGCCGTAGGTCTTGGCGACCTCGCCGTGCGGCCAGAAGTCGGACAGCAGCGGGAAGGTGTAGCCCTCCTGCTCCGCCCAGGCCTTCAGGCTGAACGGGGTGTCCACGGACACGCCGAGCACCTGTACCGCGTCGTTCTGGTAGTCCCCGATCTCGTCCCGGACCTGGCACAGCTCGCCCGTGCAGATGCCGCTGAACGCGAACGGGTAGAACACGAGCAGGACGTGCTTCTCACCGCGGAACGAGGAGAGGGTCACCTTCTCCTTGTTGCTGTCCGGCAGCGTGAAATCCGGGGCCTGCGTACCGACCTCGATCGTCATCGAGCACTCTCCTGGGAGTCTGGCTGGCTTCCAGCGAGCCAGCCTAGACCCTCAGGGACTACCCACAGACTTGGTCTCAGCGCTTGGGCTTGCCAGCCCGCGCTCCCACCAGACGAGTCGCTGTCCAGCCCTCCGACACCGACAGTGTCGAGGTGACGGACAGCCCGGCGGTGCTTGACGCGTCGCCGATGTCACTCGGCTCCACGTAGCCCGGCTTGCCCGTCTTGGGTGTCAGCAGCCAGATCACGCCCTCGTCGGCGAGTGGTGTGATGGCGTCGACAAGGTCGTCGGTGAGATCACCGTCACCCTCCCGCCACCAATACAGCACGACGTCGATGACTTCCTGTGCGTCCTCGTCGAGGAGTTCGCCTCCACAGCGCTCCTCCACGGCGGCGCGGATGTCGTCATCAACATCCTCGTCCCAGCCGAGTTCCTGGACCACCATGTCCGGCTCAATACCGAGCCTCTCGGCGACGCCGACCTTTTCAGCGCCTTCCGCGGCGACCACGAGTGTCACTCCTCCAACTACGCGAGTGCGGCTGGCCGTACGGCCGCCGCACTGGTGTGTCCAACCGATCCCGGCTAGCGAACACTGCGAGTGCCCACCTGCGCAACTGCACGCCCCGGGACACGCCGGAATCGCTTCCCAACCGGCGGCATCCGGCTGCCCTCTATCGGACTATTGACAGTTACCGGCCGGTAGCGGTGACGCGCGTGCGCGCACGCGTAAGGAATGGGGGACGATGACACGGCAGCGCCAACGCGTGGGATGCTCCACTGACACCGCGTGGCCGAGAAAGGCTGCCCCGAAACTGACGACGAAGCATGGCGAGGAGAACCCTTGGCCCCGCAGAACACCGGCGCCGGCACCCCTGAGCGGGTGCGGGTCATCCGTGACGGGCTGGCCGCCCACCTGCCGGACATCGATCCGGAGGAGACCGCCGAGTGGCTGGAGTCCTTCGACGCCGTCCTCGCCGGAGCCGGTCAGCAGCGCGCCCGGTACCTGATGCTCCGACTGCTGGAGCGGGCTCGCGAGAGCCACGTTGGCGTACCCGCGCTGACCAGCACGGACTACGTGAACACCATCCCCACCGAGCGGGAGCCCTGGTTCCCCGGCGATGAGGAGACCGAGCGCCGCTACCGGGCGTTCATCCGCTGGAACGCCGCGGTCATGGTGCACCGCGCGCAGCGTCCCGGCGTCGGCGTCGGTGGGCACATCTCCACCTACGCCTCCTCGGCCGCGCTCTACGAGGTCGGCTTCAACTGGTTCTTCCGCGGCAAGGATCACCCCGGCGGCGGCGACCAGCTCTTCATCCAGGGTCACGCCTCGCCCGGCATCTACGCGCGCGCCTTCCTGGAAGGCCGCCTCTCCGCGGAGCAGCTCGACGGCTTCCGGCAGGAGTTGTCGCACGCCGGAGCGGGCGGCGGCCTGCCGTCCTACCCGCACCCCCGGCTGATGCCGGACTTCTGGGAGTTCCCGACGGTGTCCATGGGCCTCGGCCCGATGAACGCCATCTACCAGGCCCGATTCAACCGGTACATGCACGACCGCGGCATGGCCGACACCTCGCAGCAGCGGGTCTGGGCCTTCCTCGGCGACGGCGAGATGGACGAGCCGGAGTCGCGTGGCCTGATCCACGTCGCGGCGCACGAGGGCCTGGACAACCTGACCTTCGTGATCAACTGCAACCTGCAGCGCCTGGACGGGCCGGTGCGCGGCAACGGCAAGATCATCCAGGAGCTGGAGTCGTTCTTCCGCGGCGCGGGCTGGAACGTGATCAAGGTCGTGTGGGGCCGGGAGTGGGACACCCTGCTGCACGCCGACCGCGACGGCGCGCTGATCAACCTGATGAACACCACGCCGGACGGCGACTTCCAGACCTACAAGGCCAATGACGGCGCCTACGTGCGGGAACACTTCTTCGGCCGCGACCCGCGGACGAAGGAGCTGGTCACGCCGTACAGCGACCAGGACATCTGGAACCTCAAGCGCGGCGGGCACGACTACCGCAAGGTCTACGCGGCCTACAAGGCGGCCACCGAGCACCACGGCCAGCCGACGGTCATCCTGGCCAAGACGATCAAGGGTTACGGCCTGGGCCCGCAGTTCGAGGCGCGCAACGCCACGCACCAGATGAAGAAGCTCACCCTCGAGGACCTGAAGCGGTTCCGGGACACCCAGCGGATCCCGATCACCGACGCCGAGCTGGAGCGCGACCCGTACCTGCCGCCGTACTACCACCCCGGCCAGGACTCCGCGGAGATCCAGTACCTGCAGGACCGCCGCCGCCAGCTCGGTGGCTCGGCGCCTGCCCGCCGGGTGAAGCACAAGCCGCTGGCGCTGCCGGCGGACAAGGTCTACGAGGTCATCCAGCGTGGGTCCGGCAAGCAGGAGGTGGCCACCACCATGGCCTTCGTCCGGCTGGTCAAGGACCTGGCGAAGGACCCGGAGATCGGCCCGCGGCTCGTCCCGATCATCCCGGACGAGGCACGCACCTTCGGCATGGACTCCATGTTCCCGACGCAGAAGATCTACAACCCGCACGGTCAGCTGTACACCTCGGTGGACGCCAAGCTGATGCTCGCCTACAAGGAGAGCGAGCGGGGCCAGATCCTGCACGAGGGTATCAACGAGGCCGGGTCGACCGCCTCGTTCACCGCCGCGGGCACCTCCTACGCCACGCACGGCGAGCCGATGATCCCGATCTACATCTTCTACTCGATGTTCGGGTTCCAGCGCACCGGCGACAGCCTGTGGGCGGCGGCGGACCAGATGGCCCGCGGCTTCGTCATCGGCGCCACCGCCGGTCGCACCACGCTGACCGGTGAGGGCCTGCAGCACAACGACGGGCACTCGCAGCTGCTGGCCTACACCAACCCGGCCGTGGTGGCCTACGACCCCGCCTACGGGTATGAGGTCGCGCACATCGTCAAGGACGGTCTGCGCCGGATGTACGGCGAGCACGCCGAGGACATCTTCTACTACCTGACCGTCTACAACGACCCCTACGTCCAGCCCGCCGAACCGGCTGACCTGGACGTGGACGGTCTGCTGCGTGGTCTGCACCGGGTCAAGGCGGCGCAGGGCGAAGGCCCGCTGCGGGCCCAGGTGCTGGCCTCCGGCGTGGCGCTGCCGTGGGCGGTGCGCGCGCAGGAGCTGCTCGCCCAGGACTGGGGCGTGCACGCGGATGTGTGGTCGGCCACCTCCTGGTCACAGCTGCGCCGCGAGGCGGTGGCGATCGACCGGGAGAACCTGCTGCACCCCGAGCAGGGCCAGCGGGTGCCCTACATCACCCAGGCGCTCTCCCAGGGCCAGGGCCCGGTGGTGGCGGTGTCGGACTGGATGCGCGCGGTCCCGGACCTGATCCGGCCGTGGGTGCCCACCGACATGCTCACCCTGGGCACCGACGGGTTCGGCTTCTCCGACACCCGCCCGGCAGCCCGCCGCCACTTCCTGGTCGACGCCGAGTCGATCACGGTGGCCACGCTGGCCGCACTGGCCAAGCGCGGTGAGGTCGAGCAGTCGGTGGTCGCCGAGGCGGCACGCAAGTACCGCATCGACGACGTCCAGGCCGCCGGTCCGCAGACCTCGGACTCCGGCTCCGCCTGATCGTTGAGGCATTGCGCGATGGGGCTCCCCGCAAGTTAGGGGAGCCCCCAAGTTAGGGGAGCCCCATCGTCATGCTCAGACGCAGTGCGGGGCCGTGGTGGCCTTGACCAGGCCGTAGTCGGCGCGGGCGTCCAGCAGCAGCGGGATCAGGCGCCCGGCTTCCTGGTTGCGTGGCACCAGGCGGCCGCCGGGCACCGGCACCGAGAAGATGCCGTGCAGGCCGAGGACTTCGCGGTGGGCGGCGAACTGCTCGGCGGTCAGCTTGTAGCCGCAGGCCGGGTTTTTCTCGGTGTCCTCGGGCTTGGCCGGCTCGTTGTCCGCGCCGCCGAAGTAGACCGGGCCCTGGCCGAGCACCGCGCCGAGGCGGCTCTTGCCGGTGGCCAGTGCGATCGGCGCCCAGCGGTCGGCCACCAGCTTGCCGGTGCCCGCGACCGCGGCGAGCTGGGAGTGCACCCGGCGGCGCTGGTTGAGCGCTGGGTCGGCGGCCTCGGCGGCGTCCTTGGGGTCGACCTTGGTCTCCAGCAGGATGCCGACCGCGTGCTTGAGGCCCGCGGTGTTGCGCAGGATCCGCTCCTGACCGTCGCCTGCGACCTGGCGGATCGGTTTGCCGGTCACCGGGTCGGTCCAGATGCCGTACTCACCAGTGGAGTGCCCGGCCCCTTCGACGTGCGGTTTGGCGTAGTCCTTGGACAGGGTGACCGACTCGTCGTGCAGGTGGTCGGCCACGTTGAGGTTGCGGGACCACAGGTACAGCACGTCCTTGTCGTAGAACTTGGGCGTGGCGCCGTACTCGTGCAGGTCGTGGATGACCTCGGGGCGGTGCTCGCGGATGACCGCGGCGAGGGCCTTGGCCTCGGGTGAGACCAGCAGCAGGTGGTCCCGGTTGATGTCCACGCCGTTGGCGTTGGTGCGGGTGTCCGCGGCCCGGCCGTCCGGATTGGCCGTGGGCACGAACAGGTACTTGACCCGCGGGTTCTCCCGCTGGAAGGCGAGGTCGCGCAGCTTGGTCAGGCAGGCGTCCCGGCCGGAGGGCTCGTCACCGTGCTGGGAGCAGATGAACAGCACCGTGCTGGTGGCGTGCGCGGGGCCGATCCGGACCAGGTTCAGCGGGCGGCCCTGGACCGTGCTGCCGATCCGGCTGACCGTGGTGTGCCTGCTGGCCTTGTCGACCGCGGCCAGGAAACGCTGTTCCTCGTCCAGGCCGGTCCAGCGGGCTCCGTTGGACTGCTCGAAGCCGGTGCGCGGCGGGGCGGGCGCTGCGGTGGCGAGCGGGGCCACCAGGCCCAGCGTGGCCGCGGTCAGCGCGGACAGGGCGATGAGTCGACGCACGTGACTCCTCGATGAGTTCGGGCAGGGCCCCCAGTGAGCCCCGCCTGAACCCATCAGCCTCACCCGATCGTGTCAACCGTCATTCGGTTGCGGGCGGCGGCCGCGGTGCGGTTCCAGTCCAGCCAGCCGCGCACCACGAGCACCGCGAACACGATGTAGACCAGCGCGGAGAACCACAGGCCGGACATCAGTTGCAAGGGCACGCCGACCGCGTCCACGGCCAGCCACACCAGCCAGAACTCGACCAGACCGGCCGCCTGCGCGCCGTAGGCGACCAGGGTGCCGACGAAGATCCAGGCGTCCGGCCAGGGTGCCCAGGAGGCGTCCAGGGCGTCCAGCAGCAGGGCGAACCCGGTGGTGCCGACGAGCATCAGGCCGAGGATCACCAGGCGTTCGGTGGCGCTGGCCGCGCGCACCGCGACGCCGAAGACCGGGTCGCGGCGGCGGGTCCAGGCCCACCAGCCGTAGACCGCGATGGCCAGCACCGCGACCTGCCGGGTGGCCAGGCCGCCGAGCTGGGCGGAGAGGTAGACGCTGAAGAGCAGCACGGCGGTGACGATCTGCACCGGCCAGGTCCACAGGGTGCGGCGCTGGGCCAGGAACACCACGGCTAGCGCGCCTAGCTGGCCGATCAGCTCGGCGTAGGCGACCCGCTGGCCGAAGAACTCGAACCCGTGTTCCATCAGGAACCGCATCTGCCTCTCCCCACAGCCCAGGCAGCGGGGCTGTTTTCGGGAACGGCGACGCGACACCGGCGTGCCGGGATGAGTCCGGGTACGCGGGCGCGCGTGCGCAGCCTCCCATCCGGACTTTCACCGTCGGCCACGGAATTCCACCGTGTCAACCGCCTGCTGGCTGCCGGCGGGTCGCGGGCTGTCACCGCCGGTTCGGATTTTCACCGACCCCGGAGCGCACGACACTTCTGTTCTGGCCAACACTCTGCTCCCCCGCCGCTATTCCGCCCAGGGGATAGTGACCTGAAAGACTGTTCGCGTTCACCTGCGGCGGCCAAGGTTGATCCATGCGCAACCTGCTGGTCCCCCTTGTCGCCGTCGTGTCGAGCACCGCGCTGCTCGCGCTCGGCCTGCCCGGTGTCGCCGACGCCCGGCCCGGCATCGTCATCCCTGCCGCCCAGACCCCGGCCTTCGTCGACGACGCCTCCGGCACACCGCCGAAGGCCAACGCGGACGACCCGGCGATCTGGGTACACCCGTCCCGGCGCGGTGACAGCGTCGTGCTGGGCACGCTCAAGGAGGGCGGGCTGGCCGCCTTCGACCTGTCCGGGAAGCTGCTGCAGCTGGTGGCCGCCCCGCCGCCGCCGGTGACCGGGGCCGCGCCGGGGCGGTTCAACAACGTGGACCTGCTGGGCGACCTGGCTTTTGTCAGTGACCGGGGCCGGGACCGGGTGCGGGTGTACCGGGTCGACCCGCGCGGCGCGGCGGCCGGGAAGAGCGTGCTCAAGGACGTGACCGCGGCGGCGACCCCTCGGGTGTTCAGCCAGACCGAGGCCGAGGTGGACGAGCAGCGCACCGCCTACGGCCTGGCCGCAGGCGCCGACCGGGGCACCCCGCTGGTGGTGGCCAGCCGCCGCCACGAGACCCGGCTGGCCCTGCTGACCCCGGTGCGCACCGCCGAGGGCGTCTCCATCCGCCCACTGTCCACTGTGGACCTCCCGGCGAGTTTCCGGTTGCCCGACGGCAAGACCTGGGTGCCCTGCGGCGAGCCGGGCGAGGGCCCGCAGATCGAGGGCATGGTGATCGACTCCCGGCACGGGGTGCTCTACGCGGCTCAGGAGGATGTCGGCATCTGGCGGATCCCGTTGTCCGCCAAGGGCTTCGGTCAGCCGGAACTGATCGACCGGGTGCGCGAGTTCGGGGTGCCCGCGAAGTACGACGAGCAGACCGAGGAGTGCGTGCCGGCCGGCGCGGATCCTGGCTTCGGCGGGAAGTGGCTGACCGCGGACGCCGAGGGCCTGACCATCGCCGACGCCGGGCACGGGCGCGGCCAGCTGGTCGCCTCCAGCCAGGGTGATTCCCGGTTCGTGGTCTACGACCGGGAGAAGCCGGGCACGGTGCTGGGCACCTTCCGGGTGCGCGAGGGGCACGGCCGGGACTCGGTGGAGCACTCCGACGGCGCGGCCGTGGTGACCACCCCGCTGCCCGGCTATCCGGCCGGGCTGCTCGCGGTGCACGACGGAGAGCGGAAACCGGCGGTCACCGACCCCTCGGGCAAGGAGCTGGAGACCACCGGTTTCGCTTATCTGAGCTGGAAGGACGTGCTCGCTGTGTTGGATCGGCGACTGTGTTGATTGGCGTGCTCCGCACGCTGGATTTTTCGCTTCGAAGTCGCCTCGTCATGTACCCGCCGCACGCGAAGCAAGCTTCGGATGCGTCGGGCACACGACAAGGCAACGCGAAAAATCGGCACCCCGCCGCTGGTGAAGAGCCCGCCGTGTCGCTGGCGCGCCACGCCTGTTTCGCAACAAGTGGCGGACTGTCCATGGGCTCGCAGCGCGTTCTCGCGAGCCCATGCCTGTCTACTGCGCTGGCGGCATCGGCGGGATCGGCGTCCCCGCGGGCGGGGTTGGCGTCTCGTTCGGTGGCGGGCCTGGGGTGTTGGAGGTGCCGGGTGCGGGAGCGGGGTTGCGGGTGGCCGCGGCCTCGCTCTCGATCCGGTTCAGCCAGCTGCCCCAGCGGTCCTGCATGGGCCGGATCAGGCCGCCGCCGACGCCGACCACCAGGATGCCGCCGACGGTGGCCAGCACCGCGATCAGCACCGGGGTGGTGACCGTGGTGGCGATGCCGAGCTGGTTCAGCGCGGCGATCACGCCAAGGGCCAGGATGAAGGCGTAGGTGATGCCGCGCAGCAGTGCGGTGAACGGGCGGGCGCCGATGGCGGTGCCGACCAGGTCGCGGGCGATGCGGGCGATGGCCGCGGCCACTAGCAGCAGCACGATGGCCACGATGATCCGAGGCAGGTAGCCGATGATGTCGGTGAGCAGCTGGCTCACCGCGTTGCCCGCGCCGAAGACGCCGAAGGCCAGTTGCAGCGCGATCAGCAGGACGAAGTAGTAGACGAGTTTGACGATGATCTCGGCGGCGTCCACCCGCTGACTGGCCAGCAGAGTGCCGACGCCCGCCTTGTCGGCCAGCCTGTTGAAGCCGGTCTTGCGCAGCAGCAACGAGACCACCTTGGCCAGCGCCTTGGCGATCAGCCAGCCGACCAACAGGATCAGCAAGAAGCCGAAGAGCTTCGGCACGAATGTGGCCACCATGGACCACGCGTCCGCGAGCCCCCGGCGTAGTTCGCCTCCCACGACTTCCTCCTCTAATCCGCGACAGGTTGTCGCTACGGAGTTGATCGTGGGCCGGTTGGACTAAACCAGCAAGGCGCGACACAGACCCGATAGGAGTAATGCACTAGCCCCAACGGCCCTTGACCGTCCACAGTAGAACTACCGGTGGGGACCGGAGGGATGAGAAGGCCCGGCGCGAGCGCCGGGCCTTCTCCCTTTTCCGTTGTCCTGGCGGCTGAATCAGAACGGCAGGTTGGTCACCTTGTTGGCCGCCGCGGCCTGCCGCACCTTCTCCGCGAGCGCGCCCGGCGGGGTCGGCGCGAGCCTGCGGGACCGGGACGAGGCCGACTCGGCGTCGGTGGGCACGTCCGGGCGCGGGGTGCCCGCGCAGATCACCCGGCTCGGCGGCAGCACGCCGTCGACCAGGTACCGGTTGACGTGCTCGTCCACACAGGTGTTGCCGCCCAGGGCGTACAGGCCGTGCCTGCCCTCGTCGGCCACCGAGATCAGGTGGTCCTCCAGGCGCTCGGCCATGGCCGGGCCGCCGTCGTAGTGGGTCTGGGTGTCGCCGTCGGCCTGGATCACCACGCCGGTCTGGTAGCCCTTGCGCTTGAGCTTGACCGGCTTCTCCGGCGGGGTGAACGAGCGGAAGGTGCAGGTGCGCGGCGCGGCCCTGGTCACGCCGAGGCCGTAGGGGTAGCGGTCCCGGAACTCGCGCATGTCCTGGTAGTAGCTGTCCAGGTCGCGCGGCCAGTCCGCCTCGCAGGTGACCGTGTCGAACACACCCGCGCGCAGCTGGGCCAGGCCCAGCGCGGCGAGTTCCTTGCCGGCCTTGGCCGCCTCGGCGAACTCGGCCGAGCCGGGCTGGAAGTCGCGGAAGTACTTCACGTCCTCGGCGAGGAACTCCCAGTTGAACCGGTAGCGCGCGCCGCCGCCGACACCCGCGTCGAACTGGGTGCGGTCGAAGCCGTCAGCCGGGGTGGCGTGCAGCTTGGCCGCGACCTGCTCGACGGTGGCCAGCACCTCGGCCTTGGTCTTGCCGATGCCGAAGCGGTTGTTGCGCTGCCCGGCCCATTCCGCCCACAGGTCCACGTTCTCCCGGAAGGCCACCGACTGCTGCTTGAACTGGTGCCGCCAGATCCACTCCGGGTGCACCGAGGAGTCCAGCACGCTGCGGTCGAGCTGCTTGGGGAACAGGCTGCCGTAGACCGCGCCCAGGTAGGTGCCGTAGGAGTAGCCCACGTAGCTGAGCTTCTTCTCCCCCAGCACACCGCGGATGACATCCATGTCGCGGGCGGTGTTGGGTGTGTTGACGTGCTTGCGCAGCGCGCCACCGGCCTTGCGGCAGGCCTCCTCGCTCTGCCGGGCGCTGGCCGTCCAGGCCGCGAAGTCCTTGTCCTCCGGCCGCGAGTTGAGCTTGTGCAGGTCGGTGGTGACCTCGCAGCTGAGCAGGGTGGACTCGTTGACCCCGCGCGGGTCGAAGCCGATCAGGTCGTAGACCTCGGTCAGCGGGGTGCCGTAGAAGTAGGTCGGCAGGGCCAGGCCGCTGCCGCCGGGACCGCCGGGGTTGGACAGCAGGATGCCGCGGCGCTTGGCCGGGTCGCTGGCCTTGAGCCTGCTGACCGAGAGCGCGATCCGCTCCTGCTTGGGCTTGCCGTAGTCCATCGGCACCACCAGGGTGGCGCAGTCCAGCGCGCTGTTGAACTTGCACGGCTGCCAGTTCGGAACCTGGCTGTAGAACTCCTTGAGCGCGGCCGGGTTGGCCGTTTCCGCTGCTTCGGCGGGCTGGGTCGCGGTCACGACCTGGCTGCCGAGCAGTCCGAGCAGACCGAGTGTCAGCGCCGCTGCTCTCGGCCACCTGCCACGGGCGGCGGTTGTTCTACGCACGGTGAGACCTCCTGCATCGCCTGTGCCCCTTTCGGGCGAGCAGAACGTTCCTACCGGCGGGTGAACAGCGAAAACAGGGCAGACTGGCGGCACATAATTCTGGGATTTTCCCCGTATAGGCGGTCACTCGACAGAGGTAACGCCCTGGGTGAGCTTCAGCGCTGCCCCGGCGTGGGACTCTGGGAGACATGAGTGCCGAGGTCGTGCCGCAGCCCCACCCGCCGCCGGAGCTGTCCGCGGCGACCCTGCGGGGACTGGAGCGCGCCTCCGGGGACCTGGCCGCGGCCAGCATCTCCGCGATGGACTCCCAGCTGCCCTGGTTCCGCCGGATGCCGGCCGACCAGCGGGCCAGCGTGCTGCTGGTGATCCAGACCGGCGCGGCCAACTTCGTGGAATGGCTGCGCGACCCGCGCCAGGCCATCCGGCTCACCGCCGAGGCCTTCCGCGCCGCGCCCAGGGACATCTCCCGCTGGGTCAGCCTGCGCCAGACCGTGGAACTGGTCCGGATAGCGATCGACATGCTGGAGCAGCAGCTGCCGATACTGGGCAGGGACACCGCCGAACGCGCCTGGCTCACCGAGGCCGTGCTGCGCTACGGCCGGGAGATCGCCTTCGCCGCGGCCACCTCCTACGCCGCCGCGGCCGAGGCCCGCGGCGCCTGGGACGCCCGCCTGGAAGCGCTGATGGTGGACGGCATCGTGCGTGGCGACGCCGAGGAGTCGCTGCTGTCCAGGGCCGCCGCGCTGGGCTGGGACCTGGCCGCCGAGGCCACCGTGCTGGTCGGCAACCCGGCCAGCGACGACCCGCCCGCGGTGGTCTTCGACGTGCGCAGCCGGGCCGCCCGCACCGGCCGCGCGGTGCTGCTCGGCGTGCAGGGCTCCCGGCTGGTGGTGGTGCTCGGCGGGCCGGTGGCCGGCTCCACCGGACACGATGTGCTGGCCAAGATGTCCGAGGCCTTCGGCGACGGGCCGGTGGTGGCCGGGCCGACCGTGCCCAGTCTGGCCGAGGCGCACCACAGTGCCGCCGACGCCATCTCCGGCCTGCGCGCCGTGGTCGGCTGGCCGGCCGCGCCGCGCCCGGTGCGCTCCGGCGAACTACTGCCCGAACGCGCGCTGGCCGGTGACCCCGAGGCCGAACGGCAGCTGGTGGAACGGGTGGTGCGGCCGCTGGTGGAGGCAGGCGGCTCACTGTTGGAGACCGTGGAGGCCTATCTGGAGGCAGGCGGTGTGCTGGAGAGCTGCGCGCGCACCCTGTTCGTGCACTCCAACACCGTGCGGTACCGGCTGCGCCGGGTGGCCGAGATCACCGGGCACACCGCCACCGATCCACGGGACGCGCTGGTGCTCCGGGTGGCCCTCGCGGTGGGGCGGCTGGCCAGGGCCCGCGGACTCTGGTGACCTCCGTCTCAATGCTCACCCATTTGGCCTAATGCGCGAGCCGGACTTCTAGCGGTCGCCACAATGAAACTGACATATCTGGCCCCGTTTTCTACTACTGCTTGTAGACACTCCACAAAACCAGCCGCCGAACTTAGTCCCCGGCGGCATGCCTCCAGACCCCCTTGAGCGTGTTCAGTTACCGACGTGATCGCTCTCCTCGCTCCCGGACAGGGCTCGCAGTCCCCCGGCATGTTCGAGCCCTGGCTCGAACTGCCCGGAACCGCGCAGCGGCTGTCCCACTGGTCCGAGCTGACCGGGCTGGACCTGGTCCGCCTCGGCACCACGGCGACCGCGGAGGAGATCAAGGACACGTCGGTGACCCAGCCACTGGTGGTGGCCCTGGCGTTGCTGGCGTACGAAGAGTTGGCCCGCCGGGTCGAGTTGCCCACCGACGTCCCGGTCGCCGGCCACTCGGTCGGTGAGCTCGCCGCCGCTGTTCTGGGTGGCGTGCTCACCGCCGACGACGCCGTCGCGCTGGCCGCGGTGCGCGGCGCCGAGATGGCCGCCGCCTGCGCGCTCGAACCGACCGGCATGACCGCCGTGATGGGCGGTGTGCAGGCCGAGGTCCTCGCCCGGATCGAGGAGTTCGGCCTGATCCCCGCCAACCGCAACGGCGCGGGTCAGATCGTGGCCGCGGGCAGCCTGGCCGGGCTGGACAAGCTGCTGGCGAACCCGCCCGAGCGCGCGCGGGTCAAGGCGCTGCCGGTCGCGGGCGCCTTCCACACCGCGTACATGGCCCCGGCGGCCGAGGCGCTGCGCGCCCGTGCCGCCCAGATGACGGTGAACAACGTCACGCGCCCCTTGTTGTCCAACGCCGAAGGCGCTGTGCTCCCTGTGGGCACCGGCGGCGCCGAAGTGCTTGGCCGGCTGGTCACCCAGGTGACCTCGCCGGTGCGTTGGGACGCCTGCATGACCACCCTCGCTGCTCAGGGTGTGACCGCGGTCGTCGAGCTGCCTCCGGCCGGGACCCTGAGTGGCCTGGTCAAGCGCGAGCTGCCCGACGTTGCGCGGCTCCCCCTGAAGTCCCCGGCCGACCTGGACAAGGCGGTCGACCTGTTCGCCGGTGGTGCGGCGTGAGCAACGAGGAGCGACCAACCATGCAGCTGGCCCCCGGCCCGGTCGGCACGAAGATCATCGGACTTGGCAGTCACCAGGGCGACCGCGTGGTGACCAACCACGACCTCGCCAAGCTGGTCGACACCTCCGACGAGTGGATCCAGAGCCGGGTGGGCATCAAGACCCGCAGGCTCGCCCGCGAGGACCAGTCGCTGACCGACATGGCGGTCGAGGCGGGCAAGAAGGCCGTCGCGGACTCCGGGCTGGACCCGACCGAGATCGACACGGTCATCATCGCCACCTGCACCATGCCCACCACCATCCCCAACGCCGCGGCCCAGGTGGCCGCGCGGATCGGGATCGTCAAGGCGGGCGCCTTCGATGTGAACGCGGCCTGCGCCGGCTTCTGCTACGCCATGGCCACCGCCTCGGACCTGGTCCGAGGCGGCTCCTCCCGGTACGTCCTGGTGATCGGCGCCGAGCGCTTCACCGACTGGGTGGACTGGACGGACCGCTCAACCTGCATCATCTTCGCCGACGGCGCCGGGGCCGTGGTGGTCGGACCCTCGGACGAACCCGCCATCGGGCCGGTGGCCTGGGAGAGCGCGGGCGGCATGGCCGAGGTGATCGGGGTGACCCCGCAGCGCTACCTCTACCAGGAGGGCCAGTCGGTGTTCCGCTGGGCCACCACGGAGAACTGGCCGGTGGCCGAACGCGCGGTGGAACTGGCCGGGCTCAAGCTCTCCGACATCGACGCGCTGGTGCCGCACCAGGCGAACCTGCGGATCGTGGAGTCCATCGCCAAGGAACTGCGCGGTCGCGGCGCCCGGGAGGACCTGGTGGTCGCCAGGGACATCGTCACCAGCGGCAACACCTCCTCGGCCTCGATCCCGATCGCCCTGGACCACATGCGTGCGGCCGGTGAGATCTCCAGCGGCGATGTGTTGCTGCTCATTGGTTTCGGCGCCGGCCTGGTGTCCGCCGGACAGGTGGTCATCTGCCCCTGAGCACGGGGGCGGCAACTCAACAAGACTCCGGGGCGGCCGTTGCCGCTCTGGTCGGTGGGTAACTCGAAAGGAACAAGCTCAATGGCTTCGAACGAAGAAATTCTCGAAGGTCTCGCCGAGATCATCGAAGAGGTCGCCGGTGTGGACCAGGCCGACGTCTCCGCCGACAAGTCCTTCGTGGACGACCTGGACATCGACTCGCTGTCCATGGTCGAGGTCGCGGTGCAGGCCGAGGACAAGTTCGGCGTGAAGATCCCGGACGACGAGCTGGTCAACCTGAAGACCGTCGGCGACGCGGTGAACTACATCTCGAAGAACCAATGACATCTCCTGACGTTGTCGTCACCGGTCTCGGTGCGACGACTCCGCTCGGCGGCGACGTCGCGTCCACCTGGGACGCGATGCTCGCCGGGCGCAGCGGAGTCGGCGAGCTGAAGGCCGACTGGGTGGACAGGTTCGATCTGGACGTGCGCATCGCCGCCCAGCTCGCTGTCGAACCCACCGAGGTGCTGACCAGGGTCGAGGCTCGCCGCCTCGACCGGTCGGAGCAGGTCGCCCTGATCGCCGCGCGGCAAGCGTGGGCCGATGCCGGCGCACCCGAGGTCGAGCCCGAGCGGCTGGCCGTCGTGGTGGGCACCGGCATCGGGGGCGCCCTGACCATCCTCGGTCAGGACGACATCCTGGAGACCTACGGGAAGCGCAAGGTCTCGCCCCTGACCGTCCCGATGCTGATGCCCAACGGCCCCGCGGCCGTGGTCGGGCTGGAGCTGGGGTCCAGGGCCGGGGTGCACGCTCCCGTCTCCGCCTGCGCTTCCGGCGCCGAGGCCATCGCCTGGGCGTGGCGGATGCTCAAGGCGGGCGAGTGCGACATCGTGGTCTGTGGCGGCGCCGAGGCGAGCATCTGCGCGCTGCCGGTGGCCGGGTTCTCCCAGATGCGGGCGATGAGCACGCGCAATGACGAACCCGAACGGGCCTCCCGCCCGTTCGACACCGCCCGCGACGGGTTCGTGCTCGGGGAAGGCGCCGGGATCATGGTGCTGGAACGGGCCGAGTACGCCGCGGCGCGCGGGGCGAGGGTGTACGGGCAGCTGGCCGGGATCGGCACCAGCGCGGACGCCTACCACATCACCGCCCCGGAACCGGAGGGCAAGGGCGCCAGCCGGGCCATCAAGGCCGCACTGCGCACCGGCGGGCTCACCCCCGCGGATGTGGGACATGTGAACGCGCACGCGACGTCGACCCCGGTCGGCGACGTGGCCGAGGCGGCGGCCATCCGCTCCGCCATCGGCACCCACGCCGTGGTCACCGCGCCGAAGTCCGCACTGGGTCACCTGCTGGGTGGTTCCGGTGCGGTGGAGGCGATCGCCACCGTGCTCGCGGTCCGCGACGGCGTGATCCCGCCGACGCTGAACCTGGACAACCTCGACCCCGCGGTCGGGTTGGACGTGGTGACGGGTGGACCCCGGCACGTCCGGCTGCAGGCCGCCGTGAACGACTCGTTCGGTTTCGGCGGGCACAACGTCGCACTGGCTTTCGCCTCGGTCTGAGTCTCCGCCCCGGTGTTATGCCGGGGCGCCCTCAGACCGGGGCGTCAGCCTCCTCCTGCCTGTCCCGCACCTCTCGAGGAGCGTTTGATGACGGCATTGGCGACCAGGGCTGACCAACCACTCGACAACACGGGGCTCGATCCCCGTTCTCCCGGGCTACGGCTGAACCGCCTGCTCGACGACGGCACCATGATCCCGCTGCACCCGCCGGAGGACAGCGGGGTGCACACCGTGCGCGGCCGGGTCGAGGGCGCCGCGGTGATCGCCTTCTGCACCGACGCCGCGCTGCTGGGCGGCGCGCTGGGCACCGCGGGCTGCGCGCACCTGGTGACGGCCATCGACACCGCGCTGCGCGAGCGGATCCCGATCATCGGCCTGTGGCATTCCGGCGGCGCCCGGCTGGCCGAGGGGGTGGCCGCGCTGGACGCGGTCGGCCAGGTCTTCGCGGCCATTGTCCGCGCCTCCGGCAAGGTCCCGCAGATCTCGGTGGTGCTCGGCCCGGCGGCAGGCGGCGCCGCCTACGGTCCCGCGCTCACCGACGTGGTGATCATGGCCGAGGGCGGCCGGGTGTTCGTGACCGGCCCGGAGGTGGTGCGCAGCGTCACCGGCGAGCGGATCGAGATGGCCGCGCTCGGCGGTCCCGAGGCACACGGCGAGAAGTCCGGCGTGGCGCACATCGTGGCCACCGACGAGGCCGACGCCTGTGCCCGCGCCCGGCGGATCACCGCCTTGTTCGCCCGGCCCGGCCTGTTCGACCCGCACGCGGTGCGTGACGAGCGGGACCTCGCCGCGCTGCTGCCCGAGCGGCCGCAACGCGCCTACGACGTGCGCCCACTGGTGCGCGAACTGCTGGACAGCGTCGAGGAACTCCAGCCGAGGTGGGCGGCCAATGTGGTGACCGGCCTTGGCAGGCTCGGCGGCCGCACCGTCGGCGTGCTGGCGAACAACCCGATCCGGATGGGTGGCTGCCTGGACTCGGCCGGTGCGGAGAAGGCGGCCCGTTTCGTCCGGCTCTGCGACGCCTTCGGGGTGCCGCTGCTGGTGCTGGTGGACGTGCCCGGCTACCTGCCGGGGGTGAGCCAGGAGTGGGAGGGCGTGGTCCGCCGCGGCGCGAAACTGCTGCACGCCTTCGCCGAGGCCGTCATCCCCCGGGTCACCCTGATCACCCGCAAGGCCTACGGCGGCGCCTACATCGCGATGAACTCCCGTGCCCTGGGCGCCACCGCCGTCTTCGCCTGGCCGGCGGCCGAGGTCGCGGTGATGGGCGCCACGGCCGCGGTGGACGTGCTGCACCGGCGCCGGCTGGCGGCCGCTCCCGAGGTGGAGCGAGCGGCGTTGCGGGCGGAGCTGGCGCGGGAGCACGAGCGGGTCGCGGGCGGGGTGGCGCGCGCGGTGGAGCTGGGGGTGGTGGACGAGGTGATCGAGCCCCGGCACACCCGGCGGCGGCTGGCCGAGGCGCTGGCGAGTGCGGTGGCCGGGCGTGGCGCGCACGGCAACATCCCGCTCTAGCGCGTGCTCAGCAGGCCGAGACGATGGTGCTCAGCGGTGAGCCCTTGTCGATGCGCAGCGTGCGGCCCTCCATGGCGAGCTGGTAGGTCGCCCACCACCGGTTGCAGTCCGAGCGGGCGTCCGGCGGGGACTTGGCCGGGTCCTGGGTGCTGGTGAAGGTCAGCATGATCCGCAGGGTGCCGCCGGGTGAGTTGATCACCCGGCGGACCAGGATGCTGCCGTCCTTGGTGGTGGCGTAGTCGGCGAGCCAGACCGCGCGCTGGGTCTCCTGGGAGACCTTGGCGGTGACGTGCGCGCGCCACTGGTCGAAGTTGCGGCTGTTGATCGCCTCGAAGTAGCCGGTGAGCAGGTTCTTGATGGCCGGGGCGTCCGGGTGCGCGCTGGCGTCCGGGGTGAACTCCACTGTGGACGGTCCGGGTTCCTGCTCCCGTGGCCGCGCCGAGGTGCTGTCGATGACCGCGCGCACCGCGGGGTCAGCGCCCGCGGTGGGGTAGGCCTGACGCAGGGTCAGCCCGATCGACACCGCGCCGAGCAGCACCAGCCCGACGAGAAACAGCGGCCAGAACCGCCGCAGCCCACTCACCCCACCAGGGTGCCATACCAAGTGGGCAGCTCAGCCCACCCGGTGCAGCCAGGTCACCGGCGCGCCGTCGCCTGCCCGGCGGAACGGCTCCAGGGCGTCGTCCCAGGCCGCGCCGAGCAGCTCGCCCAGGCGGTGGGTCATGGCCTCGGCGGCGCGGTTGGCCGCCATCAGGGTGCGCAGCTGGTCCTCGGTGACCATGATGTCGCCGTTGACGCTGGTGCGGGCTCGCCACAGGCCCAGGCCAGGGACGTGGCAGAACCGCTCGCCGTCCACGCCGGCACTGGGTTCCTCGGTGACCTCGAAGCGCAGCATCGGCCAGGCCCGCAGCGCGGACACCAGCGACGCGCCGGTGCCGGCATCGCCGGTCCAGGCGCATTCGGCGCGCAGCTGTCCTGGCGCCGCCGGCTGGGCGGTCCATTTCAGATCGGCCCGGCCACCAAGGGTGCCCGAGATCGCCCACTCGACGTGCGGACAGACCGCAGACGGCGACGAGTGGACGTAGACAACGCCACCGGTGCATCCCCGTGCGCTCACTGCTGACCTCCGCTACTCGACGAGGGACGTATTCCCCGCGTTCCTCGTCTTGTGCAACGGACGGTGCGTCGTGACTTTCCGGCGATCACCCGTGCGGTCATTCTGCCCTGCGCGACCGCCAATGCGCCAGAAGAACCAACCGACACCCCGATCAGTGTCACCCGGCCGGGGGCGTTCACCCAGGGTGTTCGGGTACTGACCGCGAATTGGGTGGTTGCCCGTAACCCACGGGGGGACTCCCGCTACGGTTTGAGCCGACCGGAGCAACCGGGACGGGACGAGTCACGCGCGGAGGTGTTGGGCGTGCGGTTGGTGCGGCTCGGTGACGATCCCTCCGCCCGGGTGGAGGGCGTGGAGGCCGACATGCGCGCCGCGCTGTCGACCTGGGGCGCCGGGACCGATCTGGCCGGCGGGATCGCGCTGCTGGACTGCACACCGCCGGGCAGTCTGCGGCCGCTGGACGCGGTGATCGTGCTGCCGCGCGGGGTGATCGTGGTGGTCGGGGTCGACCTGCCCGGTCCGGCGATGAAGCTGGAAGCCCCGTTGCAGGGACAGTGGAAGGTCGACGGCTGGCCGCTGATCAGGGACGACGGACTGCTCAACCCGGCGGTGGAGGCGCTGACCGCGGCCTCCGCGCTGACCCAGCGCCTGCAGGCGGAGCGGATCGAGCCGTTACCCGTGTCCACCATCGTGGCGGTCGGACCGTATGTCGCCCAGGTGTTGCAGCCCACCGGGGACCTGCACCGCGGGGTCCGGGTGCTGCACCCGGCGCCGACCGCGATGCTGGCCGCGGTCAAGGAGCTGTCCACCTACGAACGTCCGTGCACCGCCGAGGCCGCCCGGCGGCTGCTGTCCAGTGTGGACCGGCGCACCGCCACGCTGACCGCCGGTGAGCTGGTCGCGGAGGGTTTCGCCGATTCGGTGAGTCCGGACCTGGCCAGTGCCAGCACCATGCTCATCCCCCGCTTCACCGCCGACGGCCGCCCAGCGCCGCCGCGTCCCGCCGCGCCCCGGCCGAAGAAACGCCAGCCGTGGCTGCCGCTGGCCGGGCTGGCCCTGGCCGGTCTGGCGCTGGTGTTGCTGATCGCCACCGTGGCCCAGTCCTGTAGCGGCGAACCGGCCAGGCCCGAGGGCGGCGGCGCGGTGTCCTCGTTGCGCAGCGCGGAACCGCCGGAGTCCACTGTGGACGGTCTGGACTTCGTGCCGCGCGGCTCCTCCCGGGAGGCCGACTGTGGGCCGAGGGCCTTCGGCCAGTTGCAGCAGTGGCTGCGGGAGAACCCGTGCACCGCGCTGGTGCGCAGCCTGTTCGAGGTCAACGAGGAACGCAAGGCCGCGGTCTCGGTGGTGGTGGTCAGTTTCGCCGACGCGGTGCAGGCGCAGCGCTTCCAGGCGCTGGCCGATGACGAGCAGAGCGGCGGGGTGAACGAGCTGCTGCGCGAGGGCCGGAGCTGGCCGGGCGGGCCGAGTTCGTTCGCGCCCGCGGTGGCTTCGACCTCACGCGATGGCACCAGGGTGCGGATCGTGCGCGCGGTGTGGGTGGGCCAGGAGACCAAGCAGACCGACGTGGTGCTGCAGGGCATCGCCGAGCGCGCGCTGCGGCTGCCGCTGCCGGGTTAACGACGCAGGCGGCGGATCAGCACGAACGAGGCCACCGCCAGCACCGGGGCCAGCACCAGCAGGTCCGGCACCCCGGCGGCGAACTCGCCCGCGCGTTCGGCCAGCGCGGATTCGGTGTCCACGCTGACGATCCCGGGCAGGGCGGCGGTGCCGTCGGTGACCAGGAACAGCACGCCGATGCCGATGAACAGCAGTCCGGCCACCAGGTTCAGCGTGTGCAGGCGGAGGCGGCCGAGGCTGATCTCCCGGCCGCGCAACCAGGTCCGCTCCGCCAGCTTGAACCGGTCCCACAGCGCGGCCAGTGCGAACAGCGGCAGCACCATGCCCAGGCCGTAGACCGCGAGCAGGGCCGCGCCGTAGCCGGGATCGCCGCCGGCCGCGGCCACGGTGAGCACGCCGCCGAGGATCGGGCCGGAGCAGAACCCGGCCAGGCCGTAGGTCGCGCCCAGCACGAACACCGAGACGGCCGAAGAGATCCTGGTGGTGGCCGCGAAGCGCTGGGACAGCCCGGAGCCGAAGCCGCGGCCGACGAGCTGGGCCAGGCCGAAACCGATCAGCAGCACCGCGGCCACCGTGATCACCGTCTGCCGGTGCGCGGTGAGCAGGCCGCCGAGGCTGGCCGCGGCCGCACCCAGGGGCACCAGGGTGGTGGCCAGGCCGAGGTAGAACACGCCGGTGCGGGCCAGCAGCCGGGCCGGGCGGCCGAAGGCGTAGGCGAAGAAGGCGGGCAGCAGCAACGCCGAGCAGGGGCTGGCCAGCGCGAGCGCGCCGCCGAGCAGCGCGCCCAGGTAGCCGAGCTGGCCGGTCACTTCTTGGCGGCCTGCTCGATCAGCCGGACGAAGGTCTCCAGCGGCTGGGCGCCGACCACCGCGCGGCCGTTGATCAGGAAGGCCGGTGTGCTGGTCAGGCCCATCTCCTGACTCTCCGCGGCGTCGACGCGGATTTCCTGGCGCAGCACCGGATCGGCCAGATCGCGCTCGAACTTGGCCATGTCGGCCACGCCGGAGCGGCGGGCCAGGTCACGCAGCCGGTCCGGGCCGAACTCGGCGTGCCCGGAGCGCGGGGCCTCGGCGAAGGCCAGTTCGTGGAACGGCCAGAACCTGCCCTGCCTGGCCGCGGCGCGGGCGGCCACCGCGGCGGCCTCGGACTCCGCGCCGAACATCGGCAGGTCCCGCCACTCGATCCGGAGCAGACCCTGGTCCACGTAGCGGCGCACCAGTTCGGGGCGGGTGTCGGTGCTGAACTTGGCGCAGTACGGGCAGCGGTAGTCGGCGTACTCCACCATCACCACCGGCGCGTCCACCCGGCCCTTGGCGTAGGGGTCGCCCTCGCGGCGGCGGGTGAACCGGGAGTCAAGTTGCCGGGCGGCTGCGTCCATCTGACTTTGGTTGGGCGTCTGCGGCGCGGCGGTGTCCGAGGCGGTGGGTGCGGGCGGGTCGGCCCGAGGGGTGTCGCCGCCGGTGCGGCCCAGGGCCAGGTAGGCGAGCAGCACCCCGGCCACCACGACGATCGCGGGCAGCGCGAGCTGCCAGGCCGGGCGTGCGGCGGACTGGGTTTCCGGCTGTTCGGGCTGCGGCTGGCTCATCGTCTGACACCGTATCGGCGCGCGGCGGACCGACCAAAGGTGGTGTCAGCCCCCCTACCTTTGGGGGAGCTGCCCCTGAGTCGACTCGGGAGTCCACCCCATGGCTGCGGCGGGCCCGGCCCGCGAGGCTTTTCCCATGAGCAGCATGGGGGTCCGCGGGGCTACGCCGGTCGGCACCGGCAATCGCAACGCGGTGGTGGATCTGGTCCGGCTGACCGCGGTGGGCATGGTCGTGCTGCTGCACTGGATCAGTCCGGTGATCACCGTGGCCAATGGCGCGGTGAAGGCGGGGATCGCGTTCTCGGGACCGGTGACCTGGGTGGCGACCTGGTTCCTGCAGGTGATGCCGCTGGTGTTCATCGCGGGCGGGTTCGTCAACACCGCGGGGGTGGACGCGACGGTCCGCAAGGGCCAGTCCGCGGTGACCTTCCTGGCCCGCCGGGCTCGCCGCCTGGTGACCCCGACCCTGCCACTGGTCGGGATCTGCGCGGCGCTGGCCACCGCGGGTTCGCTGCTGGGTCAGCCCGCGATCGCCATCGTGGGCGACCAGGCGGCGAACCCGCTGTGGTTCCTGGCGGTCTACCTGGTGGTGGTCGCGCTGGCGCCGCTGATGGTGCGGCTGCACGACCGGTTCGGCCTGGCCGTGCCCGCGGTGCTGACCCTGGCGGTGGCCGCGGTGGACACCTACCGGTTCGCCACCGTGGGGCTGAGCGGGCCGGCCGGGATGCTCGGCGATGTCAGCCTGGTGCTGGTGTGGGTGACCGTGCACCAGCTCGGCATCGTGCTGGCCCGCGGTGGCCTGGCCCGCTTCGGCGACCGGGGGCTGCTGGCGGTGGCGGGGGTCGCGGTGGCCGGGATCGTGGCGCTGATCGTGTTCGGGCCGTACCCGCCGGCGCCAATCGGGCTGCCGGACGTGCCGGTGTCCAACCTGGCCCCGCCCACGGTGCTGATGGTGCTGCTGGGCATCGCGCAGGTGGCGCTGCTGGCCCGGTGCACGCCGTGGCTGGAGCGCAGGCTTGGTGGCGCGCGGACCCGGAAGGTGTTGCAGCGCGGGAACTCCACCCTGATGACGGTGTACCTGTGGCACATCCCGGCGGCGCTGCTGGTGGCCGGGGTCTGCCTGCTCGCGCCGGAGCTGCTGCTGCCGCAGCCGGGCGCGGCCTGGTGGTCCTCCCGGCCGATGTGGCTGCTGGCCTGCGGGCTGGTGCTGTTCGCGCTGGTGAAGTGGTTGCGGCACTGCGAGACCGGTGAGCGGGAGAACCGGCGTTCCGGGCCGGTGTCCGCGCCGCTGATCGTGCTCGGCACGGTGGCCGCGGCCTTCGGGTTGCACGAAATCTTCCTGCACGGCCTTGACCTGGCCGCGCAGGACGCCGCGGGGGCGTGGCGCGGGGTGCTCGCACTGGGGGTGGGCGCGGTGCTGTTGCGCGCTGCCGAGCGGGCTACCTCATCCTCAGCGTCATAGTCGCCGCGGTTCGGCCCGGCTCCGCAACGCGGGGGCGACCGGGCGGCCCTGGAGCAGGCCCTCGACCGAGCCTGCCTCCAGGGCCTTGCGGTACACCCCGAGCGCGCCCTGCACCGCCTCGGCGGTGTGCGCCAGGTCGGCGTCGGTGTGCGCGGCGGAGATGACGAAGGACTGGCCGAGCACGCCCCGGCTGAGCAGCTCCTGCAGGAACAGCGTGCGGTAGGCCTGGGAGGGGCGGCCCTGGGCGTCCCTGGTGGTGAAGACCAGGCAGGACGGGCGGCCCAGCGCGGCCACCGCGTCCTGCACGCCGTACTCCCTGGCCAGCTGGTTGACCGCGCCCGCCAGTGCGGCGCCCTGACGTTCCATCACCGCCACCGGATCGGACTCCCGGTACACCGCGGCCACCGCCCGGAACGCGGCCAGCGACACCGATTCCGCGCCGTGCGTGGTGGAGAGCAGGAACACCCGGTCCGCGTCGGTGGCCAGGCCGCCCAGCTCCATCAGCTCCCGGCGGCCGGCCAGCGCGGCGATCGGGAAACCGTTGCCCATCGCCTTGCCCCAGCAGGACAGGTCGGGGCGCACCCCGTATACCTGCTGCGCGCCACCGGCGGACCAGCGGAAACCGGTGATCATCTCGTCGAAGATGAGCACGATGCCGTGCCGGTCGCAGATCTCCCGCACCCCGGCCAGGAAACCGGGCTCGGGTTCGGCCAGCGTGGTGGCCGCCTCCATCACCACGCAGGCGATCTGTCCACTATGGACGTCCACAATGGACCGCAGCGAGTCCAGGTCGTTGTAGCGGAAGGCCACGGTCAGCGCGCGGACCGCGGCCGGGATGCCCGCGGACATCGGCACGGTGCCGATGAACCAGTCGTCGGTGGAGAAGAACGGCTGGTCGGCGCAGATGGCGATGAGGTCGCGGCCGGTGGCGGCCCTGGCCAGCCGGACCGCGGCGGTGGTCACATCCGAGCCGTTCTTGGCGAACTTGACCATGTCCGCGCCGGGCACCGCGGCCAGGAAGTCCTCGGCGGCGGCCAGTTCCAGGGTGGTCGGCCGGGTGAAGTTGAGGCCGTCGGCCAGCACCGCGCGCACCGCGTCGACCACCGGGGCGAAGCCGTGGCCCAGGGTCACCGCGCGCAGGCCCATGCCGTACTCGACGAACTGATTGCCGTCGGCGTCGGTGACCCGGGCGCCCGCGCCCTTCACCAGTACCGGGGTCATGAATTCGGGGTACTGGTCGGCGCCCCTGGCGTAGGTGTGCGCACCTCCCGGCACCAGCTCGTGCAACCGTGCCTGCAGCTGGGCGGACCGGTGGAAGCTCATTACCCCACAATATTCGCCGGGCTCCGCAGCCATTCCGCGTCCTCCGGCAACAGGCCCCAGAGCTGGTGGTCGAGCAGTTTGCCGCCCACGTGCATGTGCGCGCGCAGCACGCCCTCTTTGCGGAAGCCGTTGCGCGCCACCAGGATGCCCGCCGCCCGGTTGCCAACCCCGACCGGCGCGGTGAGCCTGCGCAGGCCGACCGGGCCGAAGCCGTGCCGGATCAGCTCGCGCATGGCGGTGGCGGCCACCGCGGTGCCGTGGAAGGCGGAGTAGACCCAGCCGCCGAGTTCGGCCAGGCCCTGGTCGCGGTCGATCCGGTCCAGCATCATCTCCCCGGCGAAGCGGCCGTCCACCTCGACCACCATCGGGATCATGCCGCCGCGCCGGGCCGCGCGCAGGAAGTCGTCGCAGCGGGCCCGCCAGACCTGCCGGCAGGACCGGCTGTCCCAGGAGGCGGCGCTGGTCGGCCACCAGGGTTCCAGCCACTTGCGGTCCGCGCGCACCGCCTCGCACCAATCGGGTGCGTCGGCTGGTCTGGGTGGACGCAGGGTGACCGCGCGGTCGTGTCCGGACAGGGGACCGAGCACCGCGGGCCAGCCCGGGTGGTGTGGCCGCAGCCGCCGGGTCACCGCGGCCAGCAATACGCCGCTGCGCATGAAATTCCACTCCTCACAGCCATTCGACGGCAAGATACTGACATGCGCTCGAACGTCCCGACAGTGACCGTGCTCGGCATTCGGGTGGTTTGCCTGCCCCGGAAGCAGGTGCTCTCCGTAGTCGGCGAACTGCTCGACTCGGCCGCCCCCCAACTGCTCGCCTACGCCAACGCGCACTCGCTCAACCTGGCCGTCCGCAACGCCGCCTACCGGCGGGTACTGGACGACGCGGCGCTGGTGCTCAACGACGGCTCCGGCCTGGCGATCGCCGCGAAGCTGCAAGGAAAAAGCTTTCCGGACAACCTCAACGGCACCGATCTGACCCCGGAGATCCTGCGGGTGGCGGCGGAGCGTGACGCCCCGGTGTACTTCCTCGGCGGCGAAGAGGGCATCGCGGCGACCGCTGCGAGAAACCTCACCGCCAAGATCCCCGGGTTGCGGGTTGCGGGCACCAGGCACGGCTTCTTCACCGAGGCCGAGCAGCCCGAGGTGATCGCCGCGATCAAGGCGTCCGGGGCGCGGATCCTGGTGGTGGCCATGGGAAATCCGCGGCAGGAGCTGTGGCTGGACCGCCATCTGGCCGATACCGGCGCCCGGTTGGGGGTAGCCGTTGGCGCCTTCCTGGACTTCGCCGCGGGCAAGGTTTCCCGGGCGCCCAGGTGGATGCAGAAGGCCGGGATCGAGTGGTTGTACCGGCTCGGGCTGGAGCCGCGCAGGCTGTTCGCCCGCTACGTGCTGGGCAACCCGCTCTTCCTGGCGCGGGTGCTGGCCGAGCGGGTCTTCACGAAAAGGTGACCGGGAGCGGGTACAAATCGAGGCCGTGACGACTTCCCGGGTGTGCTTCGTGACCACCTACCCGCTGGGCCGGGCCGAACTCGGCGGCAGCGGCTGGGTGGACCGCAGGCTGGTCGCCGTGCTGCGCTCGACCGGCGTCGAGGTCGAGGTGGTGTGCGTCACCGGCCCGCCCGGCCAGTGGGCCGAGCAGGAGGTGGTCTGCCACGCCGCGGGCGATGTCCCACTGGAGATCCGCGGCGACCGGGCCAAGCTGCTGCGGGTGGCCGCCGGCATGGCGGTGACCGAACAGCCTTACCTGTCCCGCAAGTTCACCGCCTTCCCCGGCTGGCGGGCGGCGGCCCGGCTGCTGCACGAGCGCGCGGCAGGCCGGAAGGTGATCACCAGTGGCTGGCCGGGCCTGCTGCTGGCCGAGGCGGCCGGGGTGCCGGTGGCCGCGCACATCGCGCACAACGTGGAGAGCACCATCGCGCTGGAGCATTCGCCGCGGCCACTGCGCCTGCTGGGCGAGACCTGGCGGCTGCCGAAGGCGGAACGACGGCTGCTCTCCTTGCCGCGCACCGTCTTCGCACTCTCCCGCACCGACGCGGAGTTCCTCACCCGCTGGGCCGCGCCGACCCTGCCACTGCCGCTGACCGTGCGGCCGGTGCCGGATCCCGTTGCGGCGCAGGCGGTCGGCTTCATCGGCAAGGCCAGCTGGCCGCCCAACGAGCGCGCCCTGGCCAGCCTGCTCGGTCCGGTGCACGAGGAGCTGACCCGGCTGGGCACCGATGTGAAGTTCGTGCTGGCCGGGTCGGGAACCGAGGTGCACCAAGGACATCCGCGCACCACCGCGCTGGGCCGGGTGGCCGCCGAGGCCGAGTTCTACCGGCAGGTCGGCCTGGTGGTGGTGCCGCGCTTCGGCGCGAGCACCGGGATCAGCGTGAAGATGCTGGAGGCCGCCGAGTACGGACTGCCCTCGGTGGTGCCGCCGCAACTGGCCGAGGCGGTGGACCCGGCCGGTCCCTGGCTGATCGCCGACGGCCCGGCACAGACCGCCGCGGCCATCCGGCGCTGGCATCTGGGCGAGACGACGGTGGACGTGCCGGGCTGGACGGCCGCGCACGACGGGACGGAGACCGGGCAGGCGCTGCTGGCCGCGCTGTAGCGGGCTGGCGGCGCTACAGGTCCGGCAGCGGGTCCGGCGGCAGGAAGGTGGTCTCGTCGATCTCCGCGTCCGCGCAGCGCACCACCGGGATGTACTCGTCCTCGATCTCCAGCATGGTGCTGCCGATCTCGATGGTCGCGGTGGTGCGGATGTCCACCGGGCCCAGCCTGCTGGTCCTCGGATAGTGCGCGAGCACCCCGTTCGGCCGGTTGCGGCGAAGGAAACTGCAGGTCAGGATGGTCACCGTGCGGCTGGTGACGGCGACCAGCACCGGGGCCATGCCCGGGTTGAGGGTGACCGCCGGGAACAGGTAGCGCAGTTCGGCGCCCGCGGGCAGGAACCCGCGGCACCGGTCGCGCACCTCGCCGGATAACGGCACCTCAGTCGTCATCCCCGCGGGAGATCGCCTTGCGCGCGGGTTTGGTCCGGATGTCGATGCCGCCCATGAAGGCGAAGCCCTTGACGTGCACCACGGGCGCGTTCGGCGGCAGGTCCTCGTCGTCGACCTTGACCTCCTTGCCGCCCATGAAGCTGAACCCGCCGACCTCCACCCGCACCCCTGGCGGCACGGTGATCTCCACCCCGCCCATGAAGGCCACCGCGACCACGGTGATCTCCGGCGCGCTGAACTCGGCCCGGCGCAGGTCGATCTCGGTGCCGCCCATGACCGCGATCGCCGCGGTCTTGCGGGTGACCCGCCAGCGGCCCTTGCGCACCGCGCCGGACATGAAGGAGACCACCCACTTGGTCTTCTCCCCCACCGGGCTGTGCCGGATCGGCACCGGGGTCGGCGCGGGCGCGGCGAGCACCGGCAGGTCGGCGACCACCCGGTCCAGCTCACCGCGGGTGAGCGCGGCGTAGGCCAGCCCGACCCGCTCGTTGTACTCGGTCAGGGTGATTCGCCCCTCGCCGACCGCCTGGTTGAGGCGCTGGGCGATCAGGTCGCGTTCGGCGTCGCTGACCCGCATCTCGGGGAGGTCGTTCATGGGGGCCAGGCTAGTGGGTGCGCTCAACCCGCCGCCGAGTGTTGGCCGAACTGGTACGGGGTGTTGGCCGTTGTGGACCGACGGCGACCGACTTGGGCCAACTCGGCGTACGAGTTGGCCCAACTACCCGTACCACTGTGGCCAACTCGGCGTACGAGTTCGGCCAACACTCGGGTGGGGTTAGAGGCCGTTGAGCAGGCTCATGGCCAGTTCGGGGACGAAGGCGCCGGAGTCGGTGCCCTTGCCGGTGCCGCAGTCGCCGTCGGAGGCGCCGGGTTGCTTGATCCAGAGCAGTGCGTCGGGGACCTGGGGTGAGGAGCCGTCCACCGAGGGGGACTGGCCGATCTTGCGGCCGGGCGGGTTGCACCACTCGCCGTTGGAGCCGTTGCCGTTGCGGCTCACGTCGATGACGAACCCGTGTTTGCCGCCGCCGCGGGCGGCGATCGCGGCCTGCACCAGGCGGCCGTAGGAGATGGCCTCGGCGGTGGTGTTGAAGTTGGACACGTTGACCGCGAAGCCGCGGGCGCCGCTCACCCCGGCGTCGATGAGCCGCTGGGCCAGGGTGCCGGGCGGGTTGTACCGGCCGTCGCCGCCGTCGAGGTAGGTCCAGGCGTTCGGGGCGCGCTGACTCAGCGTCGCGACCGCCTCGGCGAGCATCCGCAGCCGGTCCTGTTTGCCGGTGGGGTCCAGGCAGGACAGGTGGATCAGCGCGTCGGGTTCGAGCACCACCAGCGCGGGGGTCTTGCCGATGGCGTCGGCCACCGTCTCCACCCACTGGCGGTACTTGTCCACCGAACCGGCGCCGCCAGCGGAGTGGTTGCCGCAGTCGCGGTTGGGGATGTTGTACGGCACCACGACGGGCAGCTGGTCCTCGCGGGCCGCTGCCTGCACGTAGGAGCCCAGCCAGCTCCGGATGTCGCCCTCACCGCCGATCCAGCGGGCCATCGGCTGGGCGGCGATGCGTTCGTTGATCAGGTGTGCCCGGCCGTCGCCCTTGTTGGCGCGCACCCAGCGGGCGGCGTTGCTCTCCGAGTCCACGAACAGCCCCCTGGTCTCCGCGATGGGGCTGGGCGCGGCGGGTCCGGCTGGCGGGCGGGGCTGGTTGCCCGGTTTGCCCGTGGGCGGGTTCTCCGAGGGCGCCGGGGCCGGCATCGAGCCGGACGGCAGCTCGGGCACCGAGGTCGACTCGGCCAGGGCCGGGGGTTCGGTCGAGCTGGCGGGGGCGGCCGCGGGCTCCGGAGTTGAGCACGCGGCCACGGCTAAGAGCAGCGTGATCCCGGTCGCCGCCAACCCCCGTCGGCGCGCTGTGTTCGATCCCATCAGCTTTGCTCCCGTGTGGGTTTGTTGTCCCCTGCTGGGGGTGCCAGAACCTGTGAGACTAGGACCCTTCCCGCAAGGTCGCGACTGGTCGTTGGGGTGATGCGCCGTTCAGCGCACGTTCGATGTGGTGCCGTCGGGCGTACCAGCCCACGCCGACGATGGCTGCGGTGAGGGCGCCGCCGAGGGCCACGTCCAGCAGCGGTGAGTCGGCGAAGGCGCGGATGGCCAGCAGTCCGGTGACCGCGAGCAGCCCGGCCAGCGCGGGGTAGGCCAGTCCCTTGGCCAGCGCGCCGAGGGAGATCCCGGCGCGGTGCAACCGCCAGGCGTGCACCGGCACGGCGACCGCGAAGGCCACCACCGCCTGCGCCCAGCCGACCCCGACCAGCCCCCACGTCATCGCCGCGACAATGGTCGCCGGCACCAGCGCGACCAGCCAGGACACGTTCACCAGGGCCGAGGACAGCGGCGCGCCCACGGCCAGCAGCAGCTGGAAGGCGAGATCGGTGAGCACCCTGGCGATCGCGGCGATGGCCAGCGCGCTGAGCACGTGCGCGGCAGGCGCCCAGGCCGAACCGTAGATCACCTCGACGATCGGCCCGGACAGGATCGCCAGCGCCAGCCCGCCCGGCAGCACCGCGATGCCGACCATGCCGACCACCTCGCCCGCGGCCAGGTTGAGATCGACACCGCGGTCCCTGGCGCGGGAGAAGGTGGCCAGCGCGATGCGGTCCAGGGTGGTGGACACGATCGACACCGGCCAGTTGGCGACGTTGTTGGCCAGGTGCAGGAAACCTAGAGCGGTGATGCCGAGCACGCTGCCGGTGACCACCAGGGGCACCGTGTTGGACAGCACGATCACGATGCCGGAGGCCACCACGGTGATCCCGTACCGGCCGACCTCGCCGAAGTGCTCGCGGTCGAAACCGAAGCGCGGCAACTGCTTGCTCACGCACAGCAACACCACCACGACCACCAGGGTGCCTGCGACATGCCCGATGGCCAGTGCCCAGGCGCCGAACCCGGCCAGCGCCAGCCCGCCGGTCAGCGCCAGGTTGACCACCACGCCGGACAGGTCCGCGACCAGCCTGCTGGCCTGACGCAGCTCCCTGGTCAGCAGCGCGCCCGGCACGGCGGCGAAACCGTCCAGGAACACGTTGGCGGCCAGCAACCGCACGATGTCGGTGGCCGCCGGACTGCCCAGGCCGGTGGCCAGCGCGGGCGCGATCACCAGGCACAGCGCGAAGGCCGCGGTGCCACCGCAGACCGCGACCGTCCACGCGGTGGGCAGCAGTGGCCGCACATCGCCGGAGTGCCGCACCACCGAGGCGGCCGCGCCGAGGTCGTTGAAGGTCAGCAACAGCATCTGCACCACCAGCGCGGCGGCGTAGAGGCCGAACTCCTCCGGCGCGAGCAGCCGGGCCAGCAGCACGCCGAGCAGGAAGGTGCCCAGCCGGGACAGCAGCGTGTTGAGCAGGCTCAGGCCAAGGCCGCGGCGGAACCGGCCGCCGAGTTCGGCCTGCGGCACGGCTCCGTCGGCGGTCACCGGCTCGCTCCGAGCGCCTCGGTGGTCCACTCGCTGAAGTAGCTGCCCGCGTGCACCGCGTAGTCCACGGTCACCTCCGGCAGGTGCTCGACGCGGAGTCGCGCGGAGAGCCGATGCACCAGTTCCCAGTCCTCTCGGGGGTGTACCCAGCCCGGCCGCGCCCAGGGATCGAAGCGCAGGCCGGGAAAACGACGCACGGCCAGCGCGTTGACGTCCACCCAGGCGGTGTCGGCGTGCGCCCGCCGGTCGAAGTCCCGGCCGAGAACGTCCACTGTGGACCCGTCGGCGCGGGCGCGGTGCAGGTCGGTGTAGACCAGTCCGGCGCCGCGGCGCAGCGCGGGCAGCACGGTGGCCAGGTGGTGCGGGCGCCAGGTGTTGTCGTCGTCGAGGAAGGCCACGAACGGCGAGCGGGTCAGCCGGATGGCGATGTTGCGGGCCAGTCCGGGGCTGTGGTGGTTGCGCCCCAAGGACAACACGGTCAGGCGTGGGTCGGCGGGCAGCTCGCCGAGTTCGCCGCCGCCGTCGTCGACGACCACCACGGACAGGTCCGTGACGGTCTGCGCGAGCGCGCTGCGCACCGCCCGGCCCAGTGCCGCCGGCCGCCGGTAGGTGGGCACGGCCACGGTGACCAGCGCGGTCGGCCGCACCGGCAGCGTCGGCGCCAGGCGGGCGATCTCGCTGTCCTCGGCCTTGCGCGCCGCGGTCCGGTCGGCGGCGAACTTCAGCCGCCACCAGCCCTCGGCCACCACGTAACGCCCGACGGTGCGGCGCAACGCCTGTTTCACCCCGTCGGGCAGTAGCCCGTAGTCCCGGTTGCCCATCCTCACCCTTCCGCGAGCAGCGCTGCGACCTCGGCGGTGGCGGCCGGGTTGGTCGGGAACCCGGCGAGCAGCCGGGCACGTCCGGTCAGCAGTTCCCGCAGCGCGCGGCGGTGCGTGCCGCGGCGCAGCGGGAGTCGCAGCGCCTGGCTGAACACCAGGGCGAGCCAGCCGGCCACGGCGGCGGGGCGGGACTCCCAGGTGGCCAGGTGCACGACCTTGTTGGTGATCAGTTGCGCCCACAGCGCGGGCGAGACGCCGAACTCGCCGCCGCGGTGCAGCGCGTGCGCGCGGGGGGCCTGGCGGATCCGCCAGCCCGCGTCGGTGACCCGGCGGCAGTAGTCGGTCTCCTCGGAGTAGAGGAACAGCTCGGCGCGCCAGCGGCCGACCCGGTGCGCGACGCCGGGCGCGAGCATCAGCGCGGCCCCGTTGGCCCAGTCGATCCGCTCCCTGGCCGGGCCGGGCGGCAGCTGCTCGCCGTAGGACCCGGCGCGCCCGCCCAGCAGTGCCTCGGCCAGCACCCGCGGCGGGGTGGGGCGGCGGCGCAGGGTGGACTCGGGGTGGCCGTCCGGGTGGCGCACCAGCGGCACCGCGATGCCCACCGCGGGATCGGCGCAGACCTCCAGGAGTTCGCGCACGGCGCCGGATTCCAGCCGCACGTCCGGGTTGAGCACCAGCACGGCCTCATCGGCGCCCGCCAGTTCCAGGCAGGCGTTGATCCCGGCCGCGTAGCCCAGGTTGCCGCCGGTGTGCAGCACGGTGGCCTTGGGCGCGAGTTCGGCGATGAGTTCGGCGCTGCCGTCGCTGGAGGCGTTGTCCGCCACCACCAGCCGCCATTCCGGCACCCCGTCCAGGGCGGCTGGCAGGGCGTCCAGGAAGGCGGGCAGGTCGGCCGCGGAGTTGTAGGTCACCACGGCCAGCACCACGGCGGGTACTCGCGAGGTCATCGTTCTCCTCCGGCTTGGGTCACGATCGCGCCCGACATCCCGATCATCAGGAAGGTCAGCGCCTGGAACTGGGGGAAGGACAACGCGTCGAAGGTGGCGAAGCAGACCGCGCACACCAGGAGTCCCACGGCCACCGCCCACGCCGCGTCGCGAAGCTCGGGCGCGATGCTGCCAGGCCGCCGGAAGATCCGCCAGGCCAGCCAGGCCGGGATCAGCAGCAGGACGAGCAGCGCGAGCACGCCGGGCAGGCCGGATTCGACCGCGGTGAGCAGGTACTGGTTGTCCAGGTAAGGCTGTGGTGGCGCGGTGTAGGTGCCGAATCCCTGACCGCTCAACGGCGCGGCGGCCAGTTTCTCCGCCACGTAGCCGTAGTCGTCCAGCCGGCCGGTGAGGCTGTTGTCGGTGCGCGCGCCCAGGATCGAGTTGCCCAGCACCTCGGCCAGCCTGGGCACCGCCACCGCGGCGAGGGCGACCACGCTGCCCAGCGCCAGCACGCCGGTGATCCAGCGCAGGCCGCCGATCCGGGGCAGGCTCAGCAGCAGCACCAAGACGAGACCGAGCAGGCCGGTGCGGGAGATGCTGACCACGATCCCGCCGCCGAGCACGGCCACGCAGGCCCACCACAGCAGCGGGTACCGGCCGTGCCGCACCAGGTGCAGGGCCAGTGGGACCGCGGTGGCGCAGACCGCGGCCAGTTCGATCGGGTGGTTGGCGAAGCCCAGCGCGCGCTCCAGGCCGCCGCGGGCCAGGTCCACCGTGCCCAGGCCCTGGGCGGTCAGGCCGGGGAAGCTGAGATAACCACGCAGGTCGATCTTGAGCGCGAAGTGCACGCCGGCGGCGAAGGCGGACACCGCGGCGCCGAGCACCACCGCGCCGAAGACCGCGCGCAGCATGGCGGGCCGGTTCAGGCCGTCGCAGGCCAGCAGCGCGACCCCGGTGCACACCGCCAGCAGCAACGTGTTGCGGTCCGCCGAGCCGAGCCGGTCGTCCGGCACGCCGAGGAACAGCGCGAGCGCGTTGGCCGCGGCGAAGACCAGCAGCGCGCCGAACAGCGTGGCCCGCACCGGGTTGGGCGCGGGTTTCAGCCCGAGGCCACCGCCGAAGCGGGCCACCAGCCACCACAGCAGGCACAGCGCCCCCAGCAGCCTGCCGGGGGTGAGCGAGCCGCCGACCCCGGAGATCACCAGGTTCTGCGGCAGCGCGAACAGCAGCGCGGCCGCCACCAGCACCCGGTGCGGTGGCAGCCGCCGTGCCGGGGCGACCGGGAGGGCCGCCACGCGCACGTTCACTGGCGTTCCTGGGGGCGGACTTCGGCCACCTCCGCGAGCTTGATGTGCTCGGTGACCTCCGCGTCGGAGTCCTGCAACCGCTTGCGCGGCGAGGGTTTCGACTCGGGCTCCGGCGCGGGTGGCCGGTTCCGGTTGCCGCGGCGGTCGACCAGGATCACGGTGAGCACCACGATGATCAGGCCGATGCCGCCGGTGATGCCCAGCGCGCGCAGCTGCCCGGCCCTGGTGGTGCTGACCTCGTTCGGCGAGAGCACCTCGTTCAGGGTGAGCTGCTGCTCGACCGGCACCAGCAGGGTGTCCTGCCGTCGCTTGAGTTCGTCCTTGATCCGCTGCATGGCCAGCTGCCCGGTCTTGCGCACCGCGGCCTCGTTGACCCCGGTGGCGATCACGGTGATGAACGGACTGTCCGTTGTGGACACCCCGCCGCCCTCGTTGGAGACCTCCAGGGCCGCGGTGCCGCCCTGGGCGGCCAGCTCCCTGCGGGTCTGCTGCGAGTTGAGCACCGCGATCACCACGACCGCGGCCTGGCCCTGCGCGCGGTCCACCGCGGCGAAGGGGTTGCGGTCCTGGCCACCGTACTGGCGCAGCACCATGGTCAGGCTGGTCGCCCGGTACTGCTGCGGCACCGCGAAGGCGACCGCGCCCAGTAGCAGGACCAGCCCGGCGAGCAGCAGGGCGGTGAGCTTCCACCGTCGCCGCAGCACCCGAAAGACATCCAGTGCGTCCACGTGCTCTCTCCCGATCACCGATCGTCCGGGCGTCCCGGCCCGGTGATCATTCTCGCTCCGTCCACCGCTGCCCGCGCCAGGTTGCGCGCCATCGGCACCGCGTTGGCCTGGAACCAGGGTCGCAGCGCCCACAGCGCCCGGCCCAGTTCCGTCCCTCGCAGCGGCGAGTTGCGCACCGCCTTGAGGTACCAGCCGGCCTCCTCGACGTTGGGCAGCACCAGCTTGCGCCCGTCGGTGCGCTGCTGCCGGTACCAGTCCCGCTGGGAGACGCTCTGGGTCAGCCTGCGCTCGTGCAGCCGGTGGAACAGCAGGTCCTGTTCCACCTCGGCGAAGGGTCCGTGCAGCGCCAGTTCGGCGACCAGGATGCGGTCGTTGTTCTTCACCGGCGGCAGCAACAGCGTACGCAGCAGCACGTCCCGCTTCATCAGGCCGTAGCAGTGGTAGTTCTCGTGTTCCAGCCCGATCAGGTCGCGCAGCCGCGCCACCGGGTCCAGGTGGTTGGTCCGGCACGGGTTGCGCCAGATCTCCAGGGTGTTGCCGTTGCTGTCGATCTGCCGGGCGGCGCTGAAGGACAGCACCGCGAACGGGTCCCGTTCCAGTGCCTCCAGCAGCAGGCGTAACCGGTCCGGGTGGGATGCGTCGTCGGAGGCCGCCCACAGGAAGTAGGGGCTGTTCACCTCGCGCACCAGCAGGTTGTGGTTGGCGGTGACGCCCACGTTCTCGGTCCGGCGCTGGTAGTGCACGCGTTCGTCCTTGGCGGCCAGTTCGCGGCAGATGTCCTCGGTGCCGTCGTCGGAGCAGTTGTCCGCGATGTGCAGCTCGAAGTCCACCCCGCGCTGGGCCAGCAGCGAGTCCAGCGCGCCTTGCAGGTACGGCTTGCCGTTGCGCACCGGGAAGCCGATCGCGATGGGCGCGGGGGCCTTGCCGATGAGAGTGGGCGCCGGACGCGGGGCACTGGCGGGTCGGTCGTCGGTCGGGGCGCTCATCGGGGGTTCCTCTCGGCTCGGCGGCTGCGCGGCTCGTGGCTCGGGTTCGGCGATGACCCAGCCGGTGATCTCCGGGTAGGCGGCCCGGACCTCGGTGAGCAGATCCGGCAGGAACAGCAGCACCTCATCGGGCGCGGCCGCGATCAGCTCGGCCGGCGCGACCACGGGCACCCCGCTGCCCGGCATCCGCCGTCCGTGCTTGGCCGGGGAGGCATCGGCCACCGCGGGCAGCAGTTCGGGTCCGACCCCGGCCGCGCACAGCAGCGCGACGGCCCTGGACGCGGCCCCGTAGCCGAGCACCCGTTTCCCGGCGGCCCGCCGCTGGGTCAGGTAGCCGTGCAGGGCCTCCGCACTCACGCTGACCTGGCGCTGCAACGTGGCGAGCACGGCCGGATCGGTCGCGCCAAGGGAGTTCTCCCCGATCAGCAGCGCGGACAGGCCGGGTTCCGGCGCGGCCGGTCCCTTGACCGCGGCCAGCAGCACGGTGCCGCCGTAGAGGTCGAACACCCAGGCCGCGCGCGGGCTGAGCCCGGCAACGGTGAGCATCCGGGCCAGCGCCGGGGTGGAGTAGTAGGCGTAGTGGCCGTGCCGCAGCGCGTTCCACTGTCCACATCGGAGGATGGTGGCCAGTGAGTGGAACTGGACCAGCAGCACGCCACCGGGTTCCAGGCGGTCCACCCGTTCCTTGAGCGCGGCGGCCTGGTCGGCGTGGTGCATGAGCCCGAAGCAGTCCAGCACCACCTGGGCGGTCTCGCCCGGCGCGACCGGGTGCAGGCCGCGTTCGGTGAGCCGGGGCAGCCAGGAGCCGCCGTGCGGGCTGCCGTACTCGGCGACGGTGGCCCCTTCCGGCAGCAGCCCGGCGGCGGCCACCCGGTGCACGGCGTCGGCGGCCTGCTCGGCCAGCGCGGCCGGTTCGGTGGCCCTGGGCTCCTCGGGCACGGTCGGATCGTCGAGCAGCTGGGCCAGTCCGCAGTTGTCGCACAGCCACAGTTGCAGCGGGTAGGCCGGATCGGGTCCAGGGTCGGTGGCCGCCGGGAAGTGGTCGCAGGCGGGCTGGGTGTGCAGGTCCAGCACCACCAGGCCGTGCCCACCGCGGCAGAACCGGCAGGCGTGCCGCTGGCCGGCGGCGGGTTTTCCTTGTGCCGCAACGACACTCTTCTGGTCAGTGTCCATCGGTGCCTCGCTGGGGCAGGATGCCCGGGTGGAGATTCGCCGCACCGGCCTCGCCGATGTCCTGCTGTTCGTGCCCGCCCCGCACCACGACGACCGGGGCCTGTTCACCCGCACCTTCGACGCCGACCTCGCCGCCGCGCACGGCCTGGACCCCGATTCCTTCCGCCAGGACTCCCAGTCCCGCTCCAGGGCCGGGGTGCTGCGCGGCCTGCACGGCCGGATCGGCCGCGGCGAGGCCAAGCTGGTCCGCTGCGCCCGCGGCGCCGTGCACGACGTGCTGGTCGACATCCGTCCCGGCTCGCCCACCTTCGGCCGGCACCAGGCCTTCCGGCTCGACGACGAGACCTTCGCCCATCTCTATGTCCCGCCGGGCTTCCTGCACGGCTTCCAGGTACTGAGCGAGACGGCTGACGTGTGTTACCGGATCGACCGCCCGCACGACCCGGCCGAGGACGTCGCGGTGCGCTACGACGACCCGGACCTGGCCATCCCCTGGCCACACCCGGTCGAGCTGATCAGCCCCCGCGACGCCGCCGCCGGCCCCTGGTCGGCGCTGCGCGCCACCCTGCGCTGACTCGTACCACTTGGGCCAACCGGTACGCCCGCTTGGGCAAAACCGGCGTACCGGTTGGCCCAACTCGCCATCGGAGGCGTACGACAACGGCCAACGTGGCGTACGACAACGGCCAACACGCGGGGGGATGGGGGCGGTCACGGGACCGGCTCCCAGACTGGGCGCAGGTCTGGGGCGAGGGTGCCTGCCGCCATTCGGTCGGAGAGGCGGGGGAGGCGGGTGAAGGTGCGCTGGAAGGTTTCCTGGGTGAGGGCGAACTTGCGGTAGGCGTCGGCGAGTTCGGCCGCGCCGCCCAGGACTGTCCACTGTGGACGGTACTCGGGCAGTGCCTCGGTGATCTTGGCGAAGTCGACCCGGTAGGAGCGCGGGTCGTTGCCCGCCTCGCCGGTGATGAGCAGTTCCGCGCCGGGCACCGCGGCCACCACCGATTCGGCGATCTGGGCCACGGTGAGGTTGTTCTCCACCATGCCCACGTTGAACGCCTGGCAGTGCACGGTCTCGGCGGGCGCGTGCAGCGCGGCCAGGAAGGCCGCGGCGATGTCGGCGGCGTGCACCAGCGGCCGCCAGGGCGTGCCGTCGGAGAGCACCCGGACCTGGCCGGTGAGGATGGCGTGGCCGACCAGGTTGTTGAGCACGATGTCCGCGCGCAGCCGCGGCGAGAAGCCGAAGGCGGTGGCGTTGCGCAGGAACACCGGGCTGAACCCGGCCCCGGCCAGGTTGACCAGGTCGTCCTCCACCCGCACCTTGCTCTCCGCGTACGGGGTGACCGGCCGCAGCGGCGCGTTCTCCCCGACCAGCTCCTCCCCGGCCGCGCCGTAGACCGAGCAGGTGGAGGCGTAGAGGAACCGGCTGACCCCGGCGTCCTTGGCCAGCCGGGCCAGCCGCACCGAGGCGGCGTGGTTGATGTCGTAGGTCAGGCCGGGGTCCAGCGAGCCGAGCGGGTCGTTGGACAGCGCGGCCAGGTGGATCACCGCGTCGAAGCCGGCGACGTGGTCGGCGGTGACATCGCGCAGGTCGACGGCGTGGCCGTGCGGATCGGCGGGCTCGGGGCCGAGCACGCAGTCGGCAAACAGTCCGGAGTCCAGGCCGTGCACCTGGTGCCCGGCCGCGATCAGCGCCGGGGCCATGACACTGCCCAGGTAGCCCTGATGCCCGGTGAGCAGCACCCGCATGGATCTCACCCTTCTGTGTCCAGCCGGAGCTGGATCTTGTCCGTGTGGAAGGCCTCCGCGTACCGGGCGCGGGTCTGCACGCCGCGGATCCGGGCGAGGCCGAGGAAGGTCTCCCGGTCGAACCAGTCCTTCGCCCGCTGCGACGGGTAGTGCTCGTCCAGCAGCGCGGCTTTCGCCTGCGCGACGGCGGGTTCGAGTGGCTGGAAGACGGTGGGCTGGGCGAGGTCGCTCTCCCACTTGAGGATCTCGTAGCCCAGGCGCAGCTGGTCCCGGAAGACCTGGGGAACCAGCTCGGCCAGGGCGCGGTGGTCCTGGTGCACGTCGTGCGGGGCCGGGGCGAAGACCAGCTGGGCCCGCACCCGGTCCCGGAAGGCGGCCAGCTCGTCCTTGGCCCGGCCCCAGTGCTGGGGCACCCGGCCGTCGGGCAGGTCGAGCACGGTCACCTCGAGGTCCGCGCCGGGACAGAACGCGGCCAGTGCGGCGCGTTCCTCGTCCTCACGTTTGCTGCCCGCGCCGGTGAGCACGAGCGCGCGCACTCGTTGCCCCGGCCGGGCCGCGCACAGCGACAGCAGCGTGCCGCCGCAGCCGATGGCGATGTCGTCGCAGTGCGCGCCGAGCACCACCACGGGCGCGGATCCGGCCGGGGACAACGAGAGCACCTCACACCCCGCTCAGCCGGAGCACCTTGGCCACGGGCGCGGAGTCCACGGCGGCCGAGGACTCCTGTTCCCACAACATCCACGGCCGGTCACCGGCCTGGTACCCCTGTTCCAGTGCGACCCGTTCCTTGACCGTGTCGGCGGGCTGCCAGAAACCGCGGTACGGGTAAGCCAGCAACTTGCCCTGTTTGGCCAGTGCGCCGCAGCCGTCCTCGACCAGGTCCCCGTTCTCCGGGATGTGCTCGAAAACCTCCGGCCGGAGCACGAAGAAGCCGCCGTTCTCCCACAGCGGCAGGCTGCTCACCGGCGTGATCCCGGAAACCTTGCCGTTCTCCCCCAGGTCCACGCAGTGGAAGGAGGACTGCGGCGGCACCACCATCATCGAGGCCGAGGCGCCGCTGAGGCCGAACCGGCGGACCATCTCGTCCAGGGGGGCGTCGGTGAGCACGTCGGCGTAGTTGGCCAGGAACATCTCCTCGCCCTCGACCAGGTGCCGCACCCGGCGCAGTCGCTCGCCGATCGGCGAGTTCTGGCCGGTCTGGGCGAAGGTGATGGTCCAGTCGCTGATGTCGGTGGAGAGCAGCTCGACCTTGCCGTCGCGCAGCACGAAATCGTTGGACGTGGTTTCGGCGTAGTTCAGGAAGAAATCCTTGATGTACTGCGCGCCGTATCCCAGGCACAGAATGAAGTCCTTGTGTCCGAAATGCGCGTAGTACCGCATCACATGCCAGAGCAACGGCCTTGGGCCAACCGGGTGCATCGGCTTGGGCAGATCGTCGGCGGAACCGTTGCGCATGCGCATCCCGTAACCACCGCAGAACAGCACTACCTTCATGGGTTCACCTCATTGTGTCCGTCGGCCGTGCCTGCGGCGGGATCGACTATCGAGAGTCGCGGAATGGGAAAAACCAGACGACCGCCCCATTCCGCCACACCGCGGAGTTGTTCGGTCAACTCGGCGCGCAGGTTCCACGGCAGCACCAGCACGTAGTCCGGCCGGTCCGCCTCGATGCGCTCCACCGGCAGCACCGGGATCCGGGTGCCGGGGGTGAACCGCCCGTGCTTGTACGGGTTGCGGTCCACGGTGTAGCGGAGCAGATCGGGCCGGATGCCGCAGTGGTTGAGCAAGGTGTTGCCCTTGCCCGGCGCGCCGTAGCCGACCACGGTCTTGCCGGCCTCGGCCGCCTCCAGCAGGAAGCGCAGCAGCTCGCGGCGCACCCGCCCGACCTGCCGGGCGAACTCGCCGTACCCGGCCACGGTGTGCAGACCCGCCGCGGCCTCCTCGTCGAGGACCGCGGCGACCCGGGGGCCGGGTTCCCCGGCGATCTCGCTGGGCCGCGCCCACAGCCGGATGGACCCGCCGTGGGTGGGCAGCAGCTCGACGTCGAGGAGGGTGAGCCCGCCGCTGGCCAGCGCGCGCTGGGCCGAGGCGACGGTGTAGTACTGGAAGTGCTCGTGGTAGATCGTGTCGTACTGGGTTCGCTGGACCAGCGTGAGCAGGTGCTGGACCTCGATGGAGACCCAGCCGTCCTCGGCCACCAGCGCCCGCAGGCCCTGGCTGAAGCCGAGCACGTCCGGGATGTGCGCGTAGACGTTGTTGGCCACCACCAGGTCGGCGGGCCCGTGTTCGGCGCGCACCTTCGCCCCGGTCTCCGGGGAGAGGAACGCGGTCACGGTGGGCACGCCCTTGGCCCTGGCCGCCTCGCCCACGTTCACCGAGGGCTCCACGCCCAGGCAGCGGATGCCTTGGGCCACAACGTGTTGCAACAGGTAGCCGTCGTTGCTGGCCACCTCCACCACGAAGGAGTCACCGTCGAGTCCCAGGCGCTGGGCCGCCTCGGTCACGAACTTCTCCGCGTGCGCCACCCAGGAGGTGGAGAAGGAGGAGAAGTAGGCGTACTCGGTGAAGGTCTCCTCCGGCGTGATCAGCGGCGGCAGCTGCGCGAGCAGGCAGTCCGCGCACACCCGCAGGTGCAGCGGATAGGTCTGCTCTGGCAGGTCGAGTTCCGCGGCGGTGAGGAAGTGCTCACACGGCGGGCTCGCGCCCAGATCGACCACGCTGTGCAGCGCGGCGGAGCCGCACAGTCGGCAGGTCATCAGTAAGCACCCCGCCCACCGACGACCGCCGACGCGGTCTTCCACAGGATCACCAGGTCCATGAACAACGACCAACTCTCCACATAACGCAGGTCAAGCCGCACCGACTCCTCCCATGACAGGTCACTGCGCCCGCTGACCTGCCACAACCCGGTGAGTCCCGGTTTGACGAGCAGGCGCCTGCGCGCGTCGGGGCCATAGCGGGCGACCTCCTCCGGCAGCGGCGGGCGCGGACCGACCAGGGACATCGAGCCGGCGAGCACGTTGAAAATCTGCGGCAGCTCGTCCATCGAGTAGCGCCGCAGCACCGCGCCGACCCTGGTCACCCTGGGGTCGCGGCGCATTTTGAACAGCGGTCCGGCGGCCTGGTTGGCCCCGGCCAGTTCGGCCTTGCGGTGGTGCGCGTCCGGCACCATGGACCGGAACTTGAGCATGGTGAACATCCGCCCGTCCCGGCCCACCCGCGACTGCCGGTAGAGCACCGGGCCGCGGCTGGTGGTCTTGATCGCCAGCGCGATGACCAGGAACGCCGGGCTGAGCAGCACGGCCAGCAGCAGTGCGGACAACCGGTCCACCACCGCCTTGACCAGCCAGCCCGCGCCGCTGAAGGTGGGCGCGCTGACCCAGAGCATGGTCAGCCCGAACACCGGGGCCACGTGCAGCCGCGGTCCGGCGATCTCCACCAGCGAGGGCGCCACGACCAGTTCGGCCGTGCTGCCCTCCAGTTCCCAGGCCAGCCGCTGCAACCGGGCCGGGGTCCAGTCGGTGGACCCGGCCACGGCCACCATCCGGTAGCCGCCCAGCCGGACCCGGTCGACCAGGTCGTCCAGGTCGCCGACCACCGGCACGCCGGCGATCTCCCCCGGCACCCGGCGGCCGTAGCCCGCCCCGTGCGGGGTGCAGACGGCTTCCACCCGCCAGCCCAGGTGTGAGTCCTTGCGGGTGCGTTCGATCAGGTCGCGCACTGCCTCCGGGCTACCGGCGGCCAGCACCGGCAGCAGGCAGCTGCCGATCCGGCGGCGCCGGTGCAGCACCCGGCGCAGCAGGTAACGCACCGGGATGGCGATCCCGGCGAAGGCGGGCAGCGCGGCGAAGACCCAGCCGCGCAGGCCCTGGATGTCGGTCGCCAGCGCGACCAGCGCCAGGGCGACCATGCCGGTGAGCGCGGCGCGCCCGACCCGGTGGAACTCCTCCGGACCCTGCCCCAGCACCCGTGGATCCCAGGCCCGGCTCAGCGGCAGCGCCAGCAGCGCCGTCGCCCCGGTGGCCAGTCCCAGCAGCAGGGCCAGGCGACCTGACCCGGCCGCCTCGGTTGTCTTGAACACGCCGACCGCCACCACCGCGCAAACGATGGTCAGCAGGTCTCCCACCACGACAGCCAGTTGGTAACGCAGCTCCCACCCTGCGAAAACCTTCCGGGCCTGTAACGCGGGGGCCTCGGTTGCCGATAATTTCTTCTCTCCCGTTTGCCACAAAGCGGCTCGCACTTATTCACCTCGCGGTAACGCCACCGTTTTTTGGGCATAGGAGAGCCACGATTGTTACCTAATCCCCCGTGACCAGGTAACGGTCAACGCCTGCCTGTCGGAGACTTACTGAAAGCCGCCTGGCCGCGCCCAGGCTGAAGCTTCTGTCGCCGTAGATTCCGCGCTGCGTGAAACTCCCCGTCCCGAACGGAAGGTAGTCGACGGCAAAAACAGACAAAAATCGTCCGAACGGGGGACGCAACTGACCGGTAGTCAGCTTTTACTCCATTTGGTCTAGAGAATGACGCCGAACAGCCTATTTACCTAGCTGCCGTTCGGCCCCTCTGAGATCACTCGGAGACATCGGCCACAGCGGACTCGTTACGACTCGGTGACCTCATTTCACCCGCCCGAGGGACACTCGGCCGCGCCCTCAAGTCGGTCGGCGGGCGGGCCGCCGGGATGTTCGGCCGGGACGGGTCGGGCCGGGCGGGTCTGGTCAGGTAGGGCCGCAGCAGCCGGGTGAGCGCCAAACCGGGGGCCAGCAACGGAACCATGCCCGAAAGGGCAGCCGCGACGGCGCCCGCGGTCAGCACGTCCAGGGGCAGCAGCCGGGGCCGCCGGTCGACCAGCTTGCCGCGGTTGGGCAGGGCGCACAGCGCGAGCAGCGCGATGAACCCGGCGAGCACGCCCACCGCCCTGGAGACGGCGGGCTGGTAGCCCAGTCCCTCGGCCGCGGCCATCACCACCAGCCAGCCGGCCAGCGCGGGCAGCTGGGCGCGTTCGGAAGTGGCCGCCCAGAGCAGTCCGGCCGCCCAGGCCGCCGCGGTGAGCACGCCGGTGTGCGCTGGATCGCGCAGCCAGGAGCTGACCACGTCCAGCCAGCCGGTGGCGCCCGGACCGAAGCGGGCCAGCACCGCCCGTGGCGCGTCCAGGGGGGTGAACACCGCGCCGGTGGTGGTGAACTGGGCGCCGACCCAGACCAGCACCCACAGCGAGATGGGGAAGGCCAGCACCAGCTGCCAGCGCGGCCGGGTGACCGCCGCCGCCCAGGCACCGGGGAGTTCACGCCACCTCGACCACACCACCGCCACGGATCGATCCTGGTGCGCTCGCGTTCGGTGAGCAACCCACGACGGAGCGCGGTCGATGGAAAATCGTTCAACCGGGGAATTGTTGCCCCGGCAGTAGAGTGCCCCCATGCACCACGGCGGCTATCCCCAGGGCGGCAGCTCGGCGTTCCTGCTGGCGCAGCTCGGGTTCGCCGCGGCCCGGCGCTTCGCCGAGCGGCTGGCCCCGCTGGACCTGGAGCCGCGGCACGTGGGGCTGCTCCGGATGGTCGCCGGGGCCGAGGGCCAGTCCCAGCAGGCCATCGGCGAGCGGATGCGGATCGCGCCCAGCCGGATGGTCGCCTTCGTCGACGACCTGGAACACCGCGGCCTGGTGCAGCGCAGGCGCAACCCGGCCGACCGCCGCGCCTACGCCCTGCACCTGACCGACCGCGGCCGCGAACTGCTGGAGACCGCCCTGGCGGAGGCCGCCACCCACGACGCGGAGGTCACCGCCCCGCTGACCGAGGACGAGCGGACCCGGTTGCACGAGCTGCTGACCAAGCTGGCCGGCGCGCAGGACCTGGAGCAACACCGGTTCCCCGGCGGGCACCCGCGCGCCACCCGCGAGTGCTGAGCGGCGAGGAGGAGCAGTGACAGGCTCGCGGAAGAAGGTCCCGCTCAGCGATCCGGACCGGTACCGGGAGGTGCTGTCCGCGGCCCGCTCGGTACTGGCCGAGGTCGGCTACGAACGGTTCAACATGGACCTGGTCGCCCGCCGCGTGCAGGCCAGCAAGGCCACCCTGTACCAGCGCTGGCCGTCCAAGGCCGCGCTGATCATCGACGCCATCCACACCTACCGGGCCCGCCCGGAATGCCCCGACACCGGTTCGCTGGTGGAGGACTTCCGGGTGCTGGGCCGGATGGCCGTGGCGCAGAGCAACGCCGACACCCGCGGCCTGGTGATCGGCCTGCTGGAGGGCAGCCGCCGGGACGAGGAACTGGCCCGGCTGTACCTGGAACGCATGCAGCAGTCCGGCCCCGACCTGGCCGACCTGGTGGTCCGCCGCGCCGAGGCCCGCGGCGAACTGGCCCCCGGCGTGGACCCGGAGATGCTCCGCGACCTGGTGGGCGCGCTGTACCTGTTCCAGTTGCTGGTGCGCGGGGTGCCGCCGGATGACGCGCTCATCGATCGGGTGGCGGACGGGTTGATCGCGCCGCTTTCCACCGAACGAGCGATCTCCGCCGCCCAGCAGACCCCCGGGGCCGCGCCCTAGGTTCCGGGGTATGACGGCTGCCGTAGAGGTCGAGAGCGGTTCCAGGACGAACCTGGTGTTCGGCGCGATGGTGCTCGGCCTGCTGCTGGCGGCCCTGGACCAGACCATCGTGGCCACCGCGCTGCCCACCATCGTCAGCGAGCTGGGCGGGGCGAACCACCTGTCCTGGGTGGTCACCGGCTACATGCTGGCCGAGACCATCGCCACCCCGCTGTTCGGCAAGTTCGGCGACCTGTTCGGGCGCAAGGTCGTCTTCCAGATCTCGGTGGCCTTGTTCACCGTGGGCTCGCTGTTCTGCGGGATGGCCACCGGCATGTTCGGGCTGGTCGCGGCGCGGGCCCTGCAGGGCTTCGGCGCGGGTGGGCTGATGGTGACCTCGATGGCGCTGGTGGCCGACCTGATCCCGTTGCGCGAGCGCGGCAAGTACCAGGGCCTGATGGGCTCGGTCTTCGGCGTGGTCACGGTGGCCGGGCCGCTGCTGGGCGGGCTGTTCGTGGACCAGCTCAGCTGGCGGTGGGCCTTCTACATCAACGTGCCGCTGGGCCTGCTGGTGCTGCTGGTGGCGGGCGCGGTGATGCCGAAGGTGCCCAAGGGCTCCCGGCCGGTGATCGACTACCTGGGCATCCTGCTGCTGGCCCTTGGCGCGGGCGGGCTGACCCTGGTGACCAGCTGGGGCGGCACCACCTACGCCTGGGACTCCGCGGAGATCCTGTGGCTGGGCGTGGCCTCGCTGGTGGCGGTGGCGCTGTTCGTCTGGGTGGAGCTGCGCGCGAGTGAGCCGGTGCTGCCGATGCGGCTGTTCCGCGGCCGGGTGTTCTCCGTCTCCGGCGTGCTCAGCTTCGTGATCGGCTTCGCCATGTTCGGCGGCATCACCTACCTGCCGATCTTCCTGCAGGTGGTGCAGGGCCATTCGGCCACCGAGTCCGGGCTGCGGATGCTGCCGATGGTGGCCGGGCTGATGGCGGCCTCGATCTTCAGCGGCACCATGGTCGGCCGCACCGGCCGGTACCGGCACTTCCCGATCATCGGCACCGGCATCACCGCGGTCGGCCTGTGGCTGATGTCGCACCTGGACCGGGAGACCACCCTGGTCACCGCCTCGCTGTACATGATCGTGCTCGGCCTTGGCATCGGCCTTGGCATGCAGGTGCTGGTGATCGCGGTGCAGAACACCTGCGACTACGCCGACCTGGGCGCGGCCACCAGCGGCGTCACCTTCCTGCGCACCCTGGGCAGCTCCTTCGGCGTGGCGGTCTTCGGCGCGATCTTCTCCGCCCAGCTCACCGCCAACCTGGCGGGCGCCAACCTGCCGCCCGGCTTCGACCCCGGCGCGGCGGCCAACCCGGAGATGATCCGGCACCTGCCCGCCGAACTGCTCGGCCCACTGGCCACCGCCTACCAGGACAGCCTGCAAACGGTGTTCCTGTGGGCCCTGCCGGTCGCGTTGCTGGCCTTCGCCATCGCCTGGCTGCTGCCCGAGGTCAAGCTGCGCGATTCGGTCCGGGACAAGTCCGGCGACCTGGGCGATGCCTTCGGCATGCCCGAATCGCACACCAGCGAACAGGAGCTGGAGAAGTCGGTGGCCGCGGTCTGGCAGCGCCGCCGCAAGGAACTGCGCCCGGTGCTGCGCGAACGCCTGCGGCACTGCATGGACGAGACCGACGCCTGGCTGCTGGCCCAGATCTACCGGAACAGCAAGCAGGAGGGCCGCACTACCCTGGCCGAGATCGCCGACCCGCTGGACCTGCCGCCGGGCATCCTGGCCCCCACCGCCGAGGACCTCATCCGGCGCGGCCTGCTGGCCCGCGACGGCGACTGGCTGAGCTTCACCGCCGAGGGCGAAGCGGCGATGGTGCGGCTGGCCGGGGTGTGGCGGGAGTGGCTGACCGAGCTGCTGACCACCGAGGACCCCGAACGCGAGGCCGAGCTGACCGCCGCGGTCGACCGGCTGGCCCGCCGCATGATCGCCGACCACACCACGCTGCGCGAACGCCGCTGGGACCGGACCGGTCACGCCGCGCACACGTGAGCCGGGCCTCGGCAACAGGTTGGCCAAACCTGCTACGGAACGAGCCCGATCGGGTTAAAGTCCACCGCTCGTCTCACCGTTCCAAGGAGTACACCGTGCAGTTCGGCATCCTGCTTCTCGTCCTGGGCGTCGGTTCCTTCGTCCTGCCCATGATCGGCTTCCAGTTCAGCCTGATGAGCCTCATCGAGGACTACCAGCCCTGGGCAGGCATCGGCGTCGCGGCCGTCGGCGCGCTGATCACCATCGCGTTCATGCTCAACCGCAAGCCGCAGGCCGCCGACGGCCAGCCTGCCGTCTGATCAGGGCTTTTCTGGGGGGATGACCACCTGCTGAGCCGGGTGGTCGTCTTCTTGCCCGCGCCCTAGGGCTGGACCAGCCTGCGGTCCCCGCCGAACAATCCGGCCGGGTCGTAGTGCGCCTTGACCGCGGCCAGCCGCTCCCGGTACTCCGCCGGGAACGCCGCGGCCACCTGCTCCGGCAGGCCACCGGCCTCCGGCGGCGCCAGCAGGAAGCTCATCAGGTTGTGCCCGGTCCGGTACGGCGCGCACACCTGCGCCACCTTCCGGCCGAACTCCCCGGCCTCGGCCACGCTGGTCTCATCCGGCGTCACCGCCATGGTGAACACCAGGAACTCCGCGCCCGCCGCACCCAGTCGCGCGCCCTCGCCCGCGACGTGCCGGGCCTCCACCGAGACGAAGGACTCCCCCGGCTTGGCCAGCTCGACCAAGGCCGCGGGCAACTCGGTCACGGCGGTGGAGTATCCGGTGCGCGGCAAGGGTTTCACCGGGTCGTTGGTCACCGTGTCGATCTCCCGGTAGGCCATCTCGCGGAAGGTGTCCAGCACCGCCCCCGGCCGGGAACGCAAGGGGTGCAACACTTCCGCCGCCGCCGATTCCGGCCCGGCGTAGACCCCGCGCAGGGCGACCAAGGTGCGGCCACGCAAGGGTTCCGGCAGCGCGGGGCTCTCCGGGTATTGCAGGAAGGTCAGCGCGGAGGTCAGTTCCAGGGGCGTGCCCGCGACCCAGTCCCGGTACAGCGCGAAGACCCCGGCGGCGTCCTCGATCGGCCAGTAGGTGGCCCCGGCGAAGACCTGCGGGACGGTGACCAGGCCGAGGCGCAGCTTGGTGATCACGCCGACGTTGGGGCCGCCGCCGCGGACCGCCTGCCACAGCTCGGGTTCGCGGTCGGTGTCGACCCAGCGCAGCCTGCCGTTGGCGGTGACGATCTCCGCGGCCAGGATGCTGTCGGAGCAGAGCCCGTGCTTGCGGGCCAGCCAGCCGGAGCCGCCGCCGAGGGCGTAGCCGGTGACACCCAGGTTGCCGGAGGAGCCGGACAGCCCGGCCAGGCCGTAGGGGTGCGCGGCCTCCAGGAGTTCCTGCCAGCGGATGCCCGCGCCCACCTCGGCGGTGCGGGCCACCGGGTCCAGGCGGATGCCGGTGAGCGCGCTGGTGTCCAGCAGCAGTCCGCCCTCGGCGGCGGCCAGCGCGCCGTGACCGGTGGACTGGACCCGGACCGGCAGGCTCAGCTCGGCGGCGAAGCGGACGGCGGCCTGCACGTCGGCGGCGTCTCCGGGAGTGACCACGACCTCCGGGCGATGCCGGATCCGGCTGTTCCACCCGGTGCACACCTCGGCGTAGCGCGGCATGTCACTGGTGATGATCCGGCCGGTCAGCCAGCTCAGCTGTTCGCTCACCCGGGAAGCAGACCACAGTCCGGCGGAGATCAACAGGCGTAGAGCGGGTTCGGATGCACCGGCGCGCAGTACCGGATGTGCAGGTGGTTGTCGTGGTTGTCATACCGGGTGGTCAGGCCCGCCCTGATCAGCTCGGGGTCGTTGAAGAAGATCAGTTTCACCCGGCCGGGGGCGGCCGCGCGCAGGGCCTGCACCAGGGCCTTGGTGGCGGCCCGGTCGTAGGTGGCGGACTGCCAGGTGATCCGGCCCGCGGTGCACTGGGCGTTGTCGGTGCGGATGGGCCACAGGTCGGCGTCCAGGCCGACCTCGTGGCTGGCGTGGCCGCCGATGTCGCCGCCGTGTTCCTTGCTCACGTCTCCCAGCGGCACCTTGCCCTGGCCGGTGGCGGCGAAACTCCGGGCCGCGGCTTCCAGCTGGCCGATGGCCGAGGCGGTGCCCCAGTTGGCGGTGCCGTTGCCGTCCGGGTCCTGGTCGCACAGGCTGGTCAGGTCGGGATAGTCGTAGTGCCACAACAGGTTTCGCCAGGTGTCCGGGCCGGCAACGCCGTCGGCGCCGATCCCGGCGTGCTGTTGGAAAGCCAGCACCGCGGACCGGGTGGCCGCGTCGAAGGTGCCGGTGACCGGCAGGGTGATCCGGCGTTTGGCGCTGAGCTGGGCCTGCAACGCGGAGACCGCGGGGCCGCTGTCCCCCTGGCGGCGGGTGACCAGCAGCGCGCCCCAGGTCGCCGGACCCGCGATGCCGTCCACCGCCAGGCCCTTGGCCTGCTGGAAGGCCCGGACCGCGGTGGTCGTGCTGGCGCCGAACACGCCGTCAGCGGGCGGGGTCTGGGCCTGCTGACGCAGCAACTGCTGGAGCGCCAGCACATCGGCGCCCCGGTTGCCCGCGCCTAACGCGGGGAGGAACGCGCCGGGGAAGGCCACGGCCGGAGCGGCCGTGCTCACCAGCGCCAGGGTCGTCACTGCCAGGGCGAGCGCCGCCCGTCGAACCACACGCGCGAACATGTCAAACTTTTTCGCACATGTCCTACTCCTGGACAATCCTCCACCAGTCGGGAGTCAGAGTGACCCCTGGCCGTTACGCGGGTCCGGCGGGAACCGGGAGGCGGCCGGATAGTCCGGCATCTCCGGCAGCTGGTTGCGATTGGCCGCGAACTCCCGCAGCGCCCGCCCCGGACCGGCCTGCAGGTGCGCCAGCACCCGGCGCAGCGCCTCGCCGCCCAGCTGGTCGATGTCCACGTCCTGGGCGAAGCCGGAGTCCAGCAGCGACTGTACGATGCCCCGGCTGGTGTCCAGGCTCAGCTTCTCCTGCTCGGCCAGCAGCTGCACCACCTTCGCGGTGTCGCCGGGATGCTCGGCCAGGTGCAGGGCCAGCACCGCGTAGTGCCCGTCCTCGACCAGCCTGCGCAGCCGCTGCGCCCTGGTCACGATCAGCTCGCCCTGCTGCTGGTCGGCCAGCATGGCCAGCCGGTGCTCGCGCAGCCGGTGGTCCTGGGTGATCCGCACGTGGCAGCGGAACAGCGTCACGCCCTCCGGCAGCGCCGCCGGGGAGAGCGCGGGCAGCTGGTTGAGCGCGGTCTCGGCCAGCGCGGTGGCCGCCGGGTCGAACCGGCGGGACTCCTGCCGGAGCTGGGCCAGCAGGTGCCTGCGGCACAGCTCCACCGCGTCGGTGAGCCGGTTGCGCACCACCTGCACCGGATCGTGCACCCGCCAGCCGAACTCCAGCTCGGTGTGGAACTGGAACAGGTCGCCGTGACAGGGCAGCAGGACGGTGGTCAGCGCCCAGTGATCGGCGAGGTCCACCTCGTAGAGCCAGCGCACCCCGGTGGAGCGCCATTCCCTGGCACTGGGCATCCGGGTCGGCACGTAGGCGTTGCCGTCCACCGTGGACAGCACGAACGTGGTGTGCGGGCGGGGCGCCGGGCGGTTGGCCAGCAGCCTGCGGGCAGGCAGTTCGATCTCACTGCGGATGGGGCTGCGGAGGTCGGCGGTGAGGTGGGGTTCCGCCGTGTGCTCGTCATGGGGTGCGGTCAAGGCCGTGCTCCTCGGACTGGTGACGACAGCGCGTCGAGCACCGCGGCCGCGGCCGCGGTGGCTGGCGGGTCGGCGTCCGGCCAGGTGAGCGCGGCGCGACGCAGAATCTCAACCTCCCTCGGCAGTCGCGCGACGGAGCGGGCCAGCCTGGCCAGGGCCGTGGTGGCGGCGGTATCACCTTCGCAGGACTGGGCCCACCAGCGCAGCACCCACCTGGCCGGGCGATTGACCAGCGGGTCGATCAGCGCCCGCCGCCACAGCCCGGCCAGCGCCATGGTCGGCTCCGCGCCCTGGTCAGCCCATTGCAACAGCCGCGGCGCGCTGTGCTCACCGGGCCGGCACAGGTCCGCGCAGAGCTGCAGGAAACCGTAGACCCCCACGTGCCTGCGGTGCGCCCGGTGCGAGGTCGCCCAGCTCTCCACCGTGGCCACCACGGTGGCCAGCAGCGCGTCGTCGGCGGAGCGGGCCAGCTCCACCAGGCTCTGCGAGATCGCGAACACCCCGCCGGGATCGGACTGCCCGGCCAGCTCGCCGAGCACCTCGAAGGCGGTGTCCGGCACCAGGTGACCCAGTGACTCGCCGAAGGCGCGGGCCGCGGTGCGCCGCAGCTGCCACTCGCCGGAGCGGGACCAGCTGTGCGCCAGCCGCACCACCGCGCCGGTGAGCTGGAAGTCCCCGGCGGCCACGCCCAGGGCCACCAGCGCGGCCTCCCGGCCCGCCGGATCCTCGCCCGCGGCCCAGGGCTCCAGCACCGCCCGGCGGAAGGTCTCGAACTCCCGGGACATCAGCAGCCCGACCGCCGCGCCTGCCCCGCCGCGCACCGGCCGGGCGTGGTGCGTGCCCAGTTCGCGCAGCCAGCGCAGCAGCGCGGGGCGGCCGTAGTAGCCGGCGCACCAGAGCTGGTCCACGATCCACGGCCGGTGGTCGGCCTGGCGCAGCCGGACGATCTCGGTGGGCACCCGGCCATACGGCGTGTGACTCCAGGCCCGCAGGATCTCGGTGCGGGTGCGCTCGCAGCGCGCCTGGCGGCCGTGCGGCGGCCCGTCCACCCTGGCCGCGGCCCGGCCGGTGGTCAGCCGGTCCAGCCGTTCGGCCAGGTCCACCACGGTGCCGTAGGCCAGGCCGTCGAACATGGCCACGCACAGCAGGAAGGCCCGGTCCGGCGAGGACACCTCGTCCAGCCAGGCCCGCAGCTCCTCCTTGGAGCGCACGGTGAGCCGCTGGGCCAGCTCGGTGACCTCGGCGCCGCGGTCCAGCCGGGCCAGCTCCTCGGCCAGCCGGACCAGCGCGGCGGCCTCGAACGGCTCCTGGCAGCTGACCTCGATCAGCTCGGCCACCGCGTGCTGCCCAGTCAGCTCGGCCACCCGCTCGGCGGCCAGCAGCCTGCCCAGGTGGGCCAGCACCAGCGCCCTGGGCTCGGGGTGGTCGGCGACCGGGAGCTGGCAGGGCTTGGCCGCGGCGCCCGCCCCGGCCACGGTGAGCACCAGCCGGGCGCCGCGGGCGGTGACCTCCTCGTCCAGCCGGTGCAGGTCCGCGCCGCGGGCCGCGGTCAGCACATGCGGCGGCAGGTCGGTGACCAGGTAGCCGCGACCGGCCTTGAGTGCGCCGGTGGGCAGCCGCAGCAGGTCCTCGATCGGCTCGAACTCATACACCTCGCCCTGGCAGCGCTCGGCCAGCAGCACCATGCCCAGCGCGGTCTTGCCCCAGCCCCTGGGCCCGGCCAGCAGCACCAGCCCAGGCCGGGCCAGCCGGTCCCGGATCGCCCCGGCACTGCCGGGTTCGACGAAGGCGCCGCGGAAACCGGCCAGCACCGGCGCGGCCACCCGGCGGGCCACCGGCTCGGCGGTGTCCACCCCGCCACCGCGGCGGCCGACGAAGGAGTCCCTGCCGACCACGTCCCCGGTGACATCACCCATGATCACGATCGGCGCGGCCGCCTGCCCGCCGCCACCGGCCGGGCGCAGCGTGCTGACCTGGCGGTGGATCTCCTCCACCAGCGAGACCGAGTCGAGCAGCCGGGCCGGGTTGCTGAGCTGTTCCTTGATCTTGTCGATGGTCAGCGCCCTGGCCGCCTCCCGGTGCGGGCCGCCCTCGCCCTCGGCCGCGCCCGGCCCGCCGCTGCCCGCGCGGCCGGTGTGGTCGACCCCGTGGTGTGCCCGATCCGGCAGCGGCTCGGCCAGTCCTCCGACGCGGTCGGCACTCACCATGGCCCGCCGACGTGCTTGTCCCGGCCGACCACGTCACCGTTGACGTTGCCGCGCACGGTGATCGCGGGCGGGCCGCTGCCGCCGCTGTCCAGCTCCAGCCGGGCCAGCGGGGCCAGGATGCCCGGCACGTGCACCCACGCCTCGGCGCTGACCTCCTTGCGCCGCACCTCGATCTGGTGGAAGGAGGCCGGGTCGACCGCGCCGTAGCCGTGCCGGACCACCGCGTTGTGGATGGCCTCGGAGACGATCACCACCAGCTCGGCCTCCGGCACCGCGGCCAGCACCTCGTAGAGCGCCTCGCTGCCGACCAGGCGGAAGGCGAAGTTCAGGTCGGTGCCGGACCAGCCGTCCCGGTCCCGGTGCACCTCACCGGCGTGCACCGACATGCGCAGCCGGATCTGGCCCTGCTCGCTGGTGAACTGGTTGTGCTGGCGCAGCGCCACCGCGAGCCTGCTGATGAGCGGGTCCAGCAACCGGACCTTGGACACCGAGGCCGGGATGAGCAGGCACTTGCCGTCCCCTCGGTCCTCGATCGCGAGTTCGTCCCAGTCGATGCCGGACTCCTCGAACGCCTGCTTGAGGACAGCCGTCAGTCCGCTGCGCAGCAGCAGCTGGAACCGGTCATCTCGGGTGCCGAACTTCGCGATGTCGACGACCACGATCGAGAAATGCACCGGGTGGTATTGCATCAGCGTGTGTTTACCCTAAAACCGCAGGTCAATCTGTGATCCAACGCACTTTCGAGGTGTGATTCAGCCTTACGTCCCAAGGTAGGAGTCCAGCCGGGTGGGCGCCAGAATCGTGATCCGCCTGCGTGCGGTGCTGAGCAGACCGTCGTCCCGCAGCTCGGCCAGCGCGCGGGAGACCGACTCCCTGGTGGCGCCGATCGCGCTGCCCAGCTCCTCCTGAGTCAGTTGCGCGGCGATCTCCACCCCGCCGTCGGCCCGCTCGGTGCCGTGCGTGGCGGCCAGCTCGCCGAGGAAACGAGCGAGTCGCTGGGACACCGTGCAGGTGCCGACCTCCAGCCGCCGCCGGTCAGATTCATCCACCCGGGTGACGAGTAAAGACAGCACGTCGCAGGCGAGCCCGGAGAACTGGCGCAGCAGCGAGCGGAACCGGGCCGAGGCGATCACCACGACCGTCGAGTCGGTCAGCGCGACCACGGTGGCCGAGCGCCGACGTGCTGTTATGGCGCCGAACTCGCCGACCAGCTCACCGCTGCCGCGCAGCGCGAGCACGCTGTCGGTGCCGTCCTGGCTCACCACCGAGATCCGCAGCAGCCCGTGCTCGACCAGCAGGACCGAGTCGGACTCGTTGTCCTGCCTGAACAGCACCGTGCCCCGGCGCACGCTGCGACGACGCCCGACGTCGGCCAGTAAAACCCGGCTGGCCGCCCCGAGCCCTTCCACGCTCATAGTTGAAGGGTCGACGTTGACGCCAGGGAATATGGAGGGGAAAGGTCCACTACTCACCCGATAGCCAGCAGATAATGCCCCGAACGGCCCAATGCGAACAACTCCCTGTCACAGCGTTTCTCCCTACCGGAGTAAGGTAATCCCGACCTCCGTGTGAAGGCCACAAAACTTGCCGGTACACCCATTTCCTTCTGGTGAGATGGTGGTATGCGAGTCCTCGTCACCGGCGCGAGCGGCTATGTCGGACAGGCCGTCGTACGCCAACTTTCCCAGACCGGCCACGATGTCGTGGCATTGGTCCACCGCTCAGTGGTCAACCTGCCCGAGGGGGTGGAGCTGCGCAGGGGCGACGTGCTGGACGGCGAGGGCCTGCTCGCGGCCGCGGACGGGGTGCATGCCGCGGTGCACCTGGTCTCGCTGACCCGGATCAGAGAGGCTTTCGCGCACCCCACGCTGTACTACCGGGTCAACCTGGGCGGCACCCTGCACGTGCTGGAGGCGCTGGCCAGGCAGGCCGAGGTCACCGGGGTCAAACCCCGGCTGGTGATGGCCTCCACCGCCAGCGTCTACGGCACCCCGGCGCGCCAGCCCATCGACGAGACCACCCCGGTGGCCCCGGCGAACCCCTACGCCGCCTCCAAGGTCGCCGCCGAGGAGGCCATCCGCTGGCAGGTGGCCACCGGCGGCCTGGGCGCGGCGGTGCTGCGGATCTTCAACATCGCCGGCGCGGTCGGCGAGCTGGGCGACTACGACGACACCCGGATCATCACCAGGGCGGTGGGCGTGGCCGCCGGCCACCTGCCGTCGGTGGAGATCAACGGGGATGGTTCGGCGATCCGGGACTTCGTGCACGTCAACGACGTGGCCAGGGCCATGGTGCACGCCCTGGAGGACGCCACGCCGGGCCGGTTCGACGTCTACAACGTGGGCGCCATCCCGGCCAGCGTGGCCGAGATCGTGGACACCGTGCGCGCGGTGACCGGCCGGGAGATCCGGGTCACCCACCGTCCAGCCAACCCCGGCGAGACCCAGCGCTCGGTCGGCGACACCACGCTGATCAGACAACGTCTGGGCTGGTCACCCCAGCAGTCAACGCTGACCGAGATGGTCCGCGGCCAGTGGGAGGCGGAACTGTTGCGCAGGCACCGCTGAGTGAGAATCGGGCCATGCGCCTGGACTTCGACCCGGACACCACGGGCATCGGCCGGTTCTACCGGCTGCTCACCGCCGTGGTGGTGCCGCGCCCGATCGCCTGGGTGTCCACGGTCTCCGCCGAGGGCGTGGACAACCTCGCCCCGCACTCCTTCTTCACCGTGGCCTGCGTCGCCCCGCCGATCGTCCAGTTCACCTCGGTCGGCCGCAAGGACACCCTGACCAACGTCGAGGCCACCGGCGAGTTCGTGGTCAACCTGGCCAACCAGGCCAACTTCGCCCAGATCAACGCCACCGGCACCGACTTCCCGCCGACCATCAGCGAGTTCGACGCCGTCGGCCTGGCCAGGGAACCCAGCAGCAAGGTCAAGCCGTTCCGGGTGGCCAGCAGTCCGGCGGCGCTGGAGTGCGTGCTGCACAGCACGGTGCGGCTGGGCGATTCGACGGTGGTGTTCGGCCGGGTGGTGCACGCGGCGGTGGCCGAGGAGATGTGCACCGACGACCTGCCGGACATCGAGCGGCTGCGGCCACTGGCGCGGCTGGGGCGGGACGAGTGGGGGACGGTGGGCGAGGTGCTGGAGACGACCCGGATCCGGCACCAGGACTGGCCGGGACACTACCGGGGTTAGCCGGACACGATCGGACAAAACCCCCGGAAGATCGCTAACGCCCGGTCAGTGATTCGCGACTCTCCGTGCAGGTGGTGTCGGCCGGAGCAGCGCCGACCAAACGCGGGGAGGCGTCTTTGTCCGAGGAGTCCTGGCATTCGGCCCGGTTGATCCCGACCTCCGGCATCAACGGAGCCGAGGAGCAGGAGCGGCGCGCGACCTCGGCGCTGCTGGCGGTGCTCGCCGCGGTGCGCGAGTTCGGCCGGGTGCTCACCCAGCCACTGGGTGCCCCGGCCGGTGCGGTGCGCACCTTCATCGAGGTGCCCTTCGCGCTGGGCGATCGCAAGGTCATCCCGGACGGCCTGATCCGGGTGAGCAGGGGGCAGCGCAGCTGGACTGCGCTGGTGGAGGTCAAGACCGGCACCAACGAACTGCAGACCGAGCAGTTGGAGAACTACCTGGACCTGGCGCGGGAACAGGGCTTCGACGCGCTGATCACCATCTCCAACCAGATCCCGGCCATGCCCGGCCAGCACCCGGCCCGGATCGACAAACGCAAGCTGCGCAAGGTCGCGCTGCACCACTGGTCCTGGACGCACGTGCTCTGCGAGGCGGTGCTGCAGAAGGAGCATCGCGGCGTCGCCGATCCCGACCAGGCGTGGATCCTCGGCGAGCTGATCCGGTACCTGGAGCATCCGCGTTCGGGCGCGATGGCCTTCGAGGACATGGGTCCGGCCTGGGTTCCGCTGCGGGAGGCGGTCAGCGCGGGCACCCTGCGCGCCACCGACACCACCGCCGCCGAGATCGCCCTGCGCTTCGACGCGTTGCTGCGTTTCGCCGGACTCCAGCTGGGCCGCAGGCTCGGCGCCGAGGTAGTGCCCGCGCTGAGCCGCCGCGAACTGGCCGACCCGCAACTGCGGGTGCAGAGCCAGGTGGCGCAGCTGGTCGGCGGCGGCACGCTCTCCGGCGGCATCCGCATCCCGGACACGGTGGGCACCCTGTCGGTGACCGCGGACCTGCGCGCGAGCCAGGTGTGCTGCCTGGTGGACGTCGACGCGCCGCGGGAGGGACGGCCCACCACCCGGGTCAACTGGCTGGTGCGCCAGCTCAAGGACGCCCCCGAGCAGGTGCGGGTGGAATCCGCCGTGCTGCACGCGCGCGGCGCGGGCGCGGCGGAACTGCTGCGCGCGGTGCGGCTGGATCCGGCGGTGCTCATCGACGATCCGAAGAAGGAGATCCGGTCCTTCCGGGTGGCCCAGACCTTCCCGCTCGGCGGCAAGCGCGGCACCGGCCGGGGCGCGTTCATCGACTCCGTGCTCGAGGCCGTCAACCGCTTCTACGAGGACGTGCTGCAGAACCTGAAACCCTGGGCCGCGCAGCCGCCCCGGTTGCGGCCCGACTCGGCCTTCATCCCGCCCGAGGAGGTGCCGGTGGCCCTGGTGTCCACCGCGCCCTCCTCCCAGGACGGCGCCGAGGAACCACCCGGCCCGGCCGTGCTCAGAACCGCGACTCCCGATCCCGGTCCTCCGGCGCCCGCGGCCGCAACGCCCCCCTCGGCACCAGGTTCTTGATCTCCAGCGGTGGCACCGCCCCGCCCGGCCGCGCCGCCACGTAGTAGGACACCAGCCCCGCCCAGTACCCCTCCTCGGTCCGCAGCCAGGCGTGCAGGGTGCCGGGGACCCGGCCGGTGAGCACCAGGCCCTGTTGGCGGATGAGCAGGCTGGCGGCGGTGCGGTCGCCCAGGAAGCCGTGCCGGTACAGCTCGTTGAGGTCCACCCAGACCGGTTTGCTGCGGTCGTAGACCCGGCCGAGGGAGGGAGCGAGTTGCACCGTTCGGTCGAACACGTGTGCGAGTCTGGATGACTAGGTAGATCGACAGCAAGCCGGGTCACGGGGGCTGACCGGGTCGTTACCCAGGGTGGGTTGTGGCGGGGCGCGAACCTTTCCGGGGGCCGGGCCGACTGAGCCGGTGACCGGCTGGGAGGTGAGTGCGTGACCGAGGACCGGACACAGCGTTGCCGGTGGCGCTCGCGCTGGGCGGCCGCCTGGTCGCGCTGGCGGCGGTGGTGCTGACCAGGGCGATCCGGCGGCGGGAGCTGACCCTGCTCAAGCGGGAGCTGAGCGAGTCCTAGGGTTGCGGCATGTCTGGATTCGACGAGCTTGTCCCCCGGTTGCGGGCGTTCGCGGCGGCGCGGGAGTGGGAGCCCTTCCACACCCCGCGGAACCTGGCCATGGCGCTCTCCGGCGAGGTCGGCGAACTCGTCGCGGAACTGCAATGGTTGAGCGACAAGGAGATCCGCGCGCAGCTGGTCGATGGCGCGTTGCGCGAGCGGGTGGCCGACGAGGTCGCCGACGTGCTGCTCTACCTGGTGCGTTTCGCCGATGTGTGTGGTCTGGACCTCCCTGCCGAGGCGCACGCCAAGATCGACCGCAACGAGCACCGGTTCCCGCCACTGGAGGCAAACCCTTCCGCCTGAGCCGCAAGGGATTTAGCGTCGACGTATGGAACTGGAGCTGCGGCATCTGCGGGTCATCTGCACTGTCGCGGACACCGGCAGCGTGACCAAGGCGGCGGCCCGGCTCGGACTCGCCCAGCCCGCGCTGACCGCCCAGCTCAACCGGATCGAACGCGCACTCGGCGGCACCCTGTTCGAGCGGGACCGGCGGGGTTCCCGGCCCACCCCGCTCGGCGAGCTGGTGCTGGCCAGGGCCCGGATGTTGTTGCCCGCGGTGAGCGAACTGCGCGAGGAGGCCGCGCGACTGGCCAACTCGGCGGGCGAGGACACCGCGCACTACCGGATCGGCGCGACCAACGGACCGATGCTGGGCGGGCTGATGCACCACCTGGGCGCGGCCCGGCCGCAGGCCCGGATCTCCCCGCAAAGTTCCTGGTCGGCCGATGAGCTGACCGAGCTGGTCGCCGCGGGCCGGCTGGACTACGCGCTGGTCGGGGTGTGCGGGGAGTCCGCGCCGCCGGTCGCGGCGGGCGTGCGGTGGCGGTTGCTCGCGGTGGACCCGGTGTTCGTGCTGCTGCCCGAGGACCACCCCCTGGCGGACAAGGACGAGGTGGAGCTGAGCGATCTGGCCGAGGCGCGCTGGTCGGCCACCCCGGGGGACGGCTGTTTCGGCGACTGCTTCGCCGCCGCCTGCGCCCGCGCCGGATTCGCGCCGAGGGACCTCTACGAGACCGATGTGGTCAGCTGCGTGGACCTGGTCCGCTCCGGGGACGCGATCGCGCTGTGCCAGCCGACCTTCCGCGAGATGCCGGGCGTCATCCCGGTGCCGATCGCCGGGGTCCCGTTGCGCTGGCGGCAGTTCATCGGCTGGCACAGCGGCGGCCAGAGTCCGGACGAGGTGGCCAGACTGGCCGGGCACGCGCTGTCCGCCTACGCCGACGTGCTGGCCCGCAGCCCGCGCTACACCGACTGGCTGGCCGGGCATCCCGGCTTCGGTATGAGCTGACTGGTATCTCCCACTGGCGAACGAGCCGGGCCTAACGTGCAGGTCCCTGCATCCCTGTCCCCGAGGAGATCCGGCATGAGCCGACGCCTGTCCGCGTTGCTGGCCGCCGCGTTCACCACCATGGCGCTCTCCGGCGCGGTGGCCCCTTCTTCCGTCGGCGCGCCCGCCGAGACCGACCCCGGCCTGCTCGCCGCACTCCAGCGCGACCTGGGCCTCACCGCGGACCAGGCCCGCGGTCGACTGTCCATTGAGGACACCGCACGGGTCACCCGCAAGCGTCTGGCAGGCATCGCGGACGGCGGTTCCTGGCTGGACGCCACCGGCCGCCTGGTCGTCGGCGTCACCGACCAGGCCCGCGCCGAGGCAGTCCGCCGGGCCGGGGCGATCCCGCGGCCGGTCGCCCGCACCGAGCACGCGCTCACCGCGGTCAAGTCCACTGTGGACAGTGCGGCTGGCAGGGCCCCGGCCACCGTGCACGGCTGGTACGTGGACCCGGCCCGCAACGCCGTGGTGATCCGGTCCCGGCCAGAGGCGCTGGCAGCCGCGCGGGCGTTCGTGCTGGCCAGCGGGGCGGAGGCGAGCGCGGTGCGGTTCGAGTCCAGCCTGGAGCAGGCCCGGCCGTTGATCGATGTGGTGGGCGGCAACGCCTACCACATCGGCTCCGGTTCCCGCTGTTCGGTCGGGTTCGCCGTCACCGGCGGGTTCGTCACCGCCGGGCACTGCGGCAACACCGGCGCGGCCACCAGCAACCCCAGCGGCAGCTTCCGCGGCTCCAGCTTCCCCGGCAACGACTACGCCTGGGTGCAGGTGGCCGCGGGCAACACCCCGATCGGCGCGGTGAACGACTACCGGGGCGGCCGCGTGGCGGTGGCGGGCTCCCAGGACGCGCCGGTCGGGGCCACCGTGTGCCGGTCAGGGTCGACCACCGGCTGGCACTGCGGCACCATCCAGGCCCGCAACTCCTCGGTGACCTACCCGCAGGGCACGGTGAGCGGGCTGATCCAGACCAGTGTGTGCGCCGAACCCGGTGACTCCGGCGGCTCGCTGCTGGCGGGCAACCAGGCCCAGGGCGTGACCTCCGGCGGCTCCGGCAACTGCTCCAGCGGCGGCACCACCTACTTCCAGCCGGTGAACGAGATCCTGCAGACCTACGGCCTGACCCTGCTCACCAACGGCGGCACCCCGCCGCCCGGCGCGTGCGGCAAGGGCACCCACACCGGTTCGCTGGCCGCCAACGGCAGCGCGTACCAGCCGGACAACAGCTACTACCAGTCCACCGCTTCAGGCCCGCACACCGGTTGCCTGAGCGGGCCCGCCGGCGCCGACTTCGACCTGTACCTGCAGAAGTGGACCGGCGGCTCCTGGGCGGACGTGGCCGAGTCCACCAGTCCCGGCAACACCGAGAAGATCACCTACCAGGGCACCGCGGGCTACTACCGCTACCGCGTGCACGCCTACAGCGGATCCGGCGCCTACACGCTGACCAGCGGCGCCCCGTAAGGCCGCGGCGACCGGCCGACCCTCGACGGTCGTCGTGCCGGTGGGCGGGTGTGACTTTCCTTCCGCAGGGGAATGGACCACCCGCCCACCGGCGTTGGCGCGGACGTGGACACGGACGTGGTGGTGATCGGGGCCGGTCAGGCCGGTCTGTCCAGCTCGTACTTCCTGCGCCGGGCCGGGATCGGGCACGTGCTGCTGGACTCGGCTCCGCACGCCGGTGGCGCCTGGCAGCACTACTGGCCCTCGCTGCGCTACGCCGATGTGCACGGTTTCCACGCCCTGCAGGACCTGCCGCTGATCGTGCCCGACCCGCAGCGGCCGGCCGCCGAGGTGCTCCCGGCCTACTTCACCGAGTACGAGCAGCGCTTCGACCTGCCGGTGATCCGCCCGGTCCAGGTCCGCTCGGTCCGGCATGACGGCCCGGACTTCCTGGTGGAGGCGCCGCAGGGCAGCTGGCGGGCCAGGGGCGTGATCAACGCGACCGGCTCGTGGAGCCATCCGCTGTGGCCGCACTACCCGGGCGCGCGGGAGTTCCTCGGCACCCAGCTGCACACCGCGCACTACCGCGGACCGGCCGGGTTCGCCGGGCAGCGGGTGCTGGTGGTCGGCGGCGGGGCCTCCGCGCTGCGGTTCCTGGACGAGCTGTCCCCGATCGCGGAGACGATCTGGGTGACCCGGCGGGAACCGGAGTTCAGCGACGCCGAGTTCACCCCCGAACGCGGCCGGGCGATCATCGCCAGGGTCGAGGAGTCGGTGCGGGCCGGGAAACCACCGCGCAGCGTGGTCTGGAACACCGGGCTCGCGCTCACCCCGCTGATCAAGGACCTGACCGCGCGGGGTGTGCTGCGCCGCCGCCCGATGTTCGAGCGGATCACCCCGGACGGCGTGACCTGGGCCGACGGCAGCCACGAACAGGTCGACACGATCATCTGGGCCACCGGGTTCCGGGCCGCGCTCAACCACCTGGCCCCGTTGAAGCTGCGCGCGCCCGGCGGCGGGATCGTGATGGCCGGTGGGCATCCCGCCGCCGAGCCGCGGCTGCACCTGGTGGGTTACGGGCCGTCAGCGAGCACCATCGGCGCCAACCGGGCCGCTCGCACCGCAGTACAGGAACTCCGCCGGGAGCTGTTCCCGGTCGGCGTCGCGGTCTAGGAACTCGGTCAGGATCCCGGGCGCGGCCCGGTCGGCGAACCCGGCCGAGTCCGCCGCGGCCATGTCCGGCACCCGGTAGCCGCCCGCGGCGGTGGCCACCGCGGCGGTCAGCGTGACCACCCCGGCGCGGCGGGCGAACGGGCTGTCGGTGAAGGTCCAGGACAGCACGTCGTCGCGGCGCAGGGCCGCGGTGTCCCGGCTGAACGTGCCCGAGCGGGCCAGCAGGTAGGCCCCGGACAGGCCGTGGCCCAGGTTGCGGTAGGCGTCCCTGGCGAAGAACAGCACGAACGGCAGGCTGGCCAGCGCGGTGCTCCAGGCCAAGTGCAGCAACACATCAGTGAGCAGCCAGCCCAGAATCCCCTGCACCACCAGCAAAGGCGCGGTCACGAACAGCAGCCCGCGCACGATCCGCCGCCGCAGCGCCACCCGCGGATGCCCGGCCAGCACCGGATCCACCAGCGGGCCAACGGGTTCACGCAGCACGCCCGCGGTCACCCGCAGCGCCTCGGTCAGCGGCGCGGGCGGCAGCACGGCACTGCGCGCGCTGTCCTGCTCCTCGTTGCCCAGCCCACCGGCCACCACCTTCACCGTGGCGCCGCCGCCTGCCCGCAGCAGCAGCGGTTCGCGCAGCAGCACACCGAAGAGGCGGTTGCGCTCGATGGAGACCGAGCGGGTGGTGAGCAGGCCGCGGCGCACCCGCAGCAGGTGGTCGCTGACCCATTCCAGCCGGTACCGCCACCAGTTCTCCAGGTACAGCCCGAGCGCGCCGATCACCCCGAGCAGGGTGGAGGCGAGCAACACCAGCGGGATGGTCAGCCACAGCGCGCTGGAGCCGAACTCCACCGCCAGCTGTTGCACCACCGGCAGCCGCCAGGCCTCGATGCCGATCGCCTCCAGCGCCCGGTAGCCGAGCCCGAGCACCAGGACCACCCCGCCGAAGACCCAGAAGGTCAGCGGCGCGTACCGCAGCCAGCGCAGGTTCATCGCCGAGACCACCGGGTCCTGGGCGGCGGAGCGGGTGACGTGCGCGAGCAGTTCGGCGCGCAGGGCCTGGGCGTCCGCCCTGGACAACGCGTCCAGCTTGATCTCGCTGCCGGTGTCGTTGGACCCGGCGGTGCCGATCCGCAGCGTGGTCACCCCGAAGATCCGGTGCACCGGGCTGGCGGTGAGGTCGACGTTGCGGATCCGGTTGAGCCGCACCGTGCGCAGGGTCTTGATGAACATCCCGGTGCGCACCTCCACCGCGTCGGCGGTGAGTCGGTACCGGGTCTTGGCCCAGGTGGCGATCCCGATCGTGGTGAAGGTCAGGAAGCCCAGCGTCACCCCGGCCAGGGTGAGCCAGGACCGCAGGTCCAGCCGGCCGCCGGAGATCAGCAGGGTGAGCAGGAAGGAGCCCAGCGGGGCGGCCAGCCAGCTCGAGTGCACCGCGATCATGCGCGGGTCGAGCCTGCGCCAGTCCATCACGCCTCCTCGACCGCGGCGGCCTCGCCGATCCGGCGGGCCAGTTCGTTCGCCTCGTCCAGGGCCAGCCCGGAGATCCGCACGTCCCCCGCGGTGGAGGCGGTGGTCACGATCACCGTGGCCAGGCCGAAACCGCGCTGGATCGGGCCGATCACGGTGTCCACGGTCTGCACCTTGGTCAGTGGGGTGATCCGCCGCCGCTGCCAGAACCAGCCGCTGGCCGAGTAGACCGCGTGCTCGCCCAGTTCCCAGGCGTGCACCCGGTACCGCCAGGGCGGCATGATCAGCAGGTAGCCCAGGCCGGGCAGCACCAGCACGCCGAGCAGCAGCGGGCCGAGCCAGCGCAGCGCGCCGGGGAAGAACAGCAGGGACAGCGTGGTCATGGTCAGCGCGACCAGGAACGCAGGCCCGGTCACGGTGAGCAGCGCCTGCACGGTCCACCAGCGGCGCGCGCCCGGATCCACCCGGTAGCGCGGCGGGCGCAGCCTGGGCGCGGAAGGGTTCAGCACGGTCATGGGGTCACCCCAGCTTCCGGAATCGGGGCCACAGCTCGGCCCAGCTCTGTGTGCGCCCCGTCGCCAGCAGCAACGGCGCGCCGTCCACGGCCTTGTTGGCCTTCAAGTTCGTCTCCAGCACCCGCAGCTGGGTCACCGTGCGGAAGGACTCGGCCAGCACCGGCTGCGGGCGGCCGACGAAGAGCACCGCGTCCGCGGACTCCGGCGGCGCGCCGAAGTACCAGTAGCCCCTGGACCCGCTCTGCGGCGCGGGCAGTCCGCGCTCCGGCCCGAACCAGGCCAGCGCGCTCGCCGTCCAGTAGCCGTTGGTCAGCACCGCGGTCCGGGCCCGCTGCTCCGGCGGGAGCTTGCGGTACTCGGCGGCCACCTGGTCGGCCAGCTCGGCCCAGCCCACGCTGTGCGTGCTGATGAAGTCCACCGACCCGGCCCCGGCCCGGCTCGCCACCGGTTCCAGCGGCAGCCCGAAGAAGGACATGGCCAGTGTGGAGACCACCGCCACCGGCAGGCTCGCCGACCAGCGCCACCAGCCGGCCACCCGGTTGCGGGACAGCTCCACCGCCCCGGCCGCGAACAGCACCGGGAACATCCCGGCCACGTAGTACGGCCTGCCGCCGGCGATCAGGAACAGCGCGGCCACGCCGAGGAAGGTCCAGCCCAGGAAGGCGTACGGCCGCAGCTCGGCCGAGCGCAGCAGCCGCCAGGTCCCGTAGAGCAGCACCACCAGCCCGCTGATCAGCCCGGCCAGGAACAGCATCATCGGCAGGTAGCCGAGCAGCCCGCCGTGCATCACCGCGCCCTCGGTGGCGATCTGCCCGGTCATGCCCAGCTGCGGCCAGCCGTGCTCGGCCTGCCACAGCAGGCTGGGCAGCGTGGCCAGCAGGGTGATTCCCGCGCCCAGCCACAACATCGGCCTGCGCAGCAGCTCCCTCGGCCCGGCCACCAGCACGGCCAGCGCGAGCACCACCCAGAACCCGGCGATCAGGAACTTGCTCTGCATCGCGATCGCGGTGACCACACCCAGCCAGGGCAGCACCGCGTCCCGCCGGGTGCGCACCCAGCGCACCAGCAGCCAGCAGGCCAGCGCCCACATCAGCACGTCCGGCGAGTTGGTGGTGAGCAGGTGCCCGTTGCCGAGGAAGAACGGCGAACCCGCGGTGACCAGCGCGGCCAGGGTCTGCGCCCGCCGGGCGCCGCCCAGTTCGCGGGCGATCAGCGCGGTCACCGCCACGGTGGCCATGACCATCAGCACCGACGGCAGGCGCAGCGCGGTCAGCGAGCCGGGGAACACCGACTCCATCACCAGCGCCAGCAACGGCGCCAGCGGCCCCTGGTCGGCATATCCCCAGTCCAGCCGCTGCCCGGCGGCGATGAAGTACAGCTCGTCCCCGAACCACCCGTACCGATCGGCGAGGGCCACCAGCAGCACGCCGAGCACCCCGGCGACCGCCAGCACCGGCACCCTGGCGAACGGCGGCAGCACCCGCGTCTCCACTCCTTGCCCGCTGACCTGGACTTGCGTCACGACTCCCCCAGTTGATCCCCTGGTAACCAGCTCCCGGCCGGTTACAATGCAGGTGCATGGTAACCACGACGTGGGAGCCGTTGCAATGCGTCCGCATGAAGAAAGTGTGGCTGTCGGTGCCGAAGCAGGTTGACCACGAGGAACGTCGGCGGCACATCGCCGAGGCGCTGTGGCGGATCGTCGCCAAGCACGGCATGGAGGCGGTGAGCCTGCGGGATGTGGCCGCCGAGGCAGGCGTCTCGATGGGATCGGTCCAGCACTACTTCAAGACCAAGGACCACATGCTGGAGTTCGCGCTGGAGTTCAGCAGCGTGCAGACCGGCGACCGGGTGCGGGCCCGGCTGGCCCGCGATCTGGCGGGCGACCCGCCGCCGTGGGCGGTGCTGCGCGCCTGCATGGTCGAGACGATGCCCATCGACGAGCACACCCGCACCGGCCGCCTGGTGGCCATCGCCTACTTCATCCGGGCGCTCAACGAGCCCTCGCTGCGCCGGATCTACCTACAGGGCCAGCCGAAGCTGTTCAACTTCTTCGCCGACATGATCCGCGCGGCGCGGGAGCGCGGGGTGACCGCGCCGGGCATCGACCCGGACAAGGAATCGATGATGCTGTGGTGCATCGCCGATTCCCTCGGCTCGGACATCCTGCTCGACAACAGCACCCCGGAGGAGGCGATGGCCGCCGCCGACTACTACCTGCGGCGGCTGTTCCCCGGCGTGCCGGAGGACGAGTGGCCGCCGCCGGGCTCGATCTCCACCCCCGGCTCCACCCCTGAGCCCACGAACTCCACCCCCTGATCTTCCTACCGTGCTCCCATGACCATGAGCACGCTGTTCAACGGGGCCATCGCCATCGCCGTGGTGGTCTTCGTGATCATCCGCCGGATGAACTGGCACGAGCTGACCAAACGCGGTGAGGACGTGTGGGTGGGCCCGGCGGTGATCGCGGTGATCGGCCTGTTCCAGCTCAGGAACAAGCTGGGCGCGGACTACCACATCCCGCCGGTCGACCTGACCTTCCTGGTGCTGGGCCTGCTGCTGGCGGCAGGCGCCGGGGTCGGCCTGGGCCGGGCCAGCGAGGTGCGGCTCCAGGAGGGCCGGATCTTCACCCGCATGCGCGGTCCGGCCATCGGCGTGTGGCTCGGCTTCATCGGGCTGCGGGTGCTGCTCGGCTTCCTCGGCCACGCCATGGGCGCGACCCTGACCAGCGGCGGCGGCGCGATCATGCTGACACTGGGGGTCAGCCTGCTGGTCCAGTCGCTGGTGCTGGCCACCCGGGTGGGGCATCCGGTGCGGCACTGAACCCCCGGCACCCGCAGACTGCCCCCATGCACCCCACGCCGTCGGTGAACGACCGCAGGGCCATGCACGTCCTGGTCACCGCGCTGCTGGTGTACGCGCTGCTCAGCTCGCCGGGCACACCGGGATGGGCCTGGCTGGTGCTCGGCCCGGCCTTCCTGGGCTGGCTGGTGTTCCTGGCCCTGACCCGGCGCGCGCCGCGGGTGGCGCTGAGCGCGCTGGCCGCCTGCTCGCTGCTGGCCTCGGCCACCGTCGGCGCGCCGGATGCCTCGGCCACCACCATGGCCGCGGTCGGGCTGATGGTCTTCATCTCGCACCCGGTGCCCAGTCTGGGACTCGGCTTCGCACTGACCGCCGCGGACGTCACCCTGGTCACCGTCAGCGGCCTGCTCTGGGACCGCGGCACCGGCGTCATCCTGAGCAACCTGGGCATTTTCGCGCTGCTCACCCTGCTCGGCCTGGTCCAGCGGCAGCACCGGCAGCAGACCGCGCAGGCCGCCCGGCTGCTCGCCGAGACCGAGCGGACCCGGATCGCCAGGGAACTGCACGACGTGCTGGCGCATTCCCTTGGCGCGCTGGCGGTGCAGCTGGAGGTGGCCGAGGCGCTGCTCAGCGACGGCCGGGATCCGGCAGCGGCACTGGCCAGGGTGCGGCGGTCCCGGCGGCTGGCCGTGGACGGGCTGACCGAGGCGCGGGCCGCGGTGGCCGCGTTGCGCTCGGACGTGCCACCGCTGCCCACCGCACTGGCCGAGCTGACCCAGGCGCACCAACGGGATCACCAGTCCCCGGTGTGGCTGAGCACCGACGGCGAGACCCGCGCCCTGTCCCCCGCCGCCGAGGTCTCCCTGCTGCGCACCGCCCGCGAGGCGCTGACCAACGCGGGCAAACACGCCGCAGGCGCGCCGATCGAGGTCGATCTGTCCTATGTGGACGGAGCGGTCCGGCTGTCGGTGCGCAACGCGGCTGGCACGGCGCGCACGGAGGTGCCCGGTGGCGGGTTCGGGCTGACCGGGATGCGGGAGCGGCTGGCGTTGCTGGGTGGCACACTCACCGCGGGCCCGGACGGGGACGGCTGGCTGGTGCGCGCGGAGGTGCCGGAATGACCATCAGGGTCCTGGTCGTCGACGACCAGCAGATCATGCGCGAGGGCCTGGTCGCCCTGCTCGGCCTGGTCGAGGACATCGAGGTGGTCGCCGACGCCGGCGACGGCGAGCAGGCCCTGGCGCTGCTGGCCGAACACGAGGTGGACCTGGTGCTGATGGACCTGCGGATGCCGGTGCTGGACGGGGTCGAGGCCACCCGCCGGATCACCGAGCGCTTCCCAGGGGTCGGGGTGCTGGTGCTGACCACCTACGCCGATGACGAGTCCATCGCCGACGCGCTGCGCGCCGGCGCCCGCGGCTACCTGACCAAGGAGGCCGGCCGGGCCGAGATCGCCGCCGCCCTGCGTGCCGCCGCGGCGGGCCAGTCCACCTTCGCCCCCGCGGTCTCCCAGCGCCTGGTCGCCGCGCTGACCCGCCAAGAGCCGCCAAAACCGCACCGCCCGCCGGACGGCCTGACCGCCCGAGAAGCCGAGGTGCTGACCCTGATCGCGGGCGGGCGCAGCAACCCGGAGATCGCCACGGCCCTGTTCATCAGCGAGGCCACGGTGAAGACCCACATCAACAACGCCTTCGCCAAGATCGGCGCGCGCAACCGGGCCGACGCCACCCGCTACGCCTACCGCACCGGCCTGACCGCGCCCTGAGCCGCCGGATCCAGTTGGCTGCCAAGCGCACTACCCGTGGGTAGCATCGGGGCCATGACCCCTCCTCGTCCGGCACTGCGTGAGTTGGTCGAACGCTCGCTGGCCACCGCGGTCGGCGCGCTGCCCGCTCCGGCGCAGCGCGCGATCGGCGGCCGCACCACCGTCATCGACGGTCAGGAACTGCACCCCGAGGTGCAGTCCATGCTCAAACTGATGAGCCTGGCCAAGGAGAACCCGCTCAGCGCGGGTTCGGTCGTCGAGGCGCGGCGCGGCCTGCGCAAGACCGCGGCCATCATCGGCGGCGCCGCGCTGGAGGTGGCCGAGGTGCGCGAGCTGAGCGTGCCCGGCCCCGGCGGCCCGATCCGCACCCGGGTCTACCTCCCAGCCGGACTGCCCAGCCCGGCCCCGGCGCTGGTCTTCTACCACGGCGGCGGCTGGGTGGTCGGCGACCTGGAGACCCACGACAACCTGTGCCGGTTCCTGGCCGTGCACGCCGGCGTCGTGGTGCTCGCCGCGGACTACCGGCTGGCCCCCGAGCACAAGTTCCCGGCCGCCACCGAGGACGCCCTCACGGTCTACCGCTACGCCTTGGCGAACGCGGACTCCCTCGGCCTGCACCCCGGCCAGATCGCGGTCGGCGGGGACAGCGCGGGCGGCAACCTGGCCACGGTCACCGCCCAGCTGGCCAAGGCCGCCGGGGACCCGGTGCCCGCCTTCCAGCTGCTGATCTACCCGGCGGTCGACTTCTCGGTGCGCCGGGAGTCCCGGCGCCTGTTCGGCGAGGGCTTCGTGCTGACCTCGGACAAGATGGACTGGTACCAGGAGCAGTACCTCGGCTCCGCCGACGAGGTGCTCGACCCGCGCGCCTCGCCGCTGCTCACCGAGGACCTCTCCGGGCTGCCGCCGACCTACCTGGTCACCGCGGGCTTCGACCCGCTGCGCGATGAGGGCGAGGAGTACGCGGACAAGCTGACCAAGGCGGGCGTGCCGGTGTTCCTGCGCCGCCGCCGCGGCCTGATCCACGGCTTCGCCAACGTGCTCGGCATCGGCCACACCGGCCGCGACGCCGCCCTGGAAGCCGCCGCCGCCCTGCGCATGGGCCTCGCCTTCGCCACCACCAAGCCCTGACCCGCCGAGTTGGCCCAACCGGTACGCCGAGTTGGCCCAACCGGGCGTACCGGTTTGGCCAACTCGACGGACTGGGGGTGGGTTAGGTCCGCGCCCGGGTGGTCAGCGCCCGCTGCACCGCGTCGGCCATGCCGACCATGCCGGTGCGGAACGGGTGGTAACTCGCGGCCGCGAGCAGGTCGGTGTGCTGTCCGTTCACCCAGGCCACCCCGCGCCGCTGGCAGGCGTCGTGACCCAGCGACGGGCCGTAGGTGTCCACATAGGTGTCGCCGGTGACTCCGGCCGCCCGCCGCAGCGCCGCGTTGAGCTGCTGCTCCACCCCGTCCAGGAACGGGTAGTCGCCGGTGGCGAAAGGCAGCGTGGACGGGCAGGTGCCGCTGGGCGGGGCGATCCGCGGATAGCCCACCACCAGCACCCTGGCCTTGGGCGCGCGTTCCCGGATCCCGCGCAGCACCGCCAGCACCCGGCCCTCGGTCTGCCCGATCCGCTTGCTCAGCTCATCGCCGAACTTCTTCGCGCACGGCGCGCCGCCCGGATCACTGGGTCGCAGGCTCGCGCAGGTGGCGATGGTGTCGCCGAACACGCTGAAGTCGTTGCCGCCGATGCTCACCGACACCAGGTCGGTGTCCTTGGTCAGCGCGGAGAACTGGGCGGGGTTGCGGCCCAGCGGCACCGACTGCGGCTGGGTCATGTTCGTGGTGTCCGCGGCCCCGCAGCTGATGTCGGTGAACCGGGCCGGCCGGATCCGCCGGTTCAGCAGACTCGGGTAGTTCTCGGTGGATCGCGCGCAGCCCAACGGGTTCAGCCGCGGCAGCGGGATCAGCGGGCCCGAGGTGAACGAGTCGCCCAGTGCCACGTAATGCCGGACCTGCCGGACCGCCGCCTCCGCCCCAGAGGCGAACAACGCGGCCGCGGCGACCGCCACCGCCCCGATGGTCGTCAGCCGACCTGCGATGCCTACCGACATGCCACACCTCGCTGTGAGCCCGGCCACTCCATGACGGACTGACGCTAGGTTCGCCCGCGCGCACCGGTCAATCGTCCAATGAGGTCAGCCACGCTGCGGGTTTCCCCCGCCACTCGTACGGTTTTCCACAGTCCCCCGAACGGCCCTGCCCGCTAGCCTGCTCGCTGTGCGTCCGCTGCCCCTGCTCACCGCCGCCGCGCGCATCGGGGCCGGGCTGGCCCTGGGCGCGCTGGCCGCCCTGGCCGAACTCGCCTACCTGGTCAGCTCCGGCCTGCTGCTGGTGTTGCTGCTGCCCTGGCCCGCCGCCCGGCACCGGCTGGGCGCACTGCTGCTCCGGGGCGCGCGCCTGCTGGCCCGCCGGGACGCCCGCCGGGTGGCCAGGTACTTCGGCGGCGGCGAGGCCGAGGCGCAGAGCCGCACCTGGATGTACCTGCTGCTGCGCACACCGGTCGGCCTCGGCGGCGGCGTCATCCTGTTCCTGCTGGGCTACGGCCTGCTCACGGTGGTGGCCAGCTTCGGCGCCTGGTTCACCGGCGGCAGCATCTTCACCGGCAACCCGGCGGGCCGGATCACCACCGAGTCCATCCTCGCGCTCAGCCTGCCCGGCCTGGTGCTGCTCTACCTCGCCCTGCAAGGGCTGTACGCACTGTCCACTGTGGAGCGTCGGCTGGTCCGCGAGTTCCTCGGCCGCAGCCCGGCCGAGCTGCGGCAGCGGATCGAGGACCTCACGCTCACCCGCGCGGGCGTGGTCGAGGCGGTGGACGCCGAACGCCGCCGGATCGAACGCGATCTGCACGACGGCGTGCAACAACGCCTGGTCGCGCTCGGCCTGCTGATCGGCCGGGCCCGCCGCGGCGCCGACCCGGCCCGCGCCGAGACGCTGCTGGCCCAGGCGCACCAGGAATGCCAGGAGATCCTCAACGATCTGCGCGAGGTCGCCTGGCGGGTCTACCCCACCGCGCTGGACAACCTGGGCCTGTCCGAGGCGATCGCCAGGGTGGTCGAGGGTTCCCCGCTGCGCACCACGGTCACCTGCGAACTGCCGCCCCAGCGGCCGCCAGCGCAGGTCGAGGCCGCCGCGTACTTCATCGTGTGCGAGGCCGTCACCAACGCCACCAAACACGCCAACGCCGCCACCCTGGCCGTACGGCTCACCTGCCTCGACGCACCGGCCCGGCTGCTGGTGGAGATCGCCGACGACGGGGTCGGCGGCGCCGATCCACACGGCGGCGGCCTCGCCGGCCTCGCCCAGCGGGTGGCGGCCATGGACGGCGAGTTCCAGGTGCGCTCACCCCAGGGCGGCGGCACTGTCATCGGAGCCAGCCTGCCATGCGCCTGATCCTCGCCGACGATTCCATCCTGCTGCGCGAAGGCCTGGTGCGCCTGCTCGTGGAGGAGGGCCACGAAGTGCTCGCCGCGGTCGGCGACGGCGCCGCGCTGCTGGCCGCGGTGGCTCAGGAACAGCCGGACGTGTGCGTGATCGACGTCCGGATGCCGCCCACGCACACGGCTGAGGGCTTGCAGGCCGCGCTGGAGATCCGGGCCCGCTGGCCCGAGGTCGGCGTGCTGATGCTGTCCCAGTACGTGGAGAAGCGCTATGCCACCGAGTTGCTCACCGGGGAGAGCGCCCGGGTCGGCTACCTGCTCAAGGACCGGGTGGCCCAGGTCGGGGAGTTCCTGGACGCGCTGGACCGGGTCGGCTCCGGCCGGGCCGCCTTCGACCCGGAGGTGGTGCGCCAGTTGCTGGCCCGCACCACGCACACCGATCCACTCGCGCGGCTCACCGAACGGGAGCGGGAAGTGTTGCGGCACATGGCCCAGGGCCACACCAACGCGAGCATCTCCACCGCGCTGCACATCTCGCAGAGCGCGGTGGAGAAGCACGTGAACGCGATCTTCGACAAACTCGACCTGTCGCACACCACCGGCTACAGCCGCCGGGTGCTGGCAATTTTGCGCTACCTGGGCAGTTAAACCCGCTGCTTGCTCCGGCGCCGGACCCGGGACACCACGAAGGCGATCACCGCGATCCCGACCACGGCCAGCACCGCCTTGGACAGGAACCCGGCATAGGTCTCCACCAGCGTCCAGTTCTCGCCCAGGAAATACCCGGCGAGCACGAACACGGTGTTCCAGATCAGGCTGCCCAGCGCGGTGAACAGCAGGAACACGCCCAGCCGCATCCGCTCCACGCCCGCTGGCACCGACACCAGGCTGCGGAAGATCGGGATCATCCGGCCGAAGAAGACCGCCTTGACCCCGTGCCTGGCGAACCAGGCCTCGGTGCGGTCCAGGTCGGCCACCTTGACCAGCGGCAGCTTGGCGGCGATGGCGCGGGTGCGGTCCCGGCCGAGCAGCGCGCCCAGGTAGTACAGCGCGACCGCGCCGGCCACCGAGCCCGCGGTGGTCCAGATGATCGCGGCCAGCAGGCTCATCCCGCCGCGGCTGGCGGTGAACCCGGCCAGTGGCAGGAACACCTCGCTGGGCAGTGGTGGGAACAGGTTCTCCAGCGCGATGGCCAGACCGGCGCCCGGCGCGCCGAGGGTGGTCATGAGGTCGGTGACCCAGGTGATGATTCCGTCGAACATGGTGCCAACGCTAGGAATTCCGGCCTGAGAACACTCTGAGGCAGACCATCGGATCCGGGTGGGCGCACCGCAGGAAAACAGTGCGGGAAACCGCAGTGCGCGCCGGACTCAGCGGTGGCCGGCGTGCTCGGCCAGGCCCAGCGCGCAGCGGCGGATGAACGCGGTCAGCGCCCACCGGTACAGCCAGCCGGTGCCGGGCACCCTGGGCCGGAAACTGGAATGCCAGTGGATCTCGGTGCCCGTCCCGGCGGGTTCGAGGTCGATGTTCGCCCGGTACTCCCGCAGCGGCAGCCCACCCAGCAGCGTGTAGCCCAGCCTGCGGTCCGGCACCAGCTCCACCACCTGCTCCCGGGTGGTCCGCTTACCCCGCCGGAACAGCCGGATCGCCCCCACGCTCTCCCCGCCCGACTCGCCCGCGCGCTCCAGCTCGAACCCGGTGAACGGCGCCCACCCCGGCCAGCTCGGCCCACTGCGCACCAGCTCGTAGACCGCCGCGGGCGCGGCCGTGGACCGCACCCGGACATCGATCCGCTGCACCGCCATCTCGCATCCTCCCTCGTGTACCAGTTGGTACATGTACCATATGGTTCACCTCGACGGAAGGAGCGGCCGGTGTCGGCGGCGAAGGAGAAACTGCTGGCCGCGGCGGTGACCTGGTGCGCGGAGCACGGCGTCGGCGAGCTGAGCCTGCGGCAGCTGGCGACCGCGCTGGGCACCAGTCACCGGATGTTGATCTACCACTTCGAGTCCAAAGCGGGCCTGCTGGTCGAGGTGGTCCGCGAGGTCGAACGCCGCCAGCGCGCCGCCTTCGCCGAACTGGACCGCACCGGCGCCTCCCCTGCCAGCGCGCCGCGGGAGTTCTGGCGCAGGCTCACCGATCCGGAACTGGCCCCGCTGATCCGGCTGTTCTTCGAGCTGTACGGCCAGGCCCTGCAGGGTCGCCCCGGCACCACCGATTTCCTGGACGGCATCGTCACCTCCTGGACCGAACCGATGGCGGACTGGCTGCGGGCCAACGGTTTCCCGGACGCGGCCGCCAAAGCCCAGGCCCGCCTCGGCGTGGCGGTCACCCGCGGCCTGCTGCTGGACCTGCTGGCCACCGGCGACCGGGCGGCCGTGGACGCGGCGATGGCGGCTTTCATCCTTTCCACCGAGGACACCCGGCGCCGACTTGCATCGATCGGGTGACCGGAGCAGCCACCGTTCACCCGGTCGGTCCCTCCCTGGCGAGCTGGCCGGTTGGAGATGATGCGGTGATGGCGAGGGAGGACGCGGTCCGCGCAGTGCTGCGCCGCTACGGCAGGTCCAGGGACTTCCACCGACAACAGACCCTGCTGTCCGAAGGCGCCGAGAGCGACGAGGTCCTGCTCATCGAGCAGGGCCTGGTCAAGGTGCTGCTCTCCGGCGGCAACGGCACCGAGCTGATCGCCGGTTTCTACGGGGCGGGCGAGCTGATCGGCGAACTGGGCGTGATCGAGGAGGTGCCGCGCAGCGCCACGGTCATCGCACACACCGCGGGCAGCGCCGTGCACGTGCCCAGGGCGGTGTTCCTGAGCCTGATGCGCACCAACCAGGACGTGCTGCTGCTGGTCAACTCCACCCTGCAGCGCCGCCTGCGCAACGCCGACCACCGCGGCCTGTCCGTGGCCTTCCAGGACGTGCCGACCAGGGTGGCCAAACAGCTGCTGAGCTGGGCCGATGACCGTGGTGAGCAGACCGAGCACGGGGTGGCCATCCGCGGCATGAGCCAGAAGGAACTGGCCCAGTCCGTGGGCGCATCGGCCAAGACGGTGGACGCCGCGCTCAAGCGGTTCCGCGCCCAGGGCCTGGTGCGCACCAGCCGCCTGCGCTACCTGCTGCCCGACCCACGCCGCCTGGCCGAACAGGTCTGAGCCCAGTCTGGCCCGTTCTCCCTGGGACGCGGGAGAACTCATCGGCCATTCGCAGCACACTCCCGCCCATGACGTGGCCTATCCGTCTGTCACCCGTGTGGAGGTAGTGCGTGGCCCTCATGCCCGTAAACCGGACCGTGCTCGGCATCGACCTGATCGACTCCGGCAGCAACCCCGGCTACCACCTGGACGTGGCGGCCCAGAAAATGCGCGAACTCACCGAAGCGGCCCTGACCGGCCGCGAGATAACCAGGGCTGACGCCGTGGACTGGCAGCACACCGGCGACGGCCTGCTGGCCGCCTTCCCCCAGGAGATGCTCGGCAACCTTCTCGACGCCACCCAGCTGCTCGACGAACTGGCCGCCGAGCACAACCGCTGGCACAAGCCCGACGTCCGCCTGCGCGTCTGTCTCGGCATCGGCCCGCTGCCCACCCACGAGGGCCTGCACCGCACCAACATCGACTGCGCCCGGATGCTGGACGCCCCGGCCTTCCGCACCGTGCTCCGCCAGTGTGCCCAGGCCGCTCCGGCGGAGTTCAACACCGGCCTGATCCTCTCCGCCAAGGCCTACCAGGACGTCTTCGGCGGCCCGTACACCGACCTGGTCAAGCAATCCGATTTCAGCCGGATCACCTTCCAGCACAAGGAAACCGAGAACACCGCCTGGATCCGGGTCCCCGGCTTCGCCGCCGAAAGCCTCACCGCCTTCGCCGAACCCCAGCCACTACCCGAACCGGTGACCAAGCCCGAGGACAAGCCCGGCGAGGCGGCCCGCCGGGTCGCGGCCAGCAGCGCGGTGAACAACACGGTGCACGGCGAGATGAACGGCGTCCAGGCCGGTGAGATCCACGGCGGCGTGCATTTCGGCGACCGCCGCCGCTGACCGGCTCAGCCCACCACACCCGGCCGGCTGACCACCTCATCCGCCAGTCCGTACGCCACCGCCTCCGGCGCGCTGAACCACCGGTCGCGGTCGGCGTCGGCGGTGATCTGCTCCACCGTCTTGCCGGTTTGCGCCGCGGTGATCTCCGCGACCAGCAGCTTGAGCTTGGCGAACTCCGCGGCGCGGATGGCGATGTCCGAGGCGGTGCCGGAGAGTCCGGCGTGCGGCTGGTGCATCAGCACCCTGGTGCGCGGCAGCACGTACCGCTTGCCCGGCGTGCCGGAGGAGAGCAGGAACTGGCCCATCGAGGCGGCCATGCCCATCGCCCAGGTGGAGACGTCCGGGGCGATCAGTTGCATGGTGTCGTAGATGGCCAGGCCCGCGCTGACCGAGCCGCCGGGGGAGTTGATGTAGAAGACGATGTCCCGTTCCGGGTCCTCGGCGGCCAGCAGCAGCATCTGGGCGCTGATCCGGTTCGCGCTCTCATCGTCCACCTCGGACCCGAGGAACACGATGCGTTCGCTCAGCAGCCGGTCGAACACCGAGTCGCTGAGGCTGAACCCGGCCCCCGCACGCATCCGCAACCCATTGTCCTGAGCCACGTTCCCACCTCCCTGGTCGTTGTCTGCCCTCGACGGTAGACCGGGTGGCCGGAACGCGGGACCGGGTTCGCTCTCGGCGCATCCCGGTCCCGCCGGTCGGTCAGCAGCCGTCGCGGAGGTAATAGGCGTTGGAGATGAACCGGTCACCCACGCTGTCCTGGCGTTCCAGGTTCGTCACGCCCTTGCCGACGCACCGGTCCGCGGTGCCGCCGAGACCGCCGTACCAGCGCACCCGGATGGTGATCCGGTCCGCGGCGCCGCAGTGGTTGTACTTGGCGTAGTTGTTCTCCACGAAGAATCCGCACGGCGCCTGTTCAGCCGACGGGGACGCGAGGGCGACCGCACTGCCGGAGAATGCGGTCACCGCGAAAGCGAAAACGGTGAGTGATCGAGCGATACGCATACCCGGGAGTATGTCGGCGACCGCTGGGGGCGCGCACGGCGAACCAAGATCATCGTCGCCACATTCATTCGATGGTGCACTGAGGGTCGCCCGACGCGCGAGCCGGTCAAAGGTTGCCTACGACCTCCGTCACCAGCGAATATAACGACTCGATATACCGGCAGACCTGGTGGCAACCCCTGGGCCCCAGGAGGCGTCTTCTTCACGGAGCCACCAAGACCGCCCCAATTGCGCGGCGGCGATCCATCAAGGGGGAAAAAGGAAATGGGTACTCGTCTCGCATTCACCGGAATTACCGCGGCCGCCATCGCCACCGCATTTCTGGCCGCACCGGTCGCGTTCGCCGCGGACGAGGTGATCGGCGCCATCGGCGTGCAGGACAAGTCGATCCGGGCCGGCCAGGAGGTCCTGGTCCGGGCCTACTGCAAGGACCCGAGGTTCACCGGCTCGAAGATCACCTCCGCGGTGCTGGACGCGCCGCCGCTGACCGGCAAGCCCGGCGAGTCCTACACCTCCGACGGCCGGATCAAGCCGGAGGCCAGGCCCGGCACGCACACGCTGTCCTTCGTCTGCGCGGGCAAGACCATCACCGGCAGCTTCGAGGTGCTGCCCGGCAAGCGCCGTCCCGGCGCCACCCCGCGCAAGCCGGTGGAGACCAAGGCCAACGAGCAGGTCAAGGTCAAGCCCAAGGGTGCGGCCGAGACCGGTGGCGGCGCGCTGGCCCAGCAGGGCCTCGGCGAGAGCCTGGACTGGATGTCCGTCGGTGGCTTCGCCGCGGGTGGCCTGGCCGCCGTGGCCGCCGGTGTGATCATCTTCCGCAACCGCCGCCAGAAGGCCTGAGCCACCGCGAAATCCGGTCGCCGGGGGGATGAACGGGCCGGTAGAACAACAGCCATGCTTCGCAAGTACCCGCGCACGCCGCATCTGGAGGGGTCCCGGCTGCAACCCGGTGACCACGACCTCGCCGCGGTCGGGTACGCCGAGATCGCCGGCCGGTACCTGGTGGTGGAGGAGAAGCTGGACGGCGCGAACGCCGCGATCAGCTTCACCGCCGAGGGCGAGCTGCGGCTACAGAGCCGCGGCCACTACCTCACCGGCGGCCCTCGGGAACGCCAGTTCGACCAGTTCAAGTCCTGGGCCGCGGCGGCCGCGCACCTGCTGTGGCCGCGGCTGTCCGACCGGTACGTGCTGTACGGGGAATGGCTCTACGCCAAGCACACTGTCTACTACGACCGGCTGCCGCACTACTTCTGCGAGTTCGACGCCCTGGACCGGCACACCGGGGTTTACCTGTCCACCGCGGCCCGTCGCGCACTGCTCGACGGGCTGCCGGTGTGCCCGGTGCCGGTGCTGCACACCGGCCCACTGTCCACTGTGGCCGAACTGACCGCGCTGCTCGGCCCGTCCACCTGCGGACCGGAGCAGATGGAAGGGCTCTACATCAAGGTCGAGCAGGGCGCGGAGACCATCGGCCGGTATAAGTGGGTGCGCCCGAGTTTCCTGACCGAGGTGCTCGATTCCGGCGGCCACTGGCTGGACCGCCCGATCACGCCCAACCGGCTCGCCGACCCGGAGGCGCTGTATGCGGGTCTTTGAGCGACTCTGCCCGACCGGTCCACAGTGGACGGTGCCGTGGGCGGAGATCACCGAGACGTTCGACTGGGTGCGTCACCTGCGCGGCGTGGCCCAGGACCCGGTGCACCACGCCGAGGGCGATGTCTGGACACACACCCGGATGGCCTGCGAGGCCCTGGCCGCACTGCCCGAATGGCGGTCCCGCCCGGCAGCGGAGCGAGTACGCCTGTTCGCCACGGTCCTGCTGCACGACGTGGCCAAACCGGTGTGCACCCAGGTGGACCAGGAGGGCCGGATCACCGCCCGCGGCCATTCCCGTCGCGGCGAGATCATGGCCCGCCGCATCCTGTGGGAGCTGGACGCGCCCATTGCCTGGCGCGAGCACGTCTGCTGCCTGATCCGGCACCACCAGGTCCCGTTCTGGGCCCTGGAACGCCCGGACCTGGACCGCATCGCCTTCCGCGCCAGCCTGCTGGCGAGCAACGCCGACCTGGTCCTGCTGGCCACCGCCGACATCCTCGGCCGGAGCTGCGCGGACACCGCCGAGGTGCTGGAGAACATCGCGCTGTACCAGCAGTACTGCGCCGAAGCCCGCTGCCTGGACCGCCCCCGCGAGTTTCCCTCCGACCACGCCCGCTTCACCTACTTCCGCACCCCCGGCCGCGATCCGGACTACGCCGCGCACGACGACACCCGCCTCACCGCCACCGTCCTCAGTGGACTCCCCGGCGCCGGCAAGGACCACTGGATCGCCCGGCACCGCCCAGGAATCCCGGTGGTCAGCCTGGACGCCCTGCGCGCGGAACTCCGCATCGCCCCCGACGGCGACCAGCGCCCGGTGGCCGCCGCCGCACACCAGGCCGCCCGCGAACACCTGCGCGCGGGCCGAAGTTTCGTCTGGAACGCCACCAACATCTCCCGCCAGCTCCGCGAGCGCTGCATCGGCCTGGCCGCCGCCTACCACGCCCGCATCGACCTGGTCTCCCTGGAGGCCCCGCCGGCGATCCTGCACGCCCGCAACCGGTCCCGGCCGGCGCCGGTGCCTGCGGCGGTGATCGACCGCCTGCTGCACCGCTGGGAAACCCCCGACCTCACCGAGGCCCACCGGGTGAGTTGGCTCAGCACCGCCGGGTAGAACTGGAGGCATGGCGTTGCGCGTGACCTTCATCCTGCCGGTGTTCCCCCGGACCCCCATCGGCGGCTTCCGGGTGGTCTACGAGTACGCCAACCGCCTCACCGCCCTGGGCTGCCAGGTCACGGTCGTGCACGAACGCTGGCGCGAAGGTCGCAGGCACCCCCTCCGCCACCTGCGTGAACAGGCCCGCGACCACCGCAACTCCCGCGCCCCGCACCAAGCGATCCCCTGGCTGCCGATAGACCCCCAGGTCCGCCTGCCGATCGTCCCCACCCTCACCCCCGACCACATCCCACCCGCCGACGTGGTCGTGGCCACCCACTGGAAAACCGCCACCCTGCTCCCCCACCTCGCCCCCGCCCATGGCGCCCCCCACCACCTCGTCCAGGGCTACGAAACCTGGAACGTCCCCAACCCCGCCCCCGTCAACGAAGCCCTACTGCTCCCCATCCCCAAAATCACCGTCTCCACCCACCTCACCCGAGTCCTCACCAACCTGGGCGTCCACAGTGGACAGATAACCACCATCCCCAACGGCCTGGACCACACCACCTACCACCCGCCCCCGCGCTCCCAGCCCCGCACAGGCGTCGCCGTCCTGCTCAGCGACAGCACCGCCAAGGACTCCCCCACCGCCCTGGCCGCCCTGCACCAGGTGCACGCCAAGTACCCCGCCCTCCAGGTCCGGGCCTTCGGCGTCATCCCCCAACCCCGCCGCCTGCCACCCTGGATCCACTACACCCAGGGCCTGACCGGCAAGGCCCTCGCCGACCGCGTCTACCGCCAATGCGCCATCTACCTGTGCAGTTCCAGCACCGAAGGCTGGGGGTTCCCCGCCGCCGAGGCCATGGCCTGCGGCGCCGCCGTGGTCAGCACCCGCAACGGCGGCGTGGAGGACTTCTGCCACCACAACAAAACCGCCCTGCTGGTCAACGTAGGCGACCGCACCGCCATGGCAGCGGCCATCCTCCGCCTGCTCCGCAACGAAACCCTGCGTACCCACCTGACCACCGCGGCCCAGGCCACCACCGCGACCATGGACTGGCAGTCCTCCGCCACCACACTCCTGGCAACCCTCACAAAGGCCACCTAGTCCCCCAACCTCATCCCCAACCCCCGCAACGCGTCGGCCCGCTCCCCAACGAGCTTCATCCGCGCCGCCCACTCCACCGCCTCGTAGTGCGCACTCCCCGCCGCCGACCCCTGCCCCGGCCACTTCCGGTAGTGCAACCCCACCGCGGACTCGAAAAACCCGCCCGCCACCACACTCGCCGCCAGCAACAACCCGGTGTCATCACTACCCGGAACCGCCATCCACCCACCCAGCAACACCGCCAGCTCCCGCCGGATGCACAAGGTCGTCGGATGCACCGGCAACCGAAACCCGTTCTCCCGCCACAGATCCAGCACAAACCCCGGCTCCAGCCGCCCCGCCGCCGGATCCCCCTCGAACCCTGCCAATTCCCCATCGGGCAACAAATCCAACGCCCGCGAGGTGGCCCACCCCACCCCGTCCTGCCCAGTGACCGCGGCGATATCCCGCGCCAGCACCCCCGGCGTCAGCACATCATCCTGATCCAGGTTCTTCACCAGCTCGCCCGAAGCTCGCGCCAACGCCAGATTCCGGGTGATCGCCACCCCACCCGGCCGCCCGTCCCCGAACCGGATCCGCTCATCCGCGGGCAACACCTCCACCGCGACCCCGGTCCGCCCATCCTCCTGAACCAGCCATTCCCACCGCCACCCCGCGGGCAACTCCTGCCCCCGCAACGATTCCCAAGCAGCCAGCAAATGCTCAATCCGAGGCTGGTACACGGCGGTAATCACCGAAATCGCACGCACCACCCCACCCTACTGAGCCACCAGCGAGAATCCCGGTAACACCAGCCCCCGCAAAGGACCCCCATGAACGAACCCATCCGCCTGTCCATCCTGGACACCTCCCCCATCGCCCAAGGCGCCACTCCCCAACAAGCCCTGCGCAACACGGTCGACCTGGCCGCCCTGGCCGACACCCTGGGCTACCACCGCTACTGGGTCCCCGAACACCACGGCATGCGCGGCGTGGCCAGCACTTCCCCCGCGGTCCTCATCGCCCACCTGGCCAACACCACCACACACCTCCGCCTGGGCGCCGGCGGCGTCCTACTCCCCAACCACTCCCCCCTGGTGATCGCCGAACAATTCACCACCCTGACCGCCCTACACCCCGGCCGAATAGACCTCGGCATCGGCAAAGCCCCCGGCGGCCGCCCCCAAGTGATCAACGAAATCCGCCCCGCCCCCACCCGAACCGCAAAACCCTTCCCCCACCAACTAACCGAACTCCAGACCTACCTCAACCCGCAGGAAAACGCGCCCATCAAAGCAATCCCCGCCATCAACGGCACACCCCCACCCCTGTGGCTACTCGGCTCCTCCCCCACCAGCGCCACACTGGCCGCCACCCTGGGCCTCCCCTACGCCTACGCCCACCACCTGAACCCCACCGCCGCGGCAGAAGCCCTCCACACCTACCGAACCCACTTCCGCCCCACCCCCCAAACCCCAACCCCGACAACCCTGATCAGCCTCTCCGCGATAGCCGCCGAAACCGACCCGAAAGCCGAATACCTGGCAGGTTCCATCCGCCGAAAAGTCCTCAGCCGCCACCACGGCACCCGAATCCAACTCCCCACCCCAGAAGAAGCCGCCACCTATCCCTACACCGCAGCCGACCGAACCCACCTGGCCGCCCACGCCGCCAAGCTCCTGGTCGGCAGCCCGGAAAAACTGACCACCGACCTGCAAGCGATCCTGGACGCCACGGGCACCACCGAACTCATGGTGACCACTCCGGTCTATCGCCACGCGGACCGCCGCCGATCCTACGAACTACTCGCTACGATCACCGACCGACTGCACGCGAGTTGCGGTGGCGCGACCGCGCGATGAGCGTCCGAACAACTCGCCGAGGCGCGCACCCAGGCCGAGGCAGCCACGCCGCCGTTGCTCAAGGCGAGGGACTCGCCCCAACCGGCCAGCGAACAGACGCACTCCGCACGTTCGACGAGACGGGCAGCCTGCTGCCGCCCGATTCGATCGACCCGGCACTGCCGTTCCTGTTCCTCGCGGACGTACACCTGGCCCGGTGGCGCGGCAACACCCTCACCCGCCTCGGCGAGCCGGACACGGTGGAGCGCCTGAGCCACGCGCTGGCCCGGCTGCCCGCCTCGTTCATGCGGGCCCGCACCGCGATGCTGGTCGATCTCGCCTTCGCGTTCGCCGCCCTCGGCAACCGGGACGCCGCGCTTGACCATGCTCGGCTGGCGCGACGCCTCGGTTCACAGATCAAGTCCGATCGGCAGCTACGCCGACTCGGCCGGCTCGTCCTTCCTGGGGCTGCCCGCGACACCACGTGAGGACAGGTAGTAGAGCAGGGCGACGAGGGTCCCGGACCCGAGCAACTCCTTGCGCTGCGCCAGCTCGTGCACGCGACTGAGCGGCACCCACTCGACGCGCCCGGCTTCCTCGGTGTCGGTCGGCTCACCGATCTGCTCGGCGTTGCGCCACAGGTACACGTCGATGGGCGCGGTGGTCTGCCCCGGCAACGGCTCGAAGCTGATCAGGTGCTCCGGCTCGCCGATGGGCTGCCAGCCGCTCTCTTCGGCTGCCTCGCGCGCTGCCGTCGCGACGGCTTCCTCACCCTCGTCGACGAGGCCGCCGAGCAGCTCATAGCCCCACTGCTCAGTGGCGCACCGGTAGCGCCACAGCATCAGCGCCCGGTCGTGGTCGTCGACGATCAACGCGATGGCGATCCGGCCGAGGTGGACGATGTGGTAGTCCCACCGCTCGCCGTTGGGAGCCTCGGCGTCGACAAGGCCGAGCTTCACCCAGCGGTTGTCGTAGATGAGCCGCTCACCGAAGGTCTTCCACGCTCCACGCTCCTCTGTCACGGGAGCGGCCTACGGACAGCGGGAGCCTAGCCTTTGGCGCTACTCCTGAACTCATCCCGACTGTCGAGCGGCAGCCGACCTGTTCGCTTGTGCAGGTAGACACGCCTCACCTCCCGCCCACGGCGAGAGTGGATCCGAGCACCGCAATTCTCACGGCAGCTGACTGGACCAGAGCCAGCATCTTACGTTTCGACAACGTACAGGGCGCGTTATGGCACCACATGAGCATCAAATGACACATCAACTATCCAACACACAGGCCACAGCCTATGTTTACAGTCAGAAAAAGACGCCACACGCAACCCTATAGCCAACAGCACTTCACATTTCACCAAATACCAGCTATCCACAAAACCAAAATTTGAAAATCCTCAACCCTGGAGAGCAGTTGATAGAATCCGAATACAAGCCGCTTCTGCCAGGAATCGGCTTCTGTGGATATCGATCCTTCGCCACTTGGCAAACTTTCACTCTTGCAACCAAAGTAACAGTGCTGGCCGGAATTAACAACTGCGGAAAATCCAATGTTCTGCGATTTCTTGAAGATGTTCTCCCGAAATTGCGCGTCAATCCCGGCATAGCCAACCCGAACCCGCTGCAACTAGGGGAACTCGATCGACCACGCGGCTTTGCTGGAGTTCCACCGCTAGAGGTTGGCCTTCCCGTAAGGATCGGAACATTTGGCGAACCCAAAGATCCCACTCGACTTCAAGGCGTTGCAAATTCGAAGTCGCGCGATGAACTCCAAGAAGCCGTAATGTCTTTGCTTTGCAATGACGACGAGATATTCTGGGCCCGCTACACTCTAGCCGATAACAGGTTCTCGCCAAATAGAAGCAATGTCGACAAGGCCATATCGTCCTGGCCGAGCTGGGAGAACAGTTATCGAAGCATACTCACCACAATCGGTGGTGGAGACACAAATCCGACAGATGTGATGAGCCGCCTACTTGCCCCTATTGGAGACTTCTCTTCTATCCCGAACGTGGTTACAATCAAGAACGCGCGCCAAATAGAGGCCACCAACGAGGAGATTCCGGATTGGAGTTCCGGAAGAGGGGTAATCCGAGCACTGGCAGAATTGCAGAGCCCCACACATGGAAAATGGGAAGACTCGAAGCTGCGCTGGGCGGCAATAAACCGATTCATCCGGATTGTACTCGGCGATTCTGGCACATCTCTCAGCATTCCACATGACTTCTCAACGATTCAGATCGAGACTCCTCAACGCGTCCTACCTCTTTCCAGCCTCGGCAGCGGCGTTGAGCAGGTAATAGTCCTTGCAGCGGCAGCCACAGTTGCCACCAATTCACTAGTTTGCATTGAAGAGCCCGAAACAAACCTCCATCCCCTGCTTCAGAAAAAGCTTGTTCGCTACCTTACCGATGAGACAGACAACCAATATGTGATCGCAACACATTCTTCTCATCTCCTTGATGACGCCCGCGCAACCGCCTATCACATAAGGCTGACAACCGAGGGCAGCGTGAGTCGACTCGCAAGGCAAAAACACGAACTCATCGAGATCTGCCAAGACTTGGGTTACCGGCCGTCAGATCTACTTCAAGCGAACTGCATAATTTGGGCAGAAGGCCCCTCGGACCGAACTTACATCCGCCGCTGGCTCGAACTATACGATGCCAAGCTTTCTGAAGGAATCGACTACTCGATTATGTTCTACGGAGGAAAGCTGCTGGCTCACCTCACCGCAAGCGAGGAGGCACTCGAGGATTTCATCAGCCTTCGACAACTCAATCGAGCAAGCATGGTCCTAATAGATTCAGACAAGACCGGACCAAAACAGCGGATCAACGCAACAAAGAAGAGAATTCGAGACGAATTTGACAAAGACCACCCAGCGCCAGGATTCGCGTGGGTCACAAAGTGCTACACAGTTGAGAACTACATCCCTGGCGAAATACTAAAGTCCGCAGTCGAGGCAACTCATCCGTCAGTAAGCTATCAGATTGCAGGACAGTGGGAGAATCCGCTTCCTAGCACAAAAGAGGGGCGAAAGTTCGACAAGGTAGGGATCGCGAACACGGTGGCTTCAATGTTGAAACGAAACCACCTGAATATTCTCGATCTGCGAGCGCAACTAGCTGGGCTTAGCAAGTTTGTGCGGGCAGCAAACGGGCATTCGATCACACCAGAGGAAGTTCAGTAGAACCGCGGTCGTGACCCTTAACCCTTCTCCATCCCCCTCCGATTCCTCTTCGGCATACGCGCCCCCAAGACCTCTGCCGCCTTACGATCAGAGGCTGCAACCCAAGCCGCATATACCTTTAGAGTCGTTGCGCCACCTCCACCATGGCCAAGCCGTCCGGCGACTGTGCGAAGATCCACCCCAGCTGTCAGCAACTCGGTGGCCGAGTAATGCCGGAGAGCATGTAAGTGCGTGTCGATATGAACACCGACGGCCATCTCCTTATACCGACTTGACAGGGCGTGAGGCGAGTACGGCTGGTATAGGTGAAGTTCCGAGTTCCGGTGAACACATACATGTCGTCCTTCAGTTCAACACCAAGTCCGGCGAGCCTGGCGGCAGCTCTCGATTTATGTTCCCGCAGCAGCACCGTAGTCTCGGTGTCGAGCGCGATCCGGCGCATCTGGTGTGTCTTGGTGTCTTTCTCTCTGCCGATCCCGCCTCGCCGGGAGTAACTCTTTCGGATCTCGATGATTCCTTCGTCCAAGTCGATCCGCGACCAGCGGAGTGCACACACCTCGCCGCGTCGGATGCCAGTCGTCATCACCAGCCAGACGAGCGTTCCCCAGTCGTCATTGTCCTTCCCGTCCATGCGAAACGCCTCGTCGACCAAACAAGCGGCCTCTGCGGCGGACGGCGGTGAGGGCTGAGGGGGTTGAGCCTTCGGCTTCTGTGCCACCTTCGCGGGATTGGTTGAGATCCATTCCCACCGGATCGCCGCATCCAGTGCGCCGCTGATGATCGCGGCGACCTGCCGGACGCTCGACCGCGCCAACGGGCGGCACACGTGGGGCTTGCATCCTTCGATCTTGCAGTCGTGTGACTCGTCCTTGGCATGCTTCTCGATGTATGGCCGCCGGTCGTAGCGAATGCGGCAGTGGAGAAGCTCCGTGTACAGGGTTTCGAGCGTCCAGGCAGTCAGCTTGCTGACTGGGATGTCGCCCAGCACGGGGCTACATCGAGCGTTCGATGTAGCCCCGGTACATCTCCCTGGTGTCGTCCTCGATGTCCGCCTTCGGCAGCCACTCGTCAAGCGTGTAGCCAAACGTCACCGTGGAACTCGGCGCACACTGGGACTCCACCTGGGTGAGGAGCCGGTTGAGGACGGAGTTGGCCTTCTTGTGCGCCGCCTTGTCCGTGCCGCGAACCGTCTCCGTTAGGTACACGGGCTTGCCCGTCACGGGATCGACGCCCACATACACGCGGACCTGAAGGGAGGTGCCACGTGCCCGGATGCTGCCCCCGTGGCCGTAGCTCGCTGGCGGGTTCCGAAGTCGGCATAAGCCCAGCGTACGAGCGTGTTCGTGGACAGCAACATGGACAAAGATCGCCCCACGCGATCTTGTGAACGGGATTTAACCTGCTCAAACCTGTGGGGCAGGTGGGGCTCGAACCCACGACCTGACAGATTATGAGGCCGCGAGGTCGCGAAGCTAGGGCGCTCACCAGTGGAAATGCCGAGCGACGCAGGGCGGAACTGAGGCATATAAGGCGCTGACGTCTCTTGTTCGCACCCAAACTCGCACCCAGCTAGTCCATTGTGGACAGATTGATCTGGCCCAGCCTACCGAAGCTGTCCGGCGAGTAGACGCAACCGGCGATCCTGCCGGGCGGAGCCGATCTCCGCCGCCAGTCGCCGCGCCACGGCCGCGTGCTGCCGCGCGGCTTCCGGCTCCCCCTGGCTCACGAACGCGGTTGCCAGGTCGACGCGAAGTGCCGTCTCGGCGCGCGTGAATGTGGGGTCGAGCCGGTCGAGCGCGTCTGATAGAACATTCACCGCTTCCGTGTCGCCAAACCGCGCGAGCGCATGCCCACGCCAGCGGGCAAGGTGAACCGTGTCCAGTACCACGTATGGACCCCCAGAATGTTCCGAGCTTTCCGATAGAAGCTCCGCAGATTCATCAAATGCGCGCAGACTTTCGCTACGCCGACCATCTGCCGCGAGTGCCTCACCGTGCGCGGCAGCAAGCCAAGCGCGGAGCAGGGATGAGGAAGTTCGCCTAGCCCGAGAGCGCGCATTCACAAGCAAGTCGACGGCTTCCCCTGGTCTATCGATGTCCAAGAGTACGAATGATTGTTCAGCCATTGCATGCACCACGAATGGCGCTTTTTCTGACTCCGCAGCCGCCGCCTTGGCATCCTCGTAGTGCCGCCACGAATCCGAAATATTGCCGATGTCCAGAGCCTGCCAGCCCGCTAGGGTGTGCAGTTCAGAGAGCAGACCAGCAAGCTTGGCTCGCACACCTGGCGACGTGCTGTACGACCGAAGCCAGCCAACCTGCCGCGCTTTCACCCTCACTTCGTCGTGAGCGACAATCGCACCCAACTGCCGATCGAGTCGGCGAACCGCATTGAGCTGTTCCTCGAAAAGCTCGATCGCAGCCAGGTCCACTCGGCGCGAAGCGTTAAGCATCTGCCTAAGATCGCTGGCCGAGTCTTTATTGTCCGGGATATCGCTTGGTTCGGAGAGAAGCTCGTCGATCGAAACCCCGAAGATGCGTTCCAACAGACGAGCGGTCGCCGGACGAACAGACCCCAGGGGACCACCATCTGACCGACGCCCAGCCACAAGCCGTTGCAGGTGGCGAACGCTCAGCGTGCCTTGCTCTTTCTGGTCGCGGGCGAACTCCTCAGCGAACTCAACGAACTCCTCGAACGTCTGGCGTCGATCCCTGATCAGCTGTTCCAGAACCGTTCGCGGCTGTCCCACTCCGCGCCACCGAGGCATCTCGCCCGTCCCTCCCGGACCTGACATGTCGTGCTCGCGTCGTGTGCAGGTCGTGTACTTCGACGAGAGCTGACGCAAAGCTGATCTCAGTCTCTCACGACCGATCGCCCCTGGTCAGAGACTCCCGGTGGTGTTTTCTTCCTTTTCCGCCGCCGGGCGCTGCCACGGCCGGAGTCCTCCCACCCTCAGTTACCGCCAGGACTCCGGCCGTGGCCCCACGAGCGGAGGCAGACCGTGACTGTGGAGCCGCACACGGCCGAGAACCGACTGTTCACGAGCTGGGTGACCAGCCGCGTCGAAGCCGTCGACCACGCCGTGACCGATGAGGACATGACCGCAGGCATAGCCAGCGGCACGGGGACCTACCAGGCAGTCTGTGGCGGCCGAGTGGTGGCCGCCTTGTTGGAGGAGCCGCCCCGCCCCCGGTGTCTGCGCTGCCAGTCCTACGTGTGGGCACGGGCAACCCTGCGCGACGCGGAGTTGGACAAGCGCCCACCCCGTCACCGCCAGCCCGGCATGCTGGCCCGACTGGTGGAGTGGCTTCGTGGCTGACAGCCGGGTGTCGCTGATCGTGCGGTTCCGGCGGGGCGTGGTCGGTGAGTCGCTGCGCTCGTGCCATCTGGTCCCGCTGCCGCGGGGCGGCGACCTGCCGGACGTGCTGACCGCCTACTGCGGCACCAGGATCGAGCGCGGGCAGGCTGAGATGCTGACCCGCCTTGCCGGGATGCCCTGCGAGCTGTGCGTAGCGCGCTCACCGCGCTGACGCCCTCGCCGTCGAGTGAGCCGGGTCGGCCCGCCACGCTCAACGCGGCGGAACTGCGGGTGTCCGTGCCACCGAGACGGGCTTGAACGTACCCGTCACAGCCGTCACAGGGGCCGTATCGCCAGGTAGTGGCCCTGTGCGCCCGTCACACCGGTTGTGACGGCGTGACGGGCGCACAGAGCGGGTTGTGACGGGTCAGTCCTCATCCTCGATCACGTCCGCCTCCACGATCTCCCCATCACCCTCGGCCGCCCGGCAGGCGTCGACGGCGGCCCGGAGATCGGCGGTGAGGTAGCCGCGCACCTGCCGCACGGTGCCGTCCTCGGCTGGCACCCGCTTGCGGTCCGGACGGCAGCCCAGCTCTCCCATCTGCCGCCCGAACATCGTCGGGTCGACGTCGAGCGCCTCGACCAGTTCGGCCGTCGGCACGAACTCCCGGCCGCCCTCGTCGAGATCGTCCCCGAGATAGTCCACAACGGAGGCGAGTGGCTCCGGCAGGTCGACGGCGGGCGCGGCCTCGACCGGGTGCCGCGTCCCCGACCCGATCGCCTTGGCCACGGCCGCGTGGTCGAGCACCGGGGCGGTGTCCCGTCCGGCCGCGTGACCGGACAGTGTTCCCTCGGCCTCCCGTAGGGCACGGCCGCGCTGGTTGATCTCCTTCCAATCCTCATTCGGCATGTAGAACGTGCGCACCGTCAGCGCGAGCACATCGGCCCCGGCGTGGGTCTCGCCGTCCGGCCGCAGGATGCCCACACCCTTGTGGGAGGGCAGCAGGCGACTGCTGTCATAGCCCCGGGTGTTCATCTGCTCCCCCAACACGATGTTGCTGTCCCGCCAATCCATCACCCGCAGGGCGAAGCGGGAGCCGAGCACCGCGCGCAGGCCGGACGGGATGGTCTTGCTGTCCGGCCGCTGAGTCGCCAGCACGAGCACGATCCCGGCGGCCGGTCCCTTCCTCGCCAACCAGGTCAGCAACTCGCCGATGTACTCGCCCGCGGTAAGCCGTTTCCCTTGCACCACAACAGGTGTGCGGTCCTCCAGCGGGACCTGAACCTCGTCGACGACGATCGCGGTCACCGGCATGTCCAACCCGGGGTCGCGGGACATCTCCGGGGTGACCTTGGACTCCGGACACGTCAGGTCATCCAGGTCCCGCATCCGCGCATAGCGGCCCTGGACTTCGGCGACCAGCTCAACGAGCCAGTCCACGAGGACCAGGACGTGCGCGCTCTCGTCGCCAGCCAGGAACCGGTGGGCTACCTGCCCTGCGGCTTCCCAGTCCTTGCCTCCCTTGAAGTCGGCCAGGTACAGGCGGCAGTGCGGGTCCAGGATCAGGCCGGCGGCGGCCAGCCGGGCGGCCATCGTCTTGCCCTGTCTGGGAATCGCACCGATGAGCAGCGAGGTCCACACCAACGGCAGGTCGATCCGCCGCCCGCGTGCGTCCCGGCCGAAGGGCACCGGACGCCACGCGTCCCAGCGCTGCACCGCCAGCAGCGGCGTCCGGACCGGGGGCGTGGCGTAGGGGTCGGTGTCGGCGACCCACAGGGCCACCCGTCCGGCGTGGCCTCCGTTGCCGCGCACCCGCTCCACGCTGAGCTGCACCTCATCAACGGCGAGCGCGGAGGCCAGGGCTTCCCGGTTCTTGACCACATCGGCGGCCTTGCGCGTGGCGGGCAGGTCGACCGTGACGGCCCAGCCCTCTCCGATCCGGCGGGCCCGTTCGACCAGCCGCAGTGTCTCGTCCTTGCCGATCAGCTTGGCGTCCCGGAAGGCGTCGACGAGTACCTGCGGGTCCATCGTCCACGTCAGCGTGCGCGGACCGGCCAGCACCGGCTTGCGCCCGGGGCTGCCATCCTTGCGGCGGCCCAGGATCGCGGCAGCCACCGAGACCGCCCCGGCGGCGAGCCACAGCGGGTTGTTGCCGTAGAGCAGGTGGACCACCACGACCACGGCCGCGACGACACCGGCCAGGACCCCGGTGACCTTCCACCGGAACAGCGTCAGCGCCCGTATGTCGGCGAACTTGTCGGCAAGCTTCTCCGACTGCTCGGCCGCCTCCCGGTAGTCCGCGACCTTCACCCAAGACCGCCACCACCGCACCGCCACCACAAGCCCCCGGGCCACGGCCCGCACGTAACGGAACGGCGAGCGCAGCAACGCCACGGCGAGATCCTTCCCCGCCTGCTTGGCATGCGCACGGCTCTTGAACGCCATCGGCACGCGGGGCGAGTGCCGCCACCACTCGGCACCCCGGCGCCGCCACGGCACCCGCCGGGGTGCCGACGCCTCATCGACCAACTCACCATCAAGCACCGGCGGCACCGTCGCCACATCTTGACCGGCCGTGCGCACCGCCACAGAGGCGTTCACGGCTTGCTGCGCGTTCCCGTTCACGGGCACTTCGTCGTGACCGTTCACAGCCGCTCACCTCCCCCAGCCACCGGGGTGTTCCGCTCGCCGACTTCGGCGACGAGTGCGGCGGCCAGCCGGGAGGACAGGCCACGTGAGCAACTGGTGACTTCCCTGACCCACGCCGGAGTCACCACCGCCGCCGGAGTCCAGGCCGCGCGCGCCTCGGTGAGGTACTCGGCGAAGGACTTCCGGCCGTTGCCGGGCGTGCCCCGGCGGGCCGTGCGCACGGGTTCATGAACGCCGGGTTCGGCGTTCACCGGTTCCGGCGGAGCGCCCCGGCGGCGAGCCTCGGTGAACGCGGCCGTGACCGCCTCGGTCAGCTTGTCCCGCAGGTCGGTGACCGCTTCCGCCGCCACGAACACCACCAGCGGCGGCACCGAGTGCAGCACGACCCCCGACAGCGACCCGGCCGCGTAGGAGGCCCAGGTGTTCATCACGTAGGTGGCCGCCAAGGTGAACCACTTCGCCCGCCGCGTCCACGGCCCAGTGGGCACCCGGTACCGCGCGGTCACCTGCTCCGCGCGCAGGATCGCCAGCAACACCAGCGACACCGTGGGGTCCAGCAGCCACGCCGCCAGCCAGGGCAGCGACCACGCCGCCGCGCCACCGGCGGCGAAGTGCTGCACGTTGGTCATGGTGAAGGCCAGCCCGAGCACGATCCCGGCCCAGCACAGCCGGTCGACCTCGGCCCGGGCCCGTTCCACCCGCAGGGCCACCATGTCCGGGTGGGTCTGGTAGGCCCGCACTTGCGCGGCCTCGGCCGCCTCCCGCGCGAGCGACTCCGCGCGGGACAGCTGATCCGCAGGGGTGGCGGGTGACCGCCCGGAGGCGGCCACCCTTCCCCACACCGGGGCATCGGCGCTGGTCATCGCCGCTCACCCTTGTTCCGCGGACTGTCCACAGTGGTCACCGTCAACGCCTTGGTCAGCGTGTAGGCGGCAAACAACGCGGGCACGCTCAGCACCACCAACAGCACCGTCGTACCGGCCTGCTGAGTGATCACCACCCACTGCACCCCGACGATGAACCCGGCCTGCACCAGCACGCGGCCGGTCAGCGAGAGCAGCCGGGCGCTCGCCCGAGCAGCGTCGGCGGCGGCCTTCGCCCGGCGGGAACTGGCCCGCCACACCAGGAACAGCACCAGCAGCACGCCCAACCCGATCAGGATCTGTGGCGGAGTCAGTTCGATCGTCATGCCGACGGCCCTCCGTCCACATCGGACTCAGCGCGCGACCGGCGTGCCACCCACACCGGGTACAGCGCGCGCCGGTCCTCATCCGAGAGCGCACCCCACACCCCGACCGTGGCCGGACCGGCGGTCCGCAACTCCAGTTCCAGGCACTCCCGCCGGACCGGGCAGCCCGCGCAGATCCGCGCGGCCAACTCCCGGTCGGACACCTCGTCCCCGGTCCAGGAAGGCTCGTTTTCGTTGGTGTAGAGCCACATACAGGCCCCGTCACGGGTCACGACGTCCAACAACACGTCCTCGGGCACGGTGGCGTACCGGTCCAGCCCGGCCGCCATCTCCTCGAAGTGGTCATCCGGATTCACCACGACGCACCCCCGGTCAGCCGGGCCATCTCACGGGCGGTGCGTCGTTCGGCGGTCATCCCGGCGACGTCGACACAGCCGCCGGACTCGGTGGCCTCGTCGACCAGCTTGTCCAGCGCGACGGCGGGCACGATGTAGCGGGTTCGGACGCGGACGGCTGGGAAGGCGTCTTCCCGGATCGCCCGGTAAAGCGTGGCGGGGTCGACGCGCAGGATTCGCGCGGTCTCCCGCACCGTGTAGAAGGCCGGTTTCCCGGCAGCAGGCATAGCGGTACTCATTGCGGAATTCCTTAAATTCAACATGAAAGACTATTTCAGCTCTACAGAGCCGCTTTCAGCTCTGCATTAGGCATGGGGTGACCCATTCGCGGGCACGCGCACTCGACTGCGCCCGCCGAAACCGCGGTCCGGCTAATCTCGACGCTGAGGCGGACCCCGGAGGAATAGGTGTCGGAGGACTGGGCGGCGGTCGCGAAGGCGATCGACGAGCGCATTGAGCAGCTCGGGGTACTTCAGCGCGCGGTGGCGGAGCGGGCGCACGTTTCGCAGGCGATCATCCGCGAGTTGCAGTACAACACCGTCCAACGCCGGCGGAGCGCCCGAACGCTCGAAGCGCTCTCCGTGGCCCTGGAGTGGGACCCGCAGCACCTCGGCCGGGTCCTGCGCGGCGGGAAGCTGCCGCCCACGGCTGAGCAGCAGGTCTCGGACCGCCTGGCGGCGATCGAGGACCGGCTCAGCGAGATCGTCGACCGACTCGACGAGATCAACGCGAACCTGACCGCCCGAGGTGAGGCCGACGACCGCCCCGGTTAGTCGCGGGGCGAACCGTGGTGTCCGGCATTCCGCGCCGGTCATCCGGACTTCGCTGTTTGCTTCCATGCCAACAGAGAACGGCAGTTCGGCACGTTTCCACAGTTGGCACCGGTTAACCCGGAGCCCGTTAACCTCGATTAACTTCCCAGGTCAGCGCGGTTATCCCACCCGGGGCGAATGATGGCGACAACCAGGCTTCGCGCAGTTCGGCACCAACTTGGCTACTCGGCCGATGCGGTCATCAAGTTGGTTCTCTCCCGCGCGTCAGCGCTCGGATTGGCCGTCATGACGGCGACCAGCTTGAAAACGAAGCTGTCCCGTTGGGAGAACGGCCACGAGGCGGTGAGCGAGCCGTATCAACGCCTGTTCCGCGACGTCTACGGCCGGACGAACGAGGAACTCGGGTTCCCGCCGGAGCTGATCGACGACGAGGCCGAGGAGTTGCGGAACCGGCTGATCGTGGCTCGGAGGGTCGACGCTGAGACTGTCGAGGTGTTCCGGCGGCAGGTCAATGACGTTCGTCACCGCGATCGTCGGTTCGGCGGGGTCACGCTGCTTGATCAGCTCCGAAGCAGCATCCGGGAGGTTGAGACCACACTCCGGCACGGGGCTGCTCAGGGACTCCGCGAGGCTCTGGCCGGTGTGCTGACCGAAGCGTCCACATTGGCCGGTTGGGAGTCGCTCGACCGCAACGCGGTCGGGCAGGCATGGAACCACTACGAGCGTGCGAGAGCCGCCGCGCGGGAAGCCGACTCCCCCGCACTGTTGGCGCACGCCACGGCCGAACAGGCGTTCGTTCTGATCGATCTCGGCGAGACGGGGCGCGCCGTTGAGCAGTTGACCGAGGCGCGCACGCTCGCCGGTCGCGCGGTACCGCCACTGCTGAACGCATGGCTCGCCGCCGCACACGGGGAAGGACTCGCGGCCGCCGGTCGTCGAGCCGAGGCGCTCCGCGCGTTCGATGCCGCCCGCGCCCTCTTGCCATCCGATCCGGTCGACCCTGCGTTGCCGTTCCTGTTCCTCGCTGGAGCACACCTGGACCGGTGGCGTGGCCATGCCCTTGCCCGTCTCGGCGAGCCGGACGCCATCACGCACCTGCATGAGGCTCTGCCTCGGCTGCCCGTCGAGTTCATCCGCGCCCGCACCGGGATGCTGGTCGATCTCGCGTTCGCCTACGCGGCGGTAGGCGACCGTGACGCCGCGCTCGACCACTCCCGGCAGGCGCGACGCCTCGGCTCACAGATCAAGTCCGACCGGCAGCTACGGCGACTCGGTCGCCTCGTCCTCCCGGGCGGCTTCCGAGGGGTCGTATGAGGTCAGGTAGTACAGCAACGCGACGAGGGTTCCAGAGCCGAGAAGTTCCTTACGCTGAGCCAATTCCCGCACTCGACTCAGCGGCACCCACTCCACACGCCCGGCCTCTTCGGTGTCGGTCGGCTCACCGACGCACTCGGCGTTGCGCCACAGGTACACGTCCATGGGTGCCGTGGTCTGCCCCGGCAGCGGCTCGAAGCTGATCAGGTGCTCGGGCTCGCCGATGGGCTGCCAGCCGCTCTCTTCGGCAGCCTCCCTGGCTGCCGTAGCGGCGGCTTCCTCGCCGTCGTCGACGAGCCCGCCGAGCAGTTCGTAGCCCCACTGGTCGGTGGCGAACCGGTAGCGCCACAACATCAATGCCCGGTCCTGGTCGTCGACGATCAAGGCAATCGCGATCCGGCCTAGGTGAACGACGTGGTAGTCCCACCGCTCACCGTTGGGTGCCTCGACGTCGACAAGGCCGAGCTTCACCCACCGGTTGTCATAGATGATCCGCTCACCGAAGGTCTTCCACGCGCCGCGCTCCTCAGTCACGGGAGCAGCCTACGGAGGTGGCGCGGAGGATCACATGGACTTGTCGGGCTTCGGCGCACGTTTCGGCAAGCGGGCCCCGAGGATCTCGGCGGCCTTGCGGTCGGCTCCGGCGACCCACGCCGCGTAAACCCGGAGGGTGGTCGCCCCTCCCCCACCGTGGCCGAGCCGCCCGGCGACGGTTCGCAGGTCGACGCCAGCAGTCAGCAGCTCAGTCGCCGAATAGTGGCGCAAGGCGTGTATGTGGGTGTCGATCCCGAGCCTGTCAGCCATTTCCTTGTAGCGGCTGGACAGCGCGTGCGGCGAGTACGGTTTGGTCGGATCGGGGTCACGCAGGCCGGTGAACACGTACATGTCCTTGCTCAGTTCACCGCCCATACCGGCGAACCGCTGACGGCACCGTTCCTTGTACTCGGTGAGCAACACGGTCGTCTCGGTGTCGAGCGCGATCCGCCGCATCTGGTGGGTCTTGGTGTCCTTCTCCCTGCCGACACCGGCGCGAAGTGTGTAGCTCCGGCGGATGTCCACGGTTCCCTCATCCAGATCGACGCGGGACCACTTCAGCGCGCAGACTTCGCCCCGGCGAATTCCGGTCGTCATGACGAGCCACACCAGGATTCCCCAGTCCTCGTCAAGCTCGAACGCGGCATCGACGAGCCGGGCGGCCTCGGCCGGTGACGGCGGATCAGGCTCGGGAGCCTTCTGTTTGGGGCGCTGGGCAAGGCGGGCGGGATTCGAGTCGATCCAGTCCCAGCGGACTGCGGCGGTGAGCGCGCCGCTGATAATCGAGTGGACCTGCCGCACGCTGGATTCGGCGAGCGGTCGGCATTGGTGTGGGCGGCAGCGCTTCTTCGTCTTCTTCGGCACCTCGGCGCAGTCGTGCTCTTCTTCGGTCCGGTGCTCGACGAACGGCTTGCCGTCACACTGCCCCCGGCAGCGGCGAAGCTCCGTGTACAGGGACTCCAGGCTCAACGTGGACACCTTGGCAATCGGGGTGTCCCCCAACACCGGCCTGATGTTGCGCTCGACGTAGCCCCGGTACATCTCGCGGGTTCCGTCATCCAATTCGGCCATTTTCAGCCACTTGTCGATGGTGGGGCCGAGCTTCACGTTGGACGGCGCGTTGCGCTGCTTGTCGACCTTCACGAGGAACTCGTTGAGCTTGCTCTTGGCACGCTTCATGGCCGCGCTGTCGCTGCCCCTGATGGTGTCGCGGAGGTAGACGCGCTTGCCGGTGACGGGGTCCAGCCCGGCGTAGACCGACACGCGGAGGTTGTCACCCCGGGTCTCGATCGTGCCTCGCTGACGACCTTCAGAGCGTGCAGCAGCCATACCCCCAGGATACTCGCACCCAAAGCCGCACCCAGAGATCATTTTTAATGATCTTGTTTTGGTTGTTTTATCTGGTAAGAGCGGTGGGGCAGGTGGGGCTCGAACCCACGACCTGACAGATTATGAGTCTGCTGCTCTGACCAGCTGAGCTACTGCCCCCAGCGACGTCCGCCGCACCCGGGATGGGATGCGGATCACCCTACCAACGCCGCCCCCGCCCCCCGTCGCGAACCCGGCACACTCCGCCCACCCCTGGCAAGTGACCCACGCCACACCGCGCACCCCGATCCGAACCCCCGCCACGCACGAACCCCCTGCAGTCCCCCCGGTCCCGCCGCGGGGTCCTGAGTGGAGGTGCAACGGCATGCCGGAGGTGGCCGCAACGCTGGGCAGGCTGGTGGAGGACATGCTGGGAGCGGGGTTGCCGGTGCGGGTTCGGGGGTGGGACGGGAGTGAGGTGGGGCCGTCCGAGGGGCCGGTGGTGGTGTTGCGGTCGCCGGTCGGGGTGCGGCGGTTGGTGTGGGATCCGAGCGAGCTGGGGTTCGCGCGGGCTTTTGTGGCCGGGGAGATCGAGGTGGAGGGCGATCTCTACGAGGCGTTGCGGCGGGTATGGGCGTTCGCGCGGGAGCGGGGGCGGCCTCGGGTGGGGTGGCGGCAGCGGGGGCGGGCGGTGCGGGTGGCGGCTCGGCTGGGAGTGCTGGGGTGGCGGCCTGCGGCGCCCGCGGAGGAGGCGCGGTTGCGGGGGCGGGTGCACACGCGGGGGCGGGATCGGGCGGCGATCGCGCATCACTACGACCTGGGGAACGAGTTCTACGAGGCGTTGCTGGAACCGCACATGGCCTACTCCTGCGGGTACTGGACCTCGGGCGAGGCGGACTACACGCACACCGACGCGCAGCGGGACAAGCTCGACCTGGTCTGCCGGAAACTGGGGCTGCGGCAGGGAATGCGGTTCCTGGACGTGGGGTGCGGGTGGGGGTCGCTGATCCTGTTCGCGGCCGAGCACTACGGGGTGCGGGCCACCGGGATCACGCTGTCGGCGCGGCAGGGTGAGTTCGTGCGGCGGCGGATCGCCGAGCGCGGGCTGGGCGACCTCGTCGAGGTGCGGGTGCAGGACTACCGGGAGCTGGCCGGGGAGCCGTTCGACGCGGTGGCCTCGATCGAGATGGGTGAGCACGTGGGCGCGGTGAACTACCCGGCCTACACCGCCACCCTGTTCCGGATGGTCAAGGCCGAGGGACGGCTGCTGTTGCAGCAGATGTCCCGCGGCGCGGTGGCGCCGGGCGGTGGCGCGTTCATCGAGGGCTACGTGGCGCCGGACATGACCATGCGGCCGGTCGGGCAGACCGTGGACGCGCTGGAGCAGGCCGGGTTCGAGGTGCGGGACGTGCACGCGTTGCGCGAGCACTACGTCCGATCGGTGCTCGCCTGGGCCGGCACCCTGGCACAACACTGGGACGAGTTCACGCGACTGGCCGGCGTCGGGCAGGCGCGGGTGTGGCGGCTCTACCTGGCAGGCGGGGCGCTGGCCTTCGCGGAGAACCGGATGGGCGTGGACCAGATCCTCGCGGTGCGGCCCACCGCCTCGGGGGTCAGCGGAATGCCGGATACCCGGGAGCACCTGCTGGGCGCGAGGATGCCCGGATGAACCCGGTGCCGCTCAACCTCTTGGTTTCCCTGGGCACCCTGCTCGTGCTGCTGGCCGTGACCTTCCTGATCTCGGTGACCCGGCGGCGTTACGACATCATCGACGTCTTCTGGGGCGCCGGGTTCGCCGCGGTCGCGCTGGTCAGCTTCGGACTCTCCGCCGGGCACGGGGTGCTGTGGCAACGGGCGCTGATCACCGCGCTGACCGTGCTGTGGGGGTTGCGGCTGGCCTGGCACATCCTGCGCCGCAACCACGGTCAGCCCGAGGACAAGCGCTACGTCGAACTGATGGCGGCGGCCAAGGGAAACCCGTTGGCGCACCTGGTGAAGCGGGTCTACCTGCCGCAGGGCGCGGTGCTGTGGTTCGTCTCGCTGCCGGTCCAGATCGGACAGTACGCCGAGCCCGTCCTCATCCCGCTGACCGTGCTCGGCGTTGTGCTGTGGGCGATCGGGTTCGCCTTCGAGGCGGTCGGGGACGCCCAGCTCAAGCGGTTCAAGGCCGATCCGGCCAACCAGGGCCGGGTCATGGACTCGGGGCTGTGGCGCTACACCAGGCACCCCAACTACTTCGGTGACGCCGCGCTCTGGTGGGGCCTGTACCTGCTGGCCTGCCAGAGCTGGCCAGGGGCAGCCACCGTGCTGTCCCCGGTGCTGATGACCTACGTTCTCACCAGGCGCACGGGCAAGGCGCTGCTGGAGCGCCACCTGCTGGTCTCCCGGCCGGGATACCGCGATTACCTCCGGCGGACCAGCGGGTTCTTCCCGTTGCCGCCCAAGAAGCACTGAGGAAGGAACGTCATGCGCGTCGGAGACCTCGTCGATGAGTTCGAGCTGCCCGACCAGGACGGCAAGCCCCGCACACTGAGCGGACTGCTCGCCGACGGTCCGGTGGTGCTGTTCTTCTACCCGGCCGCGATGACCTCCGGCTGCACCGCGGAGAGCTGCCACTTCCGGGACCTGGCCGCGGAGTTCGCCGCGGTCGGCGCGCAGCGGGTGGGCATCAGCGCGGACCCGGTGGACAAGCAGCGCCAATTCGCCGAGACCAACTCCTTCGACTACCCGCTGCTGTCCGATGTGGACCGGACGGTGGCCAAAAAGTTCGACGTGGCCAGGCGATTCGGCCCGCTCGCGGTCAAGCGGCACACCTTCGTGATCGGCCAGGACCGCCGGATCATCGCCGTGATCAAGAGCGAGCTGCGGATGAGCGTGCACGCGGACGACGCTCTGGCCGCCCTCCGCGCGCACGCCCAGTCCTGAGCTATCCCTTGCGGGACAAGGCGATCTGCCACACGTTGAGGTAGCCGGAGCGGAACCCGGCCTCGGAGTAGGCCAGGTAGAACTCCCACATCCGGCGGAACGTGCGGTCGAAGCCGAGCTGTTCGACGCGGGGCCAGTTCGCCAGGAACCGCTCCCGCCACAGCCGCAGGGTCTGCGCGTAGTGCGGACCCAGCGGCCTGCGGCCCGCGCCGGTCAGCTCGGTGTCCTCGCGCACGTTGCGCCCGATCGACTCCAGCGACGGGCAGATGCCGCCGGGGAAGATGTACTTGTGGATCCAGCTGTAACTGTCCGCGGTGGCCAGCATCCGGTCATGCGGCATGGTGATCGCCTGGATCGCCACCCGCCCGCCGGGCCGGGTCAGCCTGTTCAGCGTGCTGAAGTACTCCGGCCAGAACTCCCGGCCGACCGCCTCGATCATCTCCACGCTGACCACCGCGTCGTAACCGCCCCGCGCCTCCCGGTAGTCCTGCAGCCGCACGGTGATCCGCTCGCTCAGCCCGGCCGCGGCGATCCGCTGCTCGGCGAGCTGCTTCTGCTCCGGTGAGATGGTCAGCGAGGTGACCTGGGCGCCGCGCTCGGCGGCCCGGATCGCCAGCGCGCCCCAGCCGGTGCCGATCTCCAGCAACCGGGTGCCCTGACCGACTCCGGCATAATCCAGGATGCCGTCGATCTTGCGCAGCTGGGCCTGTTCCAGGTCCGCGCCGTCCGCGGCGAACCAGGCCGCGGAGTAGGTTATGCTGGGGTCCAGGAACAGGCTGAACAGCTCGTTCGACAGGTCGTAGTGCCGGTGAATATTCTCCCGGGCGCCGTGCACGGTGTTCTTCTCCGCGGCGGGCTGGGTGCGTTCCACCCAGCGCCGCAACGCCTGCAGTGGTTTCGGGATCAGCCGGGACATCCGGGCGGCGAACGGGGTGAGCAGGTCGGCCAGCTCGGAGGCGGTCCAGTCGCCGACCATGTAGGACTCGCCGAAGCCGATCTTGGCGTCCGCGCCGAGCCGGTGGAAGAAGTCGCGCGGCCGCAGCACGCGCATGACCGGGGTGCCCGGTCCGCCGGCGCCGAGGCGTTCGCCGCCTGCCAGCAGCACCCGCACCGGCAGATCGCGCACCGCGTGCCGGAACAGGCGTTCGGCCACCCACGCGCGCAGCGGCGAGTCGGGCGCGGTGGCCAGGCCGGGCCAGCGTTGCTCGGCCGGGCGCGGTAGTCCACGTCCGGCCGTCGCGGCAGGACCAGCGGATAGTGTCGTCACTGGATGCCCTCCTGAGGAACGTGCGCGTGTCGGCGAACCACGGGTACCCGGCGTAGCCACAACGCTATGCCGTGCAACCGGATCAGCGCGCTCACCCGATAGGTGAGCAGCGGGCGCCGCAGCAGCAGGCTGGCCAGCGCACCGGGGGTGACCGGTCGCCGCCGACCGCGCAGGGATGCCACGAACGGGGGTTTGTCCTGCTGGCGCAACGTGATCGTCACCGCCACGCGTTCCCCCGGCGGGCTGATCCGCATCTGGTAGCGGCCGCCCATGGCCAGGAACGGGGACACGTAGAACTCCTTGTCCACCTGGACCCGTCCGTCCTCGTCGGGGTGCAGCACGTAACAGTGTCGTTCGCCGTAGGTGTTGTGCACCTCGGCCAGCACGCATTCCAGTCCACCGTCCGGGCGGTGGCACCAGAAGACGCTGATCGGGTTGAACACGTGCCCGAGCAGGCGAGCGTTCGCCATCATCACAACCCGGCCCCCGCGCAGGTCTATTCCGCGCGTGGCCAGGAAGTTCGCCACATTGGCCCGGATCGTCCGCTCGGGTGAGCCCAGGTGGTCGCGGGCCTCGAACCGGGCGAAGGGCCGCAGCCACCAGGGCAGCCGGGGCAGCTCGTCCAGGTCGACCAGCCACAGGTACACCTTGTGCCGCAACACCCGGCGTATCCGCTCCCGGCGCACGTGCGTCACCTCGGCGTCATACAGCGCGGCGTTCACCAGGTCACGCCCAGCGCCCGCGCGGCCCGCACCCCCGCGGCGCAGCCGTCCTCGTGGAAGCCCCAGCCGTGGTAGGCCCCGGCGAACGCGGTGACCTCGGTGTTCAGCTCGGGCAAACGTTGTTGCGCGGCAACGGACTCCGGCGTGTACACCGGGTGCTCGTAGACCATCTTGGCCAGCACCGCGTGCGCCGGGATCCGGTCGGTGGCGTTGAGGGTGACCACGTAGTCCAGTGGTTCGGCCAGCCGCATCAGCCGGTTCATGTGGTAGCTGACCAGCACCGGTCCGCCGTCGGGCGAGCAGGCCGGTTTGCGGTAGTTCCAGGCGGCCCTGGCCCCGGCCGCGCGGGGCAGCACCGAGGGGTCGGTGTGCAGCCAGGTCTCGTTGCGGGAGTAGCGGAACGCGCCCAGCACGGCCTGTTCGGCCGCGGTCGGCTCGGCCAGCAGCGCCAGGGCCTGATCGGCGTGAGTGGCCAGCACGACCTTGTCCACCGCGTGCAGCTCATCGTCCTCGCCGCGGACCAGCACGCCGTCCGCGCCGCGGTGCACCGCGCGCACCGGGGTGGCGGTGTGCACGGCGGCCAGGTTCTTCGCCGCGCGCTCCACATAGGACCGGGAGCCGCCGGTGACGGTGCGCCACTGGTGACTGCCGCCGACGGAGAGCAGGCCGTGGTTGCGCAGGAACTCGAACAGGTAGCGCGCCGGGTACTGGCGGCTCAGCTCCGGTCCGGCCGACCACACCGCGGAGACCACCGGCAGCATGAAGTGGTCGGTGAAGTAACGCGAGTAGCCGCCGATGGCCAGGAACGCGCCCAGGGTGACATCCCAGGCATCCGGATCGGCCAGCAGCCGCCGGGCGTGCCGGTGGAAGCGGGTGACCTCGCCGAGCAGCCGCAGGTAGCGCGGGTTGCCGAGGTTGCCGGGCTGGGCGAACAGACCGGGCAGCCGCCGCGCGCCCGCGTACTCCAGTCCGCAGCCCTCGCAGGCCACGCTCATCGACATCTCCGCGGCCTGGGTGGCCACCTCGAGTTCGCCGAAGAGTTTGAGCAGGTACGGGTAGGTGTGCTCGTTGTGCACGATGAACCCGCTGTCGATGGCGGCCAGCCTGCCGTCCGGGGTGAGCACGTCATGGGTGTGCGCGTGCCCGCCGAGCCGGGCCTCCTGCTCGAACAGGGTGACCTCGTAGCGACGTTGCAGCAGGTAGGCGGCGGTGAGTCCGGCCACGCCGGCGCCGATCACGGCGACCTTGGGCCGGTTCACGCCCGCACCCCCGCCAGCGGCACCCGCAGCCCGTCGGGCGCGGGCAGGGCGAAGGCCCTGGCCAGTTCGCTGTCCCAGGGCCCGATGCCGAGCACCCCGAAGACGAACCGGCGGACCAGCGCGGTCCACTCGGCGGCCCGGCGCAGCATGGCGTGGTTGTCGCCGTGCACGTCGAAGCGGCACACCCGCTCGGTGATCTGGCGGGCGTGCACCGCGTAGCGGTAGGAGAGCCCGGGGTCGGTCCAGCGTTCCCGGTCGCCGTGCGCGATGAGCACGGTGGTCCCGGCGAGCTGCTCGACCGGCTCGCCCGCGGGCAGCCAGGGTGCGAGCGCGGCGACCCCGCGGACCGCGTCGTCCCCGGCCACCCGGAGCGCGGCCCGCCCGCCCATCGAGTGCCCGACCAGCACCACCGGCACCCCTGGATGTTGACGTCTGGCCTGGTCCAGGGCCCAGCGGGCGTCCTGGACCGGGTCGAGGTCGGGGGCGTTCCAGCCGCGGAAGCGGTAGCGCAGCAGCCAGACCAGCAGGCCGTGCCGCCGGCCCGCGCGGTGCAGTTCCTTGGCGAAGGGCAGCATTCGCAGGTAGGTCAGGCGGCCCCGGTGCGGGCGGCCGTGGCTGTGCTCACGGCCGCCGTGCAACAGGACCACCAGCGCGCGCGGCGCCGGCACTGGCCATTCCCGCAGGCGCGGAGTTCGGGGCATCGGACCTCACCTGAACCGGGGGTGTCATCGGGTACCGGGAGTTCGTCTCCAGGCACCGATCGGTTCTCCGGTGAGGTCCAGATCACACTTCCTCGACAGTGACCTGACCGCTGGAGCCGTTGACCGTGACCCGCTGCCCGGTGCTGATCCGTTCGGTCGCCCCGGACACCCCGACCACGGCCGGGATGCCGTACTCGCGAGCGACCACCGCTCCGTGCGAGTTGGGCCCGCCCATCTCCATCACCAGGCCGCCCGCGGTGAGGAACAGCGGGGTCCAGCCGGGGTCGGTGGAGGGGGCGATGAGGATCTCGCCGGGTTCCAGGTGCGCGCCGGTCGGGTCCATGACCACCCTGGCGATGCCGGTGACCGACCCGGCGGAGGCGGCGGTGCCGGTGAGCGCGCCCTCGACCTGCTCGGTGTTGGCCAGCGCCTCGGCCTCGGGCTCGGCGCCGTCGGAGAGCAGGATCCGCGGCAGGTGCTTGCGCCGCAGCTCCCGCTGGTGCTCGGCCCGCCGGTGCGTGATCAGCTCGCGGTGGTCGGCGCCGTCGAGTGCGGCCCTGACCTCCTTGGTGTCCAGGAAGAACACGTCCTCGGCCGTGCTGAGCTGCCCACGCGCGGCGAGTTCCTCGCCGAGCAGCCGCAACTGGGCGCGCATCCGGGCCAGGGTCAGCACCAGCAGGTACTTGGGCAGCTCACGCAATCCGGCGATGCCGCGCACCCGGTCCAGTGCGAACCGCAGCAGCTTCCCGCGCAGCCTGCTGCGCCTGCTCACCCTGGCGACGAGGTCGGCGGCCTTGGCCTCGGCTTCGGTGGCGGCGCGGGCGAACTGGGCGTCCGCGGCCAGGTCGGGGTGCTCGGCACGCAGGTAGTTGGCCAGCACGCCGAGCACGTGCGTGGGGTCCTCCGACCAGCGCGGCACCCCGAGGTCGATCTCGGCCACCGCCCGATGTCCGTACCTGGCCAGGAAATCGGTCAGTCCACTGTGGATTGTCGCGGGCAGCAGACCGACCCGGAAGCGGATGAGCAGGTCCTCCTTGGGCGTGTCCAGCAGTTCGCGGGCAGCCGCCTTGTCCGCGCGGATGGCGGTGGCCAGTCGCCACAGCTCCAGGTCCATCTCGGTGGTCGGGTTGTGCGGGATGCCGCTGAGCACCATCCGCAGCTCCTCCGCGCCGCCGTCCTTGCCCAGCAACTTCCCGGCCAGCGCGAGCAGCACGAACCCGGCGGGGATCAGCGGCATGATCCGGGCGACCCGGGGGCCGGTGACCTCCGGCATGGCCGTCTCGACGAAGGCCAGCCGCTGGGCGTGGGTAAGCCCGTCGGAGACGGTGAGCAGGCGGTCGATCTCGGCGGTGATGCGGTCTGCCTTGTTCCGCGCCCTGGCCGGATCGCGCAACGCGCCGAGCACGGTGACCGGGGCGTGCGTGCGGCGCCCGAACCTGGCGATAGTGCGCAGGAACGGCCACGGCGACTTCTGGGTGACGCTGAGCCGCTCGTCCTGGAACAGATCCCGGAGCACCTGGGCTGACCTCGCCTCCATCAGGTCGAGCATTCTGGGCGCGATCGCGCGGCCGACCCTGCTGCGCACGATCGGGGTGATGTCGAAGAACAACCGCCCGGCCGAGACGGCCAGCAGCGGCGGCCCGGCCACCGGATCGGGCACCCGCAGGCCGACCGCGGCGCTGATCCCGCCGGTGGCCAGCCGCAGCCCGGCCACCCCGGCCGGGGTGATCGGCCGGTACACGCCCTGGGCGACGCTGCCGTTGAAGAACACCCGCAGACCCGGTTTGTCGGTGTGCGGCAACGGGAACAGCGTGGTGATCGGCCGGGACTGGGTCAGCCACAGCGTGCCGTGGCCGTCGATGGCCCACTCGGTGTCCTGCGGCGCCCCGTAGTGCTGCTGCACCCGGCGGCCCAGCATGGCCAGATCGCGGAGCTGGACCGGGGTCAGGCAGGGCTCGCCGTCGGCCGCGGCGCGGGTGCTGTGCTCGGTGCCGCCACCGGCCTTGCCGCGGATGACCAGCAGCTTGTCGCCGAGGCGGCTCTGCTTGATCGCGCCGGTGTGCCCGTCGAGCACGAAGTGGTCCGGGTTGACCGAACCGGACACCACGGCCTCACCCAGCCCTGGGCTGGCATCCACCACGATCTCCTCGCGGTGGCCGGTGACCGGGTTGGCGGTGAACATGACCCCGGCGACCTCGGCGGCCACCATCCGCTGCACCACCACGGCCAGCCGCACGGTGGCGTGCTCGATCTCGTTGGTCTCCCGGTAGCTGACCGCGCGGTCGGTCCACAGCGAGGCCCAGCAGCGGCGGACCGCGTCCAGCAGCGCGTCCGCGCCGACCACGTTGAGGTAGGTGTCCTGCTGCCCGGCGAAACTGGCGAAGGGCAGGTCCTCAGCGGTGGCCGAGGAGCGGACCGCGACCGGTTCGTCCCGGCCGAGCCGGGCGTAGGCGTCGGTGATCAGCCCGACCAGTCCGGCGGGCACCGGCGCGGTGCGGATCAGCTCCCGCGCCGCGGCCGGGTCCTGCGCCGCGGTGCTCAGCTCCAGCGGATCGGCCACCGCCCGGTAGGCGTGCGTGGTGAGCACGAACCCCGGCGGCACCGGCAGGTCCGCGCCGATCATCTCCCCCAGATTGGCCGCCTTGCCGCCGACCAGTTCCCCCGCGCCGGCCCTGACCTCGTTCAGGTCAAGGACAACCGGCTCACCTGTGTTCATCCCCGTGCCTCCTCGCCGCATCGGCCAGCAGCGTCATCGCCTCGCGGACGGTGCGCTGCTCTGTTTCGGAGAGGTAGGTCATCAGCCGCAACTGGCCCTCGGCCCGGCTCCGGGCGACGCCGAGCAGGAACCCCGCGCCCGCCTCGGTCAGGCCGATCCGCTTGGCGCGCCGGTCGCTCTCGTCCTCGCGCCGGTGGATCAGCCCGCGCTGGGCGAGCTGGTCGAGCAGCCTGCTGGTCGCCGAGACCGAGCGCCCGATGCGTTCGGCCAGCTCGCGCACTGTCGGCTCGCTCCCCCGGTCGAGCGTGAACAGCGTGGCGATCTGCACCAGCTGGAGGTCGGCGCCGCCGGTGCTCCGGCTCAGGTTGATCAGCATCTCGCCGATCAGCTCCCGCCGGATGACCCCCAGCTCCTCGACCAGCCGGTCCCGCTCCGTCGCGCTGATGACATCCTCCAAACCCTTGCGTGCACGCAACTAATGCACTGGCGCAACGGTAGCGCGGAGTCCAGCAGCAAGTCAACAGGTGTTGAATAAAAAGCGGTGGGACGGGGCCGCAACCCCGTCCCACCTGGCAGAACGCCGACTACCGGGTAACCGTGAGGGCGAACTCGGCGCTGCCGGTCTTGCCGTTGGAGGTGCCGGTGATCTTGAGTGGATAGCTGCCGGCCGGGGTGTTGAAGCCGGTCCAGATGAAGGCGGTGGAGCTGCCGCCGGAGCTGACCGTGGCCGGGGAGAAGAACACGCTGGTCCCGGCGGGCGCGCCACTGGCGGTCAGCGTGGTCTGGCCACCACCGGTGACGGTGATCTTGGTCTGCAGGAAGCCGCCGGGCCGGGCGCTGCCGCTCGCCGGGGAGAGCGCGAGCTTGATGTCCCCCGGCGGGGGTTCCTGGCCGCCTTCGAGCTGCACCTTGACCCAGTCACCCATGTCGTTGTTGAGCCGGCCGTAGACGGAGTACCAGCGGAAGTCGCTGCGGCTCCAGGAGGCGACGCCGACCACCTTGCCGTCCACGGTCAGCGGTCCGCCGCTGTCTCCCTGCAGGATGGTGATCTTGCCGTCCGGGTAGCCGGAGCAGATCATGGTGGCCTCGCGGAACCCGGCGCCGACCCCGTTGCAGTTGCTGCCCTCGACGATGGGCAGCTCGAACTTGTGCAGCTCGACGTTGCGGGTGTTGTCGTTGTGGTCCTTCTTGCCGTAGCCCAGGCCCAGGCCGGCCTTGCCGGGGGCGTGCAGGCCGGTGTCGGCGGAGGTGGCGACCTTGGCGTAGGCGCCGCCGGGCACCGGGATGTCGTCGGCGACGGTGACCACCGCGACGTCATAGCCCTGGTCGAAGTTCACGTACTTGGGATGCTTCTTGTACTCCAGCACCTTGGTGCGGAACCCACCACTGGCGTTGAGGTCGTCCAGCCCGTACAGGAAGGACTTCTCACCGGCGGCGTCCGCGCAGTGCGCCGCGGAGAGGATCTTGCGCGCGGCGATCACCGAGCCGGTGCAGGTCTGCCCCTGCGGCCGGGGCCCGCCTTCACGCAGTCCGCCGATCATGAAGGGATAGTCCTTGACCGAGGCCCGCTGCCCGCCGATGGACAGCGTGCCGGGTCCGGCCGGGGGTGCCTGGGCGAGGTCGGTGGGCGCCACAGCACGCCCGCCGGGCTCCTGCTCCGCCAGCGCGAGGCCGGGTAGCAGGGGCACGGCGAGCGCGGTGACCGTCAGGGCGATCAAGCTCGCCCTCCGGGTGATGTTCACGGTGTTCCTCCCGCGAGGTGGTGGCGGTCGGCAGGGAAATCGGCCGCTGCCAGCACCTTCCGGGCGAGCGAGGTCGCCGGACAATCCGGGGGAACATCCGTAGGGGTACGCGATTTTTGCCGCGGCACCCGGGGTGCGGCGGGTCCGCCGAGCCCCCTGGGGCGGACTCGGCGGAGGACCCCGTCGCCGCGAACCGGCTAGGCGATGGCCTGCCAGATGGTGCTGAAGTTGGCCAGCGCCCCCGCCACCGAGGCGTCCAGTCGCTTCGGGGAGGCGTTGGCGCGCAACCGGAACAACTTGCCCCGGCGCACGTCCAGGATGGCCGCCCGCCCACCGGGCAGGATCTCCGCGAGCTGCCGCTCGACCATCCACAGTGGAATGTTGGCCGCGGCCTGGGTCAGCTCGGGCTTCTTCAGGTAGAGCATGACCGCGTGCGGCCGCGGATCAGCGCCGAGCGTGAGCCCGAGGTGCGGACTGATCCCAACCTCGCCGTCGCTGCCCCGCCACACCGAGCCGCCGACCGGAACCAGCGCGGGCCGTGCCTTCGCCAACCATGTCAGAAATCCCCCTCGTAGTTCTTGGAAATGCGCCGACTTAGCCGGATCGTCAATCCGCCGCACCACTGAATCCAGCACTTCCCCCGGTTCTTCACTGGCCAGTGCGCGCTTTACCCCATTGACCATCGGCTCGTAGTAGAACCACGGCCGAGCAGCCTCGTCGAGATACATCCGCCGAAGATTCTCCACCGTCCTGGTCTGCAACCCCGGACCACTGACCACGAAGTCGATGATCGCCCCAAGCTTCACCTGGGGAACCTCGGTCTCCGCTGCCGTCATCCACCACCTCCAGTAGCTCTGACCTGCATCTTCCGTGCCTGTCGAACTACTGCTAACCCTATCGGCGCCCCCCGACAATCCCGGCCCCTCAGCACCCCTCAGCCCCATTTACCTCCGCAAACTTCCACACCCAAAGATTGCCCCCACAAATCACCCCGACAACCCCCGTGTCAACCCCCATTTCCCGCCAAAGCCCACCCCCACCTCACTCCAAAAAACAACCCCACCCTCAACGCCGAACCCGAGCCGCGATAACCCGCGCACACGCCACCGACTCCACCCCCACGGTGTCCACCTCAAGGTCGTACACCACTCCCCGGTGCACCAAATCAGCCTGCGCCGCCGCCATCCCGGCGATCCGATCCCCCCGAGCCAGCTCCCGCCCCGCGGCCACCTCGGCCGAACACCGCACCCCCACCCACAACACCTCAAGCCCCGCCAGTGCGGCCCCCCACCGCCGCTGCCCGTCCCCACCCCCGAGCAACACCTCGTCAACGATCACCCGAGCCCCCGCCCGCACCATGGCCGCGATCCCCACGGCCCAGGTGTCCTCCAGCGCCCGGAACCCCGCCCCCACCACAACCTGCCCATCCGCCCCGAACTCCACCCCACCCGAGGCCCCCCGCAGCGACCCCGGCAACAGTTCGATGAACGTGTCCACCCCCACCAGCAACCAGGGCTCCGGCAACACGGCCTGCAAACACCGCGCGATCCCGGACTTCCCCGAACTCGACCCACCATTGAGCACAATCACCTGCGTCGCCATGCCGGCAACCTACGAACCCAGCCCGCACCCGGCATCCCAGTTTCCGGGCCACCACACCGAAAACCCCGGACGGATCCTCCGGACCGTCACAGTCGACCAAGAGGGCTCACGTCAGCCACCCCGGCCGACCTACCCCAAGAAAGCAAACAACCCCAGGCCACTGGCCTGGGGTGAAGCTCCTCCGGTTGGACTCGAACCAACAACCCTGCGATTAACAGTCGCATGCTCTGCCAGTTGAGCTACGGAGGACTGGCATGTGTCCGGCGGTGCCTGACGGGTAATACCTTAGCGCACCCCGCGGAGCGGTTTTCACCACCCCCCTTCCCAGGGATCTTCGCCCCGCGAACCTGGGTGTTCACGCAGGTCAAGAAGAGGAGGAGTCATGATCAGGTTCGCCCTTGGGGTTGCTGTGGGGTACGTGCTGGGGACTCGGGCGGGACGGGAGCGGTACGACGATCTGGTCCGGACGTACCACCGGTTGGTGGGCCACCCGGCCGTGCAAGGCGCGGCGGGGGCGGTGCGGGCCAAGATCGACGAGCGGCTGGGGCGGACGAGTCCGCGGGCCGGAGTGCGGGATGAGGGGACCGTGCGGGCGGGGCAGGGTGACAAGCTCGTGACCGAGGTGGATCGTCAGCGGGCCAGCACCGGATCTCCCTCGGCCGCGAAGCCGGCCTCGACCACCCGGGCGTAGACGCCGAAGGTCAGGTCGTGCCCGGCGAGGGCGGGCAGCAGCCGGGGGATCTCGGGCAGATCCCCTTGCGCCTGACCGACCATGACGCAGCGGACGGCGCCGCCCAGCACCTCCAGGGTGGTGCCGCCGATGCGGAGCCTGTGACCGGTCCAGTCGTCCTCGGGACGTCCGTCGCCGGGGGTGTCGAGCACGATGTTCGCCCGGGTGCGGGTCCAGGCCAGGTCGGGGCGGTCCAGACGGGCAGCCAGCCAGCGCAGGCTCGCGGTGGTCACCAGGTGCACGGCGCTGGCGTCCAGGTGCGGGATGTCCGCCTCCGGGGTCAGCGTGACCGGCTCGCCGACCAGGGTGGACACGGCCGCGTCCAGGGCGGGGTCGCCTGCCTTGTGTTCGGCGCCGTCGGGCAGGGTGACGATCGGTTCGGCCAGGCCGTGCAGCCGGGCGGACAGCTCGAGCAGGTGGGGTAGCCGGGTGAACCGGCGGGTGTTCTTGCCGGAGCCGAATTTGCCTGCCGCGGTGCGCACCGCCCACCAGCGGTCCCCGGTCACGCCGCGGTCGTCGAACTCCAGCCGGTCGAGCTGTTCGCCGCGCAGTGACTTGACCGGGTAGCGAGCCAGCGCGACCACCCGTGCGAGGGTCATTTCTTGTGGCCCACGGCGAAGATCCGGCGCATCGGGAACCAGGTGAGGTCCTCGCCGTGCGCGGGGTAGGCGGCGCGCAGCCGGGGGGCCAGTTCGGCGGTGAACTCCGGCCAGCGGGTCTCGTCCAAGGCAGCGCGGACCGGGCGCAGGGCGGTGCCGCTGATCCAGTTCAGCACCGGGTCGGCGCCACGCAGCTCGTGCAGGTAGGTGGTCTCCCACACGTCGGCGGCGAAGCCGGCCGCGGCGAGCACGCCCGCGTACACCTCGGGCCGGGGCACCGCGTCCACCGGGCGGAACGTGCCGCCCAGGGTGTCCCGCCAGGCCGGGCTTTCGGCGATGCCGCGCGGGATGGTGTGGCTGGGCTCGGCGAAGTTGCCCGGCACCTGGAAGGCGAACCAGGCGCCGGCGGGCAGGCGGTCCAGCCAGGCTGGCAGCAGGTCGAGGTGGCCGTTGACCCACTGCAGCACGGCGTTGCAGATCACCACGTCGGCGTCCGGATCGGGCTGCCAGTCCCGCACGTCGGTGAGCGCGGCGTCGATCCCGGCGGCCCTGGCGGCCTCGACCATCTCGGCCGAGGAGTCCAGCGCGGTGATCTTCGCCGCGGGCCAGCGGTGGGACAGCACCGGGGTCAGCTGACCGGGACCGCAGCCCAGGTCGACGACCTGGCGGGGGTCGGTGGCGCCGACCCTGGCGAGCAGGTCGTGGAACGGGCGTTCGCGGTGGCCGGCGAAGGCCAGGTAGGTAGTCGGATCCCACATGCGGCAACCTCCAGCACGCTTAGCAAACCGTACGTACGTACTTTATAGCGCGAGTGGTGTGGCCGGAAGGGGGTGCGGGTGTGTTCCGGCAGGTGTTGTCCTAGAAGGCGTTGGCCTGGGCCTCGCGGAGTTTGCGGGCCACGTCCGCGGCCAGCGCGCGCACCGCGGCCTCGTCCGTGCCGGGGTCGGCGCGCACCTGGAGCTGCACGCCGTCGCGGCCGGGGATCTTGCGCTGGACGAACCAGGCGCCGCCGCCGGGCAGCTCGTGCCGGTGGGTGGACCGGATCGAGCCGGTGACCCTGGCGTGCACCACATCGGGCAGCTTGGCCGGCTGGGCCAGCGGGTAGCGCCGCGGCGGCAGGTCGGCCAGCAGCACTGCCTCGCCCGCGGCACCCTGCTCGGCGGCCTCGGTCACCACCAGCACGTCGTTGCCCCACACCGCCTTGCTGACCAGGTGCCAGGAGATCCGCCGCTGCTCCTCGTCCTCGGCCACGACCAGCGCGTAGGAGGTCGCCACCAGGTGCCCACCGCCGGCCAGCTCGGCCACGGCCATGATCCGTTCCTCCCCGGTGAGCGGCACCCGCACGCCCTCGGGCAGCCGGACGCCGCCGGTGATCTTCTCGGTGAAGCGTCGCCACCAGCTCATCTACACGCCACCCGCCTGTTCCCGAAGTCCCTTGTGGTACTGCTCCATGGCCACCAGGTCGCCGAAGAGCGCGCGGTACTCCTCCCCCGCGGTGACCGGGGAGATCCGTTGCAGCCTGGACTTGATGTCGGCGATCTGCCTGGCCACCAGGCTGGCCTGCATGTTGGCGATCAAGCCGAGCACGTAGCGGTCCTCGGCCGACCTGGTGCGCAGCGGCTCCACCGCCAGCTCGGTCACCAGCGAGCGCACCACCGAGTGCTTGCATCGCTGCCCGACCGCGTCCACGAACGTCGCCCCGGAGAGTCCGCAGGAGGTCCCACCCGCGGCCAGGATGGACCGGTGCAGTTCCAGGTAGGCGGGGTGGGTGAAGGCGTCCTCGGAGATCGAGTCGTAGGCCGGGCCCGCGATGCCGGGCAGTTGGATCGCCGCCTTGAGCACCTCGCGCTGCGAGTGCAACTGCGGGTCCTTCGGCGACGGCCTGCTCGGCCCGTCCACCTCCACGGCCAGCGCGCTCTGGTTCGGGTCCACCGGGCGGCGGCGCAGGGGCTTGTCCGGGGCGGCCTTGCCGCCCGAGATCTCCCGGATCCGGCGTAGCACCCCGGGGGTGTCGTCCCAGCCGACCCAGCCGGCCAGTTGCCGCCCGTACTCGTCCCGGAGGGATTCCTCCTTGATCTGGGCGACCAGCGGAACCGTGCGGCGCAATGCCTCCACCCGGCCCTCCGCGGTGTCCAGGTCGTGTTCGGCGAGCAGGGTGCGGATGGCGAAGGCGAACAGCGGCTGCCGCCGGGCGACCAGGTCCCGCACAGCCACATCGCCCTTGTCCTGGCGGAGTTCGCAGGGATCCATGCCGTCCGGGGCGATCGCGATGAAGGTCTGCGCGGCGAACTTCTGCTCGTCGTCGAAGGCCTTGAGCGCGGCCTTCTGACCGGCCGCGTCGCCGTCGAAGGTGAAGATCACCTCACCGCGGAAGGCGTCGTCGTCCATCAGCAGCCTGCGCAGCACCGAGATGTGGTCGGCGCCGAAGGCGGTGCCGCAGGAGGCGACCGCGGTGGGCACCTCGGACAGGTGCATGGCCATCACGTCGGTGTAGCCCTCGACCACCACCACCTGGCGGCGACGGGCGATCTCCCGTTTGGCCAGGTCGATGCCGAAGAGCACGTGCGACTTCTTGAAGATCGGGGTCTCGCTGGTGTTGACGTACTTGGCCTCGATCGGGTCGTCCGGGAAGATCCGGCGCGCGCCGAAGCCGACCACCTCGCCGCCCAGGTCCTTCAGCGGCCACAGCAGCCTGCGGTGGAACCGGTCGATCGGGCCCTGCCGGCCTTCCTTGGCCAGTCCGGACTTGTACAGCTCGTCCATCTCGAAGCCGCGGCCGATGAGGTGTTTGGTCAGCCGGTCCCAGCCCGCGGGGGCGAAGCCGCAGCCGAAACGGTCCGCGGCGGCCTGGTCGAAGCCGCGTTCGGCGAGGAACTCGCGTGCCTTGACCGCTTCCGGGGTGTGCAGCTGTTCCATGTAGAACTGGCTGGCGGCCTTGTGCGCCTCCAGCATCCGGGTCTTGGTGCCCCGGTCGCGCTGCACGGTCGCGCCGCCGCCGGTGTAGGTGAGCCGGTAGCCGATGCCGTCGGCCAGCCGCTCCACCGCCTCGACGAAGCCGATGTGCTCGTACTGTTGGATGAACTGGATGACGTCGCCACCGACGCCGCAGCCGAAGCAGTGGAAGGTGCCCTTGCTGGGCCGCACGTTGAATGACGCGGTCTTCTCATCGTGAAATGGGCACAGCCCTTTCAGCGTGCCACCACCGGCTCGGCCCAGGTTGACGTACTCGCCGACCACGATGTCGATCCGGCAGCGATCACGGACCTCGGCTATGTCGCTGTCCCGGATTCGTCCTGCCACGAGGGCAAGTCTAGGAGTACGTCAGGATGGACGTGTGACCGTCAGCGACGAGACCCTGGCCACGGTGTTCAGCGAGCACCGCGGGCACCTCATCGGGGTCGCCTACCGCATCACCGGGACCAGGGCCGACGCCGAGGACGCGGTGCAGGACGCCTGGCTGCGACTGGCCGGGCAGAGCACCGCGGCCCGGGCGGAGATCCGCGATCTGCGGGGCTGGCTGACCACGGTGGTGGGGCGGATCTGCCTGGACCGGCTCAAGTCGGCCAGCGCCCAGCGGGAGCGCTACGTCGGTTCCTGGCTGCCGGAGCCGGTGGTGCGGCCGCTGACCACCCAGCCGAGTGAGGATCCCCTCGACGTCGCGGTGCGCGAGGACGGCGTGCGGATGGCGGCCATGGTGGTGCTGCACGAGCTGAGCCCGGAGCAGCGGGTGGCGTTCGTGCTGCACGACGCGTGCGGGGTGCCGTTCCCGGAGATCGCCACCGTGCTGGGCACGACTCCGGCGGCGGCCAGGCAGCTGGCTTCCCGGGCACGGCGCGCGGTGAGCGAGGCGGACGCGCCGCCACGGATCGAGCTGGCCGAGCAGCGGGCGGTGCTCGAACGGTTCACCGCGGCGCTGGCCAGCGGCGATATGGACGAGTTGCTGAAGGTGCTGCACCCGGACGTGGTGGTCATCGGCGATTCCGGTGGCAAGGCGAGCACCGCGCGGCGGCCGGTGTTCGGTGCGGACAAGGTCGCCCGCTTCGCCTTCGGCCTGCTGAACAAGTACGGGGCGGACTCGGTGTTCACCGGCATGACCCCGATGCTGGTCAACGGCGACCTGGGCTTCCTGGCCCAGACCGACGGCGACGACGAGCACCGCCCGGTGGACCGCCGCGTGGTCACGCTGGCGGTCCGGGACGGGCGGATCGTGGCGATCTATGACGTGGTGAACCCGGAGAAGCTCACGAACGTTCCTTGGTGACCTCGGCCGGGGTGACCGGCGTGGCGGCGGGCCTGGCGACCGGCAGCGGCACCCGGCAGGCCTCGCCGGAGGTGAAGCCCTGATCGACGATGCCGAGCGCGTCGTTGAACCGGGCCCGCTGGTTCTCCACCGTGATCAGGTATGTGAGTTCGACCAATCCCTTGTCCCCCAGGCGTTCCCGGAGTTCGGCGACCTGCTCGTCGGTGACCCGCACCGGCGTGGCGGTGATCGCGTCGGCGTAGCCGATGGCGAGTTTCTCGGTCTCGGTGAACCGCGGCGAGTCGGCGTAGGCGTGGATCTCCTGGAGCCGCTCGATGTCCAGGCCCTTGTGCCGCTGCAGCATGGTGCCGAAGTCCACGCACCAGGAACAGCCGAGTTCGGTGGCGACCCGGTAGACCACCAGGTCGGCCAGGTTGTCCGGCAGGTGCTTGGCGGCGCGCTCCACCGCGGTCTCGGCGAGGGCGGCCGCGATCATCAGGCCCCGGTGGTGGGCCAGGACCGCGAACGGCTCGGGCACCGCGCCGAAGCGCCGTTTCGCGTAGCCGTACATGCGCCGGATGAGCCAGCCTGCCTGGTCGACGGTGCGGGCGGGAATGCGTGGCATGGCGATCTCCCCGTGGGTCGGTGACGCTGACCCACGGTGGACGACCAGCCCGCTCCCGCTGTGACAAACCGCCGGTCAACGGCGGTCCGCCACTGGTCAGCGCCGCGGGTCGGGCAGCGTCACGTGCTGCGCGGGCGCGGGCGGCTCAGCCGCGGCGGCGCCGCTGAGCGGGCCGGGCGGATGCGGCCGCCGGGGCTCGCGCACCCCGGCGCCACCCGGATCGTCCCGACGCCGGGGCGGGGCGCCGGCGGGCACCTTGCGCCGTAATGGCCGGAACACCGCACGCACTAGCTCTCGAAGTCCCATGACCTCGAGTAAACCAGAAATCGTCAACGTAGGTTGACGCCGTTCAGGTGGCCAGCCGCCGGTGCCAGCTCACCGCCTGCGCGTCGGTGAGCAGCGCGACCTGGTCGATGACCACCCGCAGCCGCTCCGCGTCGTCCCCGGCGGCCGACCACGCGGGCCGGAACGCGGGGTCGAGTGCCTCCGGCGCGCGCAGGCACAACGCCTCGGTGAGCTGGGTGATCAGCTCCCGTTGCCGGATCTGCACGGCCAGCCGTTCCGGATCGCTCATCACGTATCGCAGCGCGACCGCCTTGAGCAGGGCGACCTCGGCGGCGACCGGCGGCAGCACGACCAGGTCGGCCTCGTAGCGACGCAGTGGCCCGGCGCCGTGGGCCTTGCGGGTGCCGGTGACCGCGGCGGAGGCGAAGCGCCCGACCAGTTCGCTGGTGAGCTGTTTCAGCGCGACCTGGTCGGCCAGGGTGCCGTCGTAGTCGTGCCGGGCGAGCAGGGCCACCGCGGGCAACCGCAGCAGTCCGTCGGCGGCGGCCTCGATCGCCTCCACGGGTTCGTGGCTGAAGTGCGCGGCGGCCAGCGCGGCGATGACGTGCCGTTCGGCCGGACTGCCCAGCGCGCGCAGCGAGATGCGTCCGGCGAGCACCCCGTCCTCCACGTCGTGCACCGAGTAGGCGACGTCGTCGGACCAGTCCATCACCTGGGCTTCCAGGCATCGCGCGTCGGCTGGGGCGCCCTGCCGGAGCCAGCCGAAGACCGGGAGGTCGTCGGCGTAGACCCCGAACTTGACGGTGCCTTCCCGCCTCGGCCACGGGTATTTGGTCGCGGCGTCCAGCGCGGCCCTGGTCAGGTTGAGCCCGTACTGGCGCCCGTCCGGTCCCAGTGCCTTGGGTTCGAGCCGGGTGAGGATGCGCAGGGTTTGCGCGTTGCCCTCGAACCCGCCGCAGGGCCCGGCCAGCGCGTTGAGGGCGCGTTCGCCGTTGTGCCCGAACGGCGGGTGGCCGATGTCGTGGGCCAGTCCGGCTAGGTCGACGATGTCGGGATCGCAGCCCAGTTCCCCGCCGATGCCCCGCCCGATCTGGGCGACCTCCAGGGAATGGGTGAGCCGGGTGCGCGGCACATCCCCCTCCCCTGGCCCGACCACCTGGGTCTTGCCGGCCAGGCGGCGCAGTGCGGCCGAGTGCAGCACCCGGGCCCGGTCCCGGGCGAAGGGCGTGCGGGCTTCGGTCTCGGCTTCGGCCAGTGCGCCGTGCTTGGCGGGTTCGGGCAGCAGCCGCGCGGTGTCGTGCGCGGAGTAGCCATGCGGTTCAGCCGAGACCATTGTCAGCCAGGTGGGTGGAGGTGTGGGTGAGCCGGTAGTAGAGCACGCCCGCGGTCTCCCGCAGGATGTAGCGCAGCTGGGTCTCCCTGGTCTGCACGATGGGTCCGCGCCGGGTCGGCGAGGCCCAGGCGGCGAGCCCGGTGTCCCCGGCCATGGTGCGGGCCCGCAACGAGTGCCAGGGATCGCTGACGATGACCGCGCTGTGCCAGCCGCGTTTCTCCGCCTCCCTGGCCACGGCCTGCAGGCTGCCGAGGGTGTCGGCGCCCTCGTTGACCGCGACCACCTTGTCCTTGGGAATGGCCTTCTTCGCCGTGCCGGACTTGGTCTCATCGCCCACCAGCCACCGCTGCCCCGCCTCGGCCTCGGTGTAGGTGTCGCCAAGCCCGCGCCCGCCCACGGTCACCACGGTCCTGGCCACCCCACGCTCGAAGAGCTGCTGGGCATGCGCCAGCCGCGCCTCCAGCACATCGGAGGGCCGCCCGCCGTACTGCGCGGCGCCCAGCACCACGGCGATGTCCGCGGTGGACCGGTCGTCCAGCCGAGCGACCTGCCACACCCGGAAGGCGGTGCCACCGACGATCAGCAAGGGCAGCAGCACAATCCCGGCCAGCACGCGCCGCAACAGCCGTGCCGTCGCCCGCCGGCCGGTGGTGGGTGCGTGTCCAGTCATGCCGCAATGCTGTCACGAACTCGGCCAAGATCGAGTTCCGGTCACCGCCGAATTCCCGTTTTGTCGGCCCCCACCGGTAAAATGGAAATCGGGGGGTTTCCCCGCGCGCACGTGTTGTGCGCCGGGCCGGTTGGCCGGGTGTGGCGGGGGCGTGGAATACCCGGTCGAGGGGACCTGGGATTGGGTTCGTACCGGCGGTACCGACCTAAGCATGATCAACAGATCGCGGTCGGCACTGATCAGGCCGAGCCGGAGCCCCGAACATCGGGCAGGACCGCCTCGCCTCGGCCGGCACCGCTCACCACCGCCGATCAGCCCTCGCGGCGGCCGGTCACCTGATCCCGGCCACCGCGCAGCTCACAGCCAGCCGCGGTCGTCGGCGATGCGCACGGCCTCGGCCCTGGTGCGCGCGCCGGTCTTGCCCATCGCCGCCGACAGGTGATTGCGCACGGTCCCCTCCGACAGGTGCACCGCCCTGGCCAGGTCGGCCACGGTGCCGCCGTCCCGTGCGGCCGCCAGCACCTCCCGTTCCCGCCCGCTCAACGGACTGGCCCCGCTGGACAGCGATTCCGCGGCCAGCCCCGGATCGACCACGCGCAGTCCCGCGTGCACCCGCCGCACCGCGTCGACGAGCTGTTCCGGCGGGGCGTCCTTGACCACGAACCCGGCCGCACCCGCGCTCATCGCCCTGGCCAGATATCCCGGCCTGCCGAAGGTGGTCAGGATCAGCACCCGGCACCCTGGCAGGGCGTCGCGCAGTTCGGCCGCGGCGGCCAGTCCGTCCTTGCCAGGCATCTGCACGTCCAGCAACGCCACGTCCGGCCGGTGTTCGAGGGCCGCGGCGAGCACCTCGTCCCCCGAGCCGACCTGCGCGACGACCTGGATGTCGGCCTCCAGTCCGAGCAGCGCGGCCAGTGCCCCACGGACCAGGGCCTGGTCGTCGGCGAGCAGTACCCGGATCACTCGTCGTCCCCGATCTCCGCGCGCAGCCGGAATCCGCCGGCGGGCAGTGGCCCGGCCGCCAGGGTGCCGCCGACGGCGGCGAGTCGTTCGGTCAGGCCGGTGAGCCCGGTGCCGGTGCGGCCGGCGTTGTCCTGGGGCGCGCCGTCGTCGGCGACCTCCAGCCAGGACAACCCGAAGCGCACCTCGCAACGGGTCGCGCCACTGTGCCGGAGCACGTTGGTGACCGCCTCGCGCAGCACGTAGGCGAAGACCGGCTGGTGCCGCGGTGCGACGTTGTCCACGGCATGCGGCAGGTCGGCGGTGATCCCGGCGGCCTGCAACGCCACCCGCGCCCCGGCCAGTTCCGCGGCCAGGGAGGCTTCCCGATAGCCGGAGACGGTGGCGCGGACGTCGGTGAGCGCGGCCCTGGACAGCGCTTCGACATCGCTGACCTCGGTGATCGCCGCCTCCCGCTGTCCGGCTTCCAGCAGCCGCCTGGCCAGCCCCGCCTTGAGGGTGATGGTGGTCAGGCTGTGCCCGAGCACGTCGTGCAGATCGCGGGCGAGCCGGGCGCGTTCCTCGGCGACGGCGAGCAGCGCGGCCTGCTCCTGTTCCCGGTACAGCTTGATGTTGCCGCGGATCAGCTCGGCCACGCCGAGCACGCTGAAGGTGCTCAGCAGCATGGCCAGGATGATCCAGGCCAGCCAGAACGGCCCGCCGTCGAGCACGGCACGCACCGCGACGATGCTGGGCACGACCGGCACCAGCACGGCCAGCCAGACCGGCAGCAGGATCGCCGCGGTGGCGGCGAGGTAGACGAACAGGCTGAGGAACTCCACCCCGAAGGCCAGCGTGATCAGCGTGATCAGCACGGCCTGGCCGAGCACGAGCGCGATCCGCTGCCACATCGGCGCCTCGAACAACCGCGGTGGCACCACCAGGTAGGTGACGCCGATGACCCCGATCCCGGCCAGTCCGGCGATCTTCCACAGCACCGGGTGACCGGCGACGAGCAGGTAGTAGACCGGGAAGAACAGGAACAGCAGGAAGAAGCCGGCGAACAGCTCCCAGGAACGCATCCTGGGTCCGGCTCTGGTGGTCATGGCGTTCACCGTAGGCAAGGTCAGCGGCCGGCGCTGAGCCGGTACCGCCTGGCCACGAACAGGCCGAGGACCAGGGTCACGCCGCTGAGCACGGCGATCGCGGGCAGGCTGACCGTGCCTTCGGCGATCACCCGGATCCCGTTCTCCCGGAACCAGAAGCTGGGCAGCGCACGGGCGATGTCGCCGACCCAGTCGGGCATGATCTCCACCGGCACCATGAGCCCGCCGACCATGGCCAGCGCCATCATCACCGCGGGCGTGACCGCCTGGGCGGATTCGGCGCTGGCGAGCTGGCCGATGGCCATGCCCAGGAGCGCGAACGGCACCGAGCCGAGCACGAGTCCGGCGATCAGCATGGCCCACTGCGCCAGGCTGAGGTCGATCTGGCGCACGATGACCCCGACCGCGAGCACGCCGAGCATCGCCGGGATGGCGACCAGGACCGCGATGAGCCCCTTGGCCAGCAGGTAGCCGCCGCCGCTGAGCGGGGTGAGCCGGAGCTGCCGGTGCCAGGCGATCTGGCGTTCCAGCGCGATCCGGCCGCCGGTGACCAGTGCGGCGGACATGGCGGCGAAGCTGGCCATGCTGACCATGGTGGCGGCGGTGACCGGGGTGCCGTTGCGGAAGGTGGCGGTGCTGCCGCCGAAGATGCCGGAGAAGATCAGGAACATCGCGGTGGGCACCACGATGGTGAAGAAGAGGAAGGCGAACTGCCGGACGATGAGCTTGACCTCGATGAAGAGGTAGGTCGGGTTCACTTGTCCTCCTGGCTGGTCAGCGCGAGGAAGGCGTCTTCCAGGCCGACGGTGGTGATCTCGATGTCGCGGGCGCCGGGGTAGCGGTCGAGCACGGCGCGCAGGGTGGCGTCGGAGTCGGTGGACGCGAGGGTGGCGTGCTCGCCGCGCAGGTCGGCCTGGGTGACACCGGGCAGCAGCACGAGCGAGCCGTGATCACTCCCAGGGAGCACGGCGCGCAGGGTCCGCCCGGCGGCGGTGGCCCGGATCTGGGCGACGGTGCCGTCGGCGACGACCGCTCCGGCGCGCATGAGCACGACCCGGTCGGCGTAGCTCTCGGCCTCTTCGAGGTAGTGGGTGGCGAACAGGACGGTTTTGCCGGTGGCGGTGAGTTCGCGGATGTTGTGCCAGAAGTGCCGCCGGGTCTCCACGTCCATGGCCGCGGTGGGTTCGTCCAGGATCAGCAGGTCGGGGTCGCTGACCAGGGCGATGGCGAAGCGGACGCGTTGCCGCTGGCCGCCGGAGAGCTTCTTGCAGCGACGTTTGACCAGATCGGCCACGCCGGCTTTGGCCAGTGCGATGGCGGCGGCCTGGGGGCGGCGATGCAGGGCGGCGACCATGCGGACGAGTTCGCCGACGGTGGCGTCCTCGATCAGCGCCCCGCCCTGGAGCATGGCGCCGATGACGCCGTCGCGGACGGCCTGGTCGGGGCGCTTGCCGAAGACGTGCACCTGGCCGGCGTCGGGGCGGGTCAGGCCGAGGACCAGGTCGACGGTGGTGGACTTGCCTGCGCCGTTGGGGCCGAGCAGGGCAAGCACCTCGCCGGGGGTCACGGTCAGGTCGACGCCGTCCACGGCGCGGACCGGTCCGAAGTGTTTGCGCAGGCCGCGGAGGCTGATCGCGGCGCAGGCGGCGATCTCTCGCTCGGCGCCGGGCAGGGTTGGTGTGGACATGCCACTACGGTGCCGCCCGCGCGGGGCCGGGACGCAGGCCGCTCGTCACGGCCCGGCCATGACATCTGTCAGGGGTGCTCGTCCGTGCGGACGCGTTCGCGCACGGCGGTCATGACCTCCTCGACCACGGCCCGTTGTTCGGGGGTCATGAGGTCGATGAGGTAGTCCCGGACGGTGTCGACGTGGCCGGGGGCGATCTTGTCGAGCAGCCGTTGCCCGGTGTCGGTGAGCACCGCGACCACGCCGCGTTCGTCGGTGGCACAGGATTCCCGGCGCACCAGCCCGGTCTTCTCCAGGCGGCTGACCTGGTAGGTGAGACCGCTTTTGGAGACCACGGTGCGGCCGGCCAGTTCGGTCATCCGCATGCGTCGGCCGGGGGCCGCGGACAAGGTGGAGAGCACGTCGTACTGGGCGTGGGAGAGCCCGCCGTCGGTCTGGAGCTGGTGTTCCAGTCTGCGTTCCAGGAGATGGGTGGCCTCGACAAAAGTGATCCACATCCGCAGCTCGGCCTCGGACAGCCAGCGGGGCTCGTTCATGTCCGGACCCTAACCGTCAGCGGGGATGGCACGATCGAACCATGCCTGCTGAGCAACCGACGATCCTGGCCACCTCGGGTGGTCTGCGCCGTGGCCACCGCACCGATCTGGAGTTCGCGCCGCTGTTGACCTACGCGGTGGAGCTGGCCGGGGTTGCGGGCAGGCGCCCGAAGTTGTGTCACATCGGCACGGCGCTGGGTGATCAGCGGGGGTTCAACGCGACCTTCGCCGAGGCCGGGGAGATCGCCGGGGTCGAGGTGGTGCACCTGAACCTGTTCCCGATGCCGCCGACGGCGGATCTGCTCGACTACGTGCTGTCCTGCGATGTGGTGTGGGTGGGCGGGGGTTCGGTGGCGAACCTGCTCGCGGTGTGGCGGGTGCACGGGCTGGATTCGGTGCTGCGGGAGGCGTGGCTGCGCGGGGTGGTGCTGACCGGGGTGAGCGCGGGCTCGTTGTGCTGGCATGTGGGCGGGCCGACCGATTCCTTCGGGCCGGAGCTGCGGATCGTCACTGACGGGCTGGGTTTCCTGCCCTTTGGCAACGGGGTGCACTTCGACTCCGAGGCAGCGCGGCGGCCCGCGGTGCTGGGTGCGGTGGCCAACGGGGTCATCCCGGACACCTATTGCACCGATGACGGAACCGGGTTGCTCTACCACGGCACCGAACCGGTCGAGGCGCTCGCCGAACGCAAGAACGCCGGTGTCTACCTGGTGCGACGCGAGGACGAGGGCACGGCGGTGGAGCACGCCCTGGACGTCCGCCGCCTCTGACCCCCACTACCACATCCCCGGCCACACCACCACTTCAAGATCGCGACCTATCCACAATCGACCACTTGTCCACAGCCCGCTCCGACGCCGCTGGCCCCCTCCCAGCCGCCGGAGCAGGCTGGCCCCATGACCACAACCCTCGTCCCGGTCCGCCTTGACCGCCTGGCCGCGATGTTCCCGCACCAGGTGGCCCGCACCTCCGAGCTGTACCGGCTGGGCGTGCCCGGCAAGCTGGTGAGTTCCTGGCGGGAGGCGTTGCCGGGTGTCGTGCTGCTCACCGGGAATCGCCCCACCAGGGCCGGTTTCCTGCGCGCGGCCTTGCGCTACGCCGAACCGAACGCCGTGATCACCGGCTATGACGCCCTGCAGCTGCACGGCATTCCGATACCGGGGCTGGACGGCACGGTCCACCTGCTGGTCCCGTTCGCGAACCCCCGGCTCACCCCGGTCCGGTCGTTGCACGTGGACCGGTTGCGGGTGCTGCCGAAATGGACGATGTCCCGGGGTTTCCCGGTGGCGTCGGTGGCCAGGGCGACCTTGGACGCGGCCCGCCGCACCCGGGGCCCGACCGAGTTGGCCACGCTGCTGCACCTGGCCTGTGGCCAGGGCGGGGTGCCCCCGGCAGAGCTGTGGGCGGAGCTGGACGAGTCGCCGCAGCGGGGTCGTCCGGCGGTGCGCGAGGCGCTGAACAAGTTGCCGCTCAAGGTGGCGGACATCCAGCAGGCGCGGGCGCGGCGGATCGTGGCGCTGGCCGAGTTGCCGCCGCCGACCTGGCGCAGGCGGATCACCTCGGACGGCCGTCAGCTGCTCGGCATTGCCGATGCCTGGTGGGACCAGGTGGCCTTGGCCTGGCTCTGGCTGGTCAACCGGCGTCCGGAGGGTCCTGATCCGTTGGCGAACGCGGGTGTGCACGTGGTGCGCACGCCGGTGGAGCAATTGGCCGAGGCGCCCGAGGCGGTGGCCGAGGAACTGCGGATGGCGTATTCCCTGGCGCGGCTCAGCCCGCGACCGGGTGTGATCGCGAGCTGAGCCGGGAAGGAGTGGGAGTCGTGACCTCAGCAGCCGATGAGCCGCGCGGCCAGGTAGGACTCGATCTGGTCGATCGAGATCCGCTCCTGGCTCATGGTGTCGCGCTCGCGCACGGTCACCGCGTGGTCGGTGAGGGTGTCGAAGTCGACGGTGACGCAGAACGGGGTGCCGATCTCGTCCTGGCGGCGGTAGCGGCGGCCGATGGCGCCCGCGTCGTCGAAGTCGATGTTCCAGTTCCGGCGCAGCGCGGTGGCCAGGTCACGGGCCTTGGGCGAGAGGTCGGCGTTGCGGGACAGCGGCAGCACGGCGGCCTTGACCGGCGCGAGCCTGCGGTCCAGCTTGAGCACGACCCGCTTGTCCACGCCGCCCTTGGCGTTGGGGGCCTCGTCCTCGTGGTAGGCCTCCAGCAGGAAGGCCATCATCGGGCGGCCGACACCGGCGGCGGGCTCGATCACGAACGGCCGGTAGCGGGAGTTGGTGGCCTGGTCGAAGTAGGACAGGTCCACACCCGAGTGGTTGCTGTGGGTGCCCAGGTCGAAGTCGGTGCGGTTGGCGATGCCCTCCAGCTCGCCCCACTCCTGACCGGCGAACTGGAACCGGTACTCGATGTCGGCGGTGCGCTTGGAGTAGTGGGACAGCTTCTCCTGCGGGTGGTCATAGATCCGCAGGTTGTCCTTGGCGATGCCCAGCTCGGTGTACCAGCGGGTGCGCTCGTCGATCCAGTACTGGTGCCATTCCTCGTCGGTGCCGGGCTCGACGAAGAACTCCATCTCCATCTGCTCGAACTCACGGGTCCGGAAGATGAAGTTGCCGGGCGTGATCTCGTTGCGGAAGGACTTGCCGATCTGGCCGATGCCGAACGGCGGCTTCTTGCGCGAGGTGGTCTGCACGTTGAGGAAGTTGATGAAGATGCCCTGCGCGGTCTCCGGGCGCAGGTAGTGCAGGCCTTCCTCGGTCTCCACGGGGCCGAGGTGGGTCTTGAGCATCATGTTGAACTCGCGGGGCGCGGTGTACTGGCCGCGGGTGCCGCAGTTCGGGCACGGGACGTCGGTGATGTCGTCCTCGGTGGTGGGCTTGCCGGTGCGCTCGGCGTATTCCTCGGCGAGCTGGTCCGCCCGGAACCGCTTGTGGCAGGAGGTGCACTCCACCAGCGGGTCGTGGAAGGCGTTGACGTGCCCGGATGCCTTCCACACCTCACGGGGCAGGATCACCGAGGAGTCCAGCCCGACGACGTCCTCCCGGCCCTGCACCATGAACTTCCACCACTGGCGCTTGATGTTGTCCTTCAACTCCACGCCGAGCGGCCCGTAGTCCCAGGCCGACCTGGTACCGCCGTAGATCTCCCCGCAGGGGTAGACGAACCCTCGGCGCTTGCAGAGGTTGACGACGGTATCAATCCGATCGGCCGACACGGACACTCCAGAGCAGGTCATAGGCATTCAGCGGGAGGCTGCAAGGGTAGCGACCGCCTTTTCGCCCCCGACAACCGCGTTCCACCACCCCCCATTTCCACCCCGCCCCAGCCCTCCTCACCCCACCAAACCCACCCCCACCACCCCGCGCCATCCCCCAACCTCAATCCGCCACACCCTCGCCCCCGCCCCAAGGCCACCCGCCCCGCCAAACCCCCACAACTCCATCCGTCCCACACCACCACGGCACCCCCAGCAAGCCCAGTCCTCACCCCCAGCAAGCCCAGTCCTCACCCCCAGCCCCACAGCACGGCCCGCAAACCCACGGTCATCGCCAACCTCTCCCCCCCACCAAGCCCTCCGCCCAGTCCCGCCAAGCTCTCCGCCCCAGCTCCCCCAGCCCCGCCATACCTTCGGCCCGGTCCACCCCGCCACACCAAGAGCCCTCACCCACAGCTCATCTCCCTGGCCAGGCTTGCCCCAGCCCCAGCCCCAGCCCCAGCCTCTGGCTCCGGCCACCCCAGCTCCGGCCCCGGCTCACGAAATCCCCGGTCCCCCAATCGCCCTTCTCCCCTCGGGCCACCCTCCCTCTACCCCAAACCACCCCCAACCCAAGACCGCTCCCGCCCAGCCGCTCCGCGCCCCACCGGGACCACCCGGCATCAAGCGCCCCCACACACAGTCACAAGAGCCCCAAGCCGAGCGCCCGCTCCGGCCCTGCCTCAGCCGAAGGCCCGTCACTCCAGCCAACCCCTCAACCAACCACGTCACCAGAACCCGACTCCAGCGACCGCCCCGGCCGCCGCCCCTCCACGAAAACCAGCCCCCGAACACCCCCGAATCCCTTACAACCCAACCAACTCAGGCCGCACAGCCAGCCCCCGGAACACAGCCCCCGGATCCGCCACCAGCCGCCGGGTCCCCAAATCCAGCACCCCACCCACATTCAGCACCTCGGCAACGAGTTCCTCTCCGCGCCGAACCTCCTGCCGCACCCGGAAAATCTTCCCCTCGCCCCACTCGAACACGCAGTCCAACTCAACCTGGTCGCCCGCCCGCAGTTCCCGGTGATACCGAATGGTCTCCTCGATCCGCACCGGCGCGACCCCCAACTCCCGCAACGCTTCCAGGCCGATCCCCGCCGCCCGCAAACATTCCCACCGCACGTGCTCGGCGTACTGCAAGTACACCGCCCCGTTCACGTGCCCCAACGAGTCCAGCTCATAAGCCCGGACCCCGATCCCAACCCGAAACCCATGCCCCATAACCACTCCCCACGCCAGCTCCGACTGGCGCGCACGCTAACCCTCACCCCCGACACTCACTCGCCCACCAACCGGCCAAGCCCACCTGTCCACCTCGCCCCGGCGATCCCTGACCACACCGGCCCAACTCACCCGCCCAACTCACCCGGCGAGGCCTCACCCTCGGACCGATCCCGCTCACCAAGTCCATCCCCAGAACCGGCTCTTCCTTCGCTCGCACACGCCAGCCGTGCTTCAACGTCCGCGGCCCTCTGTCCCCTCCTCCTCATCCGCCGCCCCGACAGCCGAGGTCCGCCTCAACGCCGCAGTTCAGCCCGGATCGCCGCGGGCAGCCCCGTCCCCTGGTTGAGCTGCAGGTGCGGGTTGTACCGCGCGACCGTCTCCGCGAAGTCCCGCCAGTGCTCGCCGAGCCGCGCCGCATGCGGCCACACCCCGTCCCAGCAACCCCAGATCGGGTAGGCCACACCCCCGTCGGCGCGCGCCTGTTCATGCGCGCCCCGCCTGCTGCCGCGCACGGTGGCGGTCCAGGACGGGTCGGCACCGGGCAGGCCGCGGTCGCGGAGGGTGTCGACCAGCACGATCCGGTCGCTGTCACCTGCGGGCACGGCGAAGGCCGGGCGGGTGAAGGCGGACCTGCGGTGTGGAAAGGCGAGCACGAACTGCGGGATCTCGGTGGCCCAGTCCGCCGGGGTGAACGCGGCGACCCGGCGGGTCAGGTAGTGCTCGGCGTGCTGGCCGGACAGCAGCACGTCGTCCCAGAGTTTTGTGGTGTCGTCCCAGGAAAGTGAGGTGCGGAAACTGTCGAACATCTCGGTGATCATCCGACTGCGTTCGGGGTAGGTCACCAACTGCGTCAGGCGATGCTCCGGTTCCGGTTCCACCGGCAGCGGCTGTGTCTCGTGGCGGTCGGTGTGCTGGTAGGCGTGCACCTGGAAGGTCGCGCCGGGCCTGCCGCCGGTGCCGGGTCGTTGGACCCACAGGTAGACCTCGTCGGCGGCCTCGTTGTCCATGAGGCAGTCCATGGCGGTGAAGGCGCTCGCGGCGTCGGCGTAGTCCAGCAGGTCCAGTTGCACGCGCGGCTGGGCCGGGGTCAGTTCGAGCCAGGCGTCGGTGATCACACCGACGGCGCCGAGTCCGGCCAGCGCGGCCTCGAACAGGTCGCGGTGTTCGGTGGCCGAGGCGAGCAGGATCTCGCCGCGGCCGGTGACCACCCGGAGGCGGCGGACCCGGTCGGCCAGGGTGCCTTCGCGCCACCACGCGGAGATGCCGCCGACCGCGAGCACGCCGCCGACGGTCAACCCGTGGTAGTCGGGCAGGCCGGCGGCCGGGCGGTGGCCCGTGGCGAAGGCCGCGGCGTCGAGGTCGGCGAGCATGGCCGCGGCGCCGACCTGGATGACGCCCTCGGTGTCGACCTCGCCGATCCGGCCGAGGCCGCCGACGAGGGTGAGCACCACGCCGTCGGTGAGGGCGTGCCCGGACAGGCAGTGACCCGCGCCGCGGACCGCGACCGGGATGCCGCGCGCACCGGTGTGCCGCAACAGTTCCGCCACAGCCTCGGCGGTGCCGGCGCGGAACACCGCGGCGGGGCGCCGGTGGTCGAGGTTGCCCGCGTCGGTGGCCGCGGCCTCGCGGGCAGCCGGGTCGACGGTGAGGTCACCGGACCAGTGGGTGGCGCGTTGTTCCAGCTCGGCCAGCCAGGCCGGGGGCGGAGCAGCGGCCTGGTCGGGCTGGGTCGCCGTCGCGGGTTGGGCCACGCTCATGGACGTCTCGGCTTTCCGGCCGGTGGCTGCCGGCTCAGTTGAGGTGTGCCTGTGGCGACACGGGTTCGGCCACCACGATGCGATTGTCGCGGTAGCCGTCGGTGCCGCCGACGAAGTCCCCGCCACAGGTGACGAGCACGACCCGGTGCGGTCCGCGCGCGTTGAACAGCCGTTCGGCGTGCCGGGGCAGTTCGTCCTTGTGCAGGGTGAGGATCTCGGTGACGCGGTAGGTCCAGCGCAGGCCCGCGGCGTCGGCGATCGTCACCGGCTGACCGCGTTCGGCTCGCCACAGCTCGTCGAACGGTCCGGTGCGGCCACGCCAGTTGACGTGGCCGGACAGCACCGCGGCCCCGTTCGGCGCGCCCAGGCCGACGCCCCACCAGGCGGCCTCGTCGAGGCTGTCCGGGATGGGCAGGGTGCCGTCGGGAGTGATCTCCCGGCGTACCAGCCGCGCGCTGCCGCCTGCGGCGAGCCGGATGGTGCCCGGCCGTTGCCCCGGCGGCGGCGTGGTGACCGTCGTCGGCGCGCTGCTGACGGTCCCCGGCGCTGTGCTGCTCCGCGACGTCGCCAGCGGCAGCACAAGATCCGGAGCGGGGGCGGTGGGGAGGGGGTGGGGGGTGGGCCCCCGGAAGGCGGCGGCGAAGGCGACGGTCGCGCCCACGGCGAGTGCCGTGAGCACGACCGCACCGATCACGAGTCGCCTGCGAGGAGGCCGCGACTTCTCCCCGTTGGCGGGCTCGAGGTTCATGGCGGGTGCCGCCGGGGTGGCCGGTGCGGCGTCCGCCGGTGTGTTGCTGACCGCCGACGTAGTGGTGGTCGCCGACGTAGTGGTGGTGGTCGCCGACGTGCCGGTGGTCGCCGATCTGCTGCTGATCGCCGATCTGCTGGTGGTCGCCGACGTGCCAGTGGTCGCTGACCTGCTGGTCGTCAAGGGCGAGGTGGCGGCTTGGGATGGCGGGGTGGTCTTCTCCTCGCCTGGCGGGTGGGTCGGGGGTAGGCCCGGCTCAGGGTCCGACCTCGACCACATCTGGGTCAGTCCTCGTGGCCGCGGCGGACGCTGGTGGCGCGTTGGCTGCGGGCGAGAGCGGGGGTGGTGCGGCGGCGCAGGATCACGGCGGCGCCGGTGGTGGCGAGCAGGGCCAGGCCGAGCAGGGCCAGGGGGAGGGTGTCCGGGCCGGTTCCGGTGGTGGCGCCGGGGGTGGCCTGGGGGTGCTGGTCGAGGTGGTCGGCGGGGTTGGCCTGGGGGCCTGCCGGGATCTTGACCGGGACGGTGGGGGTGCTGGTGGTGGTCGCGGTGGGCTCGGGTTTGGGGGTGAAGTCCTTGGCGGTGGTGCACAGGGCGGCGCCCAGGACGAAGGTGTTGTCGGCCAGGACGGGGCCCTTGCCGTCGGCGGGGGTGTTGCCGCCGGGGGCGCGCTGGCCGTCGGTGGAGTTGGTGCCGCCAGGGGCGCTCTTGTTGTCGGCGGAACTGGTGCCGCTGGGGGTGCCGTTGCCGTTGGCGGGGGTTTTGCTGTCGGGGGCGCGGTAGTCGAGGACGTCGACCCGCCAGCCTGCGACGGCCTCCACGCCCCGGCTGGTGAGGGCGGTCTGGGTGACCAGGTCGGTGAGTTTGGTGACGCGGCGGATGGTGATGTCGGAGACGATCTCGCCCGCGTCGGTGCTGCGGCCGGTGGGCACGTTGGGGCTGGTGAGGGGCTCGGCGCCGGTGGGGAGGTTGACCTTGCGGAGCTGGCCGTCGGCGTAGCGCAGCCACAGGCCGTCGGCGGTGGTGGTGCTGGTCAGGGTGGTCGGGGTGGCGCAGCTCGCCTCGCTGACCGCGTTCTGCAGGTAGACCAGCTGGCCGTGGTCGGTGGTGGTGACGCCCAGGTCGCCGGTGATCTTGGCGGTGGGGGCGTGGTTGGCGCGGAGGGTGGCTTCGGCGCGGTAGCGGGCCTGGCCTGCGGGAACTCCCGGTGGCGGGGTGTCCTTGTGTGCGGCGGCGGTGCCCGCGCCCAGGCGGAAGCGGCTCTCGGTCTGGGGGTCCGGCAGGCTGAGGCGGTCGCCGGCCTCGACGGTGTCGCCGGGGGTGAGCGGGGAGCGCAGCAGCTTGCTCAGCGACGGGGACGGGGTGAGGGCCGCGCCCTGTCCGGCCAGGACCAGGGCGTGCGCCAAGGGGCCGGTGTGTTCGTCAACCGGGTCCGCGAGGGCGGCGCCGGGAGTGGCCAGCAGCAGCGCGGTGGCGGTCACGAGCACGGCGACGCCGGTGGTGGCGTGGCTGATGACCGGGCGGGTCCCTGGGCAGGGCGGTCGGACAGACATGAGTGCTCCCCCATGAGAATCACCCATCAGAGGTGTGTTGAGCACTGTGCCAGAGGTGCTCAGCACTAAGGAAGGGCTTGTGAAAAAAGGGGCAAGTTCACCCTTTCAGGGCAGAGCCGGCCACTCGGTGAGCAATGCACAGGTGCGCATATGAGTATCGGTTGGTCATCGAGTCCAGAAAGGCGACACACCATGACCAGCACCCTTGAGCACCAGCCCGCCGAAACGCACCGGCACACCCACGGTCCCGGTTGCGGGCACGACGCGGTGGTGCACGGCGACCACGTCGACTACCTGCACGACGGGCACGTGCACCGGGAGCACCGGACCGAGGACGGGGTGCACTACGACGAGTGCGCGCGGTGCCAGTGCGCGAACTGCACGGACTCCTGCGCGTTGTGCCAGTGCGCCGACTGCAGCTGCGCGACCTGCAACCACGCCCGGTGCGACTGCGCGGGTTGTTCGGACGCCTGTGCCAACTGCACGTGCGCGGACTGCTCCTGCGTGACCTGCGACCACGCGGCCTGAGCCACGACAACGCGGGACGGCGACCGGGGCCGGGGCGAGACTAGTGGCGGGGGGTTGCCGGGCCGCCTGCCTCGCCCAGGCGGACCGTGCCCGCGTCCTTGGCGACCAGGCTGTCGCGGCGTTCGGCGATGCCACCGGTGACGTCCCACAGCTCCTCGTAGGCCGCGGGCTCGTCCGCCAATGCCTGGGAGAGCAGGGGGATGACGTGTTCGCGGACCTCGAACGGGGACAGGGCCCTGCGGTAGGCGGGGACCGAGTCGAATTCGGCGATCAGCACCCAGCGGTCCGCCTCGTCGGTGGCCCGGCTCAGCCTGCCGCGGCGGCAGTGCGGGCCCGCGGTGAGCAGTTCCAGGGCGTGTTTGGCCCTGGCCAGGAAGTCCTCGACCTCGGCCTCGGGTACGGCGAACCGGCAGACGAGCAGCACACCACGGACCGTAGACGCCGCCGGTGAGCCGTTGGCGGGCTGGGTGTAGGAAAGGACTGTGAGCGGGTCGCAGTCTCAGCCTGGCCGGTCCTCCGGCGCCGGGCCGCACAGGTCGGCGCCGGGTGGGTCCCGGCCGCGTAGGTCCGTGCCGCCACCGGTGGTGTTCCTGGTGGTGGCGGCGGTGTTCGCGGCGGGAGTCATCGTCGGCGGGGTGATCGGGGCGGTGTTGCTGGCCGCGCTGGGGTTGTTCGTGCTGGCCATGGTGGTCAGCACCTGGCCCCGGTTGCGGACGCCGGACCGGGTGTTGCGGATCGTGGTGCTGGCCATCCTGGTTGGGGTGATCGTTTCGCTTTTCCGCTAGGTGTGGCGAACTGATCGGTAACCGGGTTGCCTAGGATGACGGGTAGCCTCGGTCGTTCACGGGCACGTAGCTGCGTGCCCCGGCGCCGGGCGGTGAGAGGAGCGCACATCGTGAACAGGGAGATCGCGCCGCTGGCCGATGACCATGTGCACTCCCCCGACCGTGCGCCGGTGCCGCCCGCCCCGCAACGTTCGGGTGACGTGCTGGCCATGGCCGGTGACCTGCTGCGCGCGCTGGCCGCGCCGGTCCGGATCGCCATCGTGTTGCAGCTGCGGGCCTCGGAACGGTGCGTGCACGAACTGGTCGACGCCCTGGGCGTGGCCCAGCCGTTGATCAGTCAGCATCTGCGGGTGCTCAAGTCCGCCGGGGTCGTACGTGGGGAGCGGCACGGCCGGGAAGTGGTGTACCGCCTGGTGGACGAGCATCTCTCGCACATCGTGGTGGACGCGGTCGCGCACGTCGAGGAGGGGCAGTGACAGTGAGCGAACGACCGGCCGCGGTGCCCGGACTGCGCTCGACCCGGCAGCGGGCCGCGGTGTCGAAGCTGCTGGACCAGGTGGACGAGTTCCGGTCGGCCCAGGAGATCCACGAGGAGCTGCGCAGGCGCGGTGAGGGCATCGGGCTGACCACGGTCTACCGCACGTTGCAGAGCCTGGCCGAGGTCGGCGAGCTGGATGTGCTGCGCACCGACTCGGGCGAGGCGATCTACCGGCGTTGTTCCCAGCACCACCATCACCACCTGGTGTGCCGCCGCTGCGGCCGCACCGTGGAGGTGGAGGGGCCGGATGTGGAGAAGTGGACCGAGCGGGTGGCGGCCGAACATGGGTTCGGCGAGGTCAGCCACACCGTGGAGATCTTCGGCACCTGCGCCGACTGCACCAGGGCCTGAGTCGCCCACACCGAGGCTGGACGGTCCGGGGGCTGGAGAGGGGCCCCAGGGGCTGGACGGTCCGGGGAGCGGCGGGCTGGGCGTTGTGCGGGGGCCGAGCGTGCTGACCAGGCGGGCCGTACCCGGGACTGTGCTGTCCCGGGTACGGCCCGAACTGCTGACTAGGCGGGTGCCGGGTCGTCCTCACAGCGGGCGCCGCGGGCCGGGAGGGTCTTGTCCACCAGGTAGTCCGCGGTGGCCTGCCGGGCGCAGGCGCTGTTGCTCAGACCGCTGTGGCCCTCGCCGACGAAGGTGAGCAGCCTTGCGTTGCGCAGCGTCCGGGACAGCACCACCGAGTCCTGGTACGGGGTGTCCGGGTCGCCGGTGGTGCCGATGACCAGGATCGGGTCCGAGCCCTTCGCCGACCAGGGACCGGCGTAGCGGCTGGCCTGCTTGGCCGGCCACTGCTGGCAGACCGCGGCGTGCGAGTGGTCGTAGCCGGGGGTGCCGTAGGCGGCGACCGGGCCCAGCCGCGGAGCGACCGCGGCGGCGATGGCCAGGCGGGCGCGCAGCTGGTGGGTGCTCTTGGGGTAGACCCGGTCGGCGCATTCCACCGCGGTGTTGGCGGCGAAGAACGCGGCGTTGGCGGCGATGGGGCGCACCAGTCTGCCGGTGCGGGTCTGCGCCTCGGCGAGCTGGGCGCCCAGTGCGGTCCAGCTGGGGCTGCCGCCGTTGACCGCGAAGATGATCCGGTAGGCCAGGCTGGCGCCGTTGGCGGTCACCTTGCCGTCGGCGTCCTTGACCGGGTCACGGTCCAGGTCGGCGACCAGCTTGTCAAAGGCCTGGCCGGGTTTGCCGTTGCCGAACTTGCACTTGTCCGGGGTGTTCGCGCACCAGTCCAGGAAGCGGTTGAAGGCGGCCTCGGTGGCGCGGAACTGGCCCAGGTCGTAGCGGTACGGGTCGTTGGCGTAGGAGTCCGGGTCGTAGCCGCCGTCCAGGGCCAGCACCCGGAAGTTCTTCGGGAACAGGTTGGCGTAGACGGTGCCGATGTAGGTGCCGAAGGAGACGCCGTAGTAGTTGAGCTTGGCATCGCCCAGGGCGGCGCGCAGCACGTCGATGTCGCGGGCCACGTACTCGGTGCCCACGTACGGCAGCAGCGTGGCGCTACGGGCCTGGCAGCCGGCGTGGAACTCGGCGGCGAAGGCCTGGCCGCGCTCGAAGTCGCCGGGGCGGCGGGTGGCGGTCATCCGGGCGAAGGCCGCGCGGGTCTGCTCGGGGTCCAGGCAGGCCAGTGCGGAGCTGCGGCCGACGCCGCGCGGGTCGAAGCCGACCACGTCGAAGCGTTCGGCCACCGCCGCGGGCAGGTCCGCGACCACGCCGCGGGCGAAGTCGACCCCGGAACCGCCGGGACCGCCGGGGTTGACCAGCAGCGAGCCGATCCGCTGGTCCGGCTTGCTCGCCGGACGGCGGGCCAGGGCGAGGGACAGGGTGCCGGCGGAGAGGTTGCGGTAGTCCAGGGGCACCTGGGCGGTGGCGCACTGGAAACCGTCGCCGGTGCCGCAGTCCTGCCAGCTCAGGCTGGGCACGGCCACTCCGGCGATACCGCCGGGGGCCTCGGGGGCGGGTGCGGCGGTCGCGGCCGGACTGGCCACGACAACGAGGGCCAGCACAGCGGCGATAGCCGCCGGACGGCGCAGGGTCACCCGCATGCGGGGTCCTTTCAGGTCAGGATTCGTACTGTTCGGCGGGGGCGGGGATCGGCTTGATCTCGCTCACGTCGAAAGCAGGGGTGTAGGCGTTGGCCTCGGTGGCCGTGCCGGGTTGCACCTTGCCGGTCAGCTCCAGCCAGGAGTCCATCGGGATCTCCTTGACCTCGCCAGCGCGCGGGCCGTCCAGGCGGACCTTCATCGGCTGGGCGTCGGCCGCGCAGCAGCCGATCACCATCCGGGTCAGGTAACTGACGCCCTTGTCCCGGTACATGAACCCGGTGAGCCGGACCTCGCGCCCGTTGAGCGTGCCCGAGTCGTCCCACACCACCCTGGTGAGGAAGTCGGTCATCTTCATCGGGATCACCGGACCCGCGGGCAGCGGCTCGAAGTTGGCGCTGCCGTTGCGTTTGGCTGGTTCGGTGACGGTGCGGGTGTCGTTCGGGTTGACCGAGGCCGCACCGAGGGCGGGCGGGGCGATCAGGAAGATGGTCAGCACCGGCAGCAGCAGGAACCAGGGGCTGCGGGATTTGCCGTGGTCATGCCCGTGGTCGTGGTCGGCCGCCGCGGGTTCAGCGCCCTCGGCGCAGACCGGGACCGGCGCCGGTTTGTCCTTGTGCCGCATGCGGATGATGTCCTGGGCGATGGCCACGAAGGCCAGGCCCAGCATGACCACCGCGGCGGCGATCAGGAACGGCAGGAACGAGGGTTTGACGTAGCGCAGGTACTGGCCGTTGAGCGCGATCTTCAGCAGGGCGCCGCCGAGCAGCACCAGCAGGACGTTCTGCGTCTCGCGTCGCATCAGCGCACCTCACCGAAGACGAGCAGGAAGGCGCCGACCCCGCACAGGATCGCCACCAGGAAGGTCAGCGGCGCGAACCGCACGACGAACTTGCGGCCGAAGGTACCGGCCTGCAGCGCGATCAGCTTGACATCGACCGCGGGCCCGACCACCAGGAACACCAGCCGGGGCAGCAGCGGCAGCGCGGACATGCTGGCCGCGACCAGCGCGTCGGCCTCGCTGCACAGCGCCATGACCACCGCGGCCACCGCCATCACCAGCACGCCGAGCACGATCTGGCCGGAGAGCGAGTTGAAGAAGTCGGCCGCGGTGACCTTGAGCACCGCGGCGATGATGCCGCCGATCACCAGGAAGCCGCCTGCCTCGACCAGGTCGTGCCGGGCGGTCTCGGCGAAGACGCCCCAGCGGGAGGTCCCGGCCGGGCGTTCGTAGCGGCGCAGCGCGCGTTCGGCGATCCACTCGGTCTTGCCGATGCGCACCCACAGCCAGCCCATGACCAGCGCGGTGGCCAGCGAGCCGACGAAGCGGGCCACCACCATCAGCGGTTCGCCCTGGAAGGCGACGGCGGTGGAGCCGAGCACGATCGGGTTCACCGCGGGCGCGGCCAGCAGGAAGGTCAGCGCGACCGCGGGCCGCACGCCCTGCTGCATGAGCCTGCCGGAGACCGGCACCGCGCTGCACTCGCAGCCGGGCAGCGCCACCCCGGCCAGTCCGGCCACCGGCACCGCGAGGGCCTGGTTGCCGGGCAGCAGCCTGCGCAGCCGTTCCGGGGAGACGAAGGCCGCGATCGCGCCGCTGATCAGCACCCCCAGCACCAGGAACGGCATGGCCTGGATGCAGACGGAGATGAACACCGTGGAGGCGGTGCGGATCCGCTCGTCGGTCAGCAGGGCGGCGATCTGCCCTTGGAACACGATGGCCAGCAGCAGGACCCCGCAGAGGATTTCCAGCGAGGTGATGCCCCGGCCCCGTGGCTTGTGCCCGGTGGGCTCGGCCGTCTCGGTCGCAACGGTGCTCACGGGAGTCATGCTGCCATGCGATTGGGCGAATTGATAACCGTTGCCGAGAGGCAGCCATCCGGGCTACCGCGTTGCGCCCATCGGGGCCCAGGTGCTGGGACGGTCTCCCTGGGGTCTGGCGCGGGTGAATACCGTGGGGGATCGAGCCGGACCACGGCGAATCGATTGGGGTGGCGGATGACCTACACACTCGGCTGGGACGACGGCGTGGTCGTGGCCATCGACCAGCGGGTGCTGCCGCAGGAGCTGCGGTGGTTGCGGCTGGCCACGGTCGAGGAGGTGATCGAGGCGATCACCACGCTGGCTGTGCGCGGGGCGCCCGCGATCGGCCTGGCCGGGGCGTTCGGGGTGGCGCTGTCCGCGCACCTGCACACCGACCCGGCGGTGGTGCGCGCCGACGCGGAGCGGCTGGCCAAGGCCAGGCCGACCGCGGTGAACCTGGCCTGGGGCGTGCGGCGGGCGCTGGGCAAGCTGGAGCAGGGCGCGAAGGCGGTGCTGGCCGAGGCGTCGATGATGCTGGCCGAGGACGAGGCGACCAACCGCACCGCCGCCCGGCTGGCCGCCGACCTGGTGCTCTCGCTGACCCCGGACCGGCCGCTGCGGGTGCTCACGCACTGCAACACCGGCAGGCTGGCCACCGCGGCCTGGGGCACCGCGCTGGGCGCGATCAGCGATCTGGCCGGGCGCGGCCTGATCGAGGAGGTGCTGGTCGACGAGACCCGCCCGCTGCTGCAGGGCGCCCGGCTGACCGCGTGGGAGCTGGCCGAACAGGGCATTCCGCACCGGTTGCTGGTCGACTCGGCCGCCGCGGCGGCGATGTCGCTGGGCCAGGTAGACGTGGTGCTGGTCGGCGCGGACCGGATCACCGCTCGCGGCGATGTGGCCAACAAGATCGGCACCTACGGGCTGGCGGTCTCCGCGGCCCGGCACCGGATCCCGTTCATCGTGGTCGCGCCGGAGTCCACCGTGGACAACACGCTGGCGCACGGCTCGGAGATCGTGGTCGAGGAGCGCGCCGCCGCGGAGGTCACCGCCTTCGGCGGCACGCCGGTGGCCCCGGCCGGGGTGGCGGTGTTCAACCCGGCCTTCGACGTGACGCCCGCCGAGTTGGTCAGCGCGGTGGTCACCGAGCGGCGGGTGTGGCGGCCCAACCACGGCGCGGCACTGGCCGGGCGGATCACCGAGGCCCTCGGCGACGGCCTGGACCTCTCCGGCGTGTACACCGACCCGGCGCTGTTCGGGGCGACCGCGGGCGCGCTGGCCGAGGAGTTCCGCGGCTCCTTCGACGCGGTGCTCGGCCTGGCCTCCGGCGGGTTGCTGCTGGGTGCGGCGCTGGCCAGGCACGCCGAGGTGCCGCTGGTGCTGCCGGGCAACCCGGTCGCGCCGGGCACCAGGGTGCTGGTGGTGGACGAGGTGCTCGGCGACCGGCTCGGCGATGCCGCCGAACTGGTGTGGGGCAGCGGCGGCACGGTGGCCGGGTTCGGCGTGCTGCTGGTGGAGTCCGGGTCCGGCGATGCGGAGAAACTGGCCCCGCACAAGGTGGTCGCGCTCGCCGAGGTGTCCGGATGAGCCCCGGGGCGGCGCTGGCCGCGGCCGCCCGCGAGCTGTACCAGCGGGGCTGGCTGCCCGGCACCTCGGGCAACATCTCGGTGCGGCTGACCGCGGAGACCGCGCTGATCACCGCCAGTGGCCGGGACAAGGGCGCGCTGACCGAGTCCGACACGGTGCTGGTCTCGGTGGACACCTCGGCCGCGGTGCACGCGCAGGCGTCCAGGCCCTCGGCCGAGACGACCATCCACACCGCGATCTACCGGGCCACCAAGGCCGAGGCCGTGGTGCACACCCACTCCCCCTACGCCACCGCGGTGGCCACCATGGCCGGCCACCGCACCGAACTGTCCACAGTGGACTTCCGGGACTTCGAGCTGTTGAAGGGCCTGGGATTGCGCGATCCCAGCGCGACCTCGATCCCGGTGTTCCCCAACCACGCCGACGTGCCGCGGATCGCCGCCGAGGTGGAGCGGTACCTGATCGGGCAGCCGGACGCGCCGCCGGTGCTGCTGATCGAACATCATGGGCTCACCACCTGGGGTGCGGACTACGCGCAGGCCCGCAACCGGATGGAATGCGTGGAGTCCATCTGCCAGTTGTCGCTGTTGTTGAAAGGACGTGCGTTCTCATGACGCTCTTGCAGGTCATGCCGGAGACCGAGCCCACCACCGTCGAGTTGCGCACCAGGGACAGCGAGAAGATCGCGGCCACGCTGGCCGAACTGGGTGTGGAGTACGAGAACTGGGCGACCAGGGACCTGCCGGCCAAGGCCGATCAGGACACCGTGCTGGCCGCCTACGCCACCGAGGTCGAGGACCTCAAGGCCAAGGGCGGGTTCCGGCTGGTCGACGTGGCCGCGCTGCGCCCCGATCCCGAGGACGAGACCTACCCGGCCCGCGCGGCCAAGGCCCGCGGCACCTTCCTGGACGAGCATCGCCACGCCGAGAACGAGGTCCGCTTCTTCGTCGCCGGCCAGGGCTGCTTCTACCTGCACCTCAACGAGCGGGTCTACGCCGTGGTGTGCGAGGCGGGCGACCTGTTGTCGGTGCCAGCCGGGACCACGCACTGGTTCGACATGGGCCCCACCCCCGACTTCGTGGCCATCCGCTTCTTCGAGGAGGAGGACGGCTGGGTGGGTGACTTCACCGGCGACCCCATCGCAGCCAGGTTCCCCCGTCTGGACGAACTGGTGGCGGAACCCGCGTGAGCACAACGCAGGCGGTGGTCCTGGACATCGAGGGCACCACGAGTCCACTGGCCGCCGTGCACGACCAGCTGTTCCCGTACGCGCGGGCCCGGGTGGCCGACTGGCTGGCCGGGCACCGGGACACGCCCGAGGCGACCGAGGTCGTCGAGGGCGTGCGCGCGGAACTCGGCCGGCCAGGGGCGTCGGAAGCCGAGGTGATCGCGACCCTGGTGGGCTGGATCGACGAGGACGTGAAGGCCCGCCCGCTCAAGCAACTCCAGGGCCTGATCTGGCACAGCGGTTTCCAGGCCGGTGACCTGCGTGGACAGGTCTACCCGGATGTGCCGGTGGCGTTGAAGAGCTGGCGGGCGGCCGGGCTGGGCCTGCACATCTATTCCTCCGGTTCGGTGGCCGCACAACGAGACTGGTTCCGGCACAGCGACCACGGCGACCTGTCCGGCCACCTCAGCGGCCACTTCGACCTGACCACCGCGGGCCCCAAGCGCGAGGCCGCCTCCTACCGGCGGATCACCGAGGCACTGGGCGTGCCGGCTGCGGCCACGCTGTTCCTCTCCGACGTGACCGCGGAACTGGACGCGGCGGTCGAGGCGGGCTGGCAGGCGGTCGGCGTCCAGCGTCCCGGCGAGGCACCCGGTCCGGACGGCGACCACCGATGGATCACGGACTTCAGCGAACTCACCCTGCCCTGACCACAACGGCCAACACTCGAACCGCACCGAGTGTTGGCCGTTGTCGTACGCCACGTTGGCCGTTGTTGTGCGCCTTGGGCCATTGTGAGCGGGCGAAGCCTGCGGTTCCCCATCCTTTGATTTCTGCCCGTCCGGTGCGGACGCACTTGATCTTCGGTTTTAAGATCAAGAAAGGATGGCCTCGCCGGCCGGGCAGACCACCGGAGGGGTGGGGCAGATCAAACCCCGGCATGAGCAGGTTGCGGGGCGGGGTTTGGGCTGCCGGGGCCTGACCCAGCGTGGCTCCGAGGGCTCGCGTGTTCTCCGTACGGCCTTCCGCCAGCCAACCACACCCCGATGAGCGGCCCCCGTCACCTTGGGTGGGTTCGGCGGCGGATTGTGTTGCAGGGGCCACTCATCGGGGTGTGGTCTGCATGCTCCAGGCCGTACGGAGAACACGCGAGGGCCCTCGTCGTGGGGGTTTCACCCCTCCGCCCCGCCCCGGCCCGCTGCCGTCCCACAACGGCCAACGTGGCGTACGAGTTGGGCCAACTCGCCGTCCATAACGGCCAACTCGGCGTACGACAACGGCCAACACCCGGGGTGGGGGTGAGTGTTGGCCGTTGTGGGGTGGGGTTAGGGGTTGGTTTGGGCTGCGGCGTCGAGGAGTTCGGTGCGGAGTTGGGAGGCTGTGGAGACGACCAGCATGAGCAGGGTGCTCAGGGGGGCGGCGCCCATGCCTTCGGCGGGGAAGGCGTAGCGCAGGGTGACGTCCATGCCGGTGCCGGTGCGGATCACGCCCAGGGTGCCGAAGAGGCCCTGGCCTGCGCGTTCGGCGGCTGAGGCGGCCAGTTTCTCGTCGTCGGGCAGGTCCCAGGCGACCACGCAGGTCAGGCTGAGCACGGTCAGGCCCTCGGAGAGTTGCATGGCCTGCACCGCGCAGGGGACCTCGCCGTGCCGGAAGGTCAGCGCACCGTCGTCGTCGACGTGCACGTCGTGGAACATCTCCAGGGCTTCCCTGGCCGCGGTCAGCAGGGTCGCGGTGGTCAGCGCTTCGGTCACCGGGTGCCTCCGGTCACGGGTTCGATGCCCACGGCCTGGATGGGGTCGATGTGTTCCAGGGAGAACTCCTCGGGTTTTGCCGTGACGGGGTTGGGCAGCGCCCCTCCGTACCGGCGATCGCGCATGGCGAACTGCTCGCAGGCCCGCCACAGGTCCCTGCGGTCGAAGTCCGGCCACAGGATGTCCTGGAAGACCAGTTCGGCGTAGGCGGACTGCCAGAGCAGGAAGTTGCTGGTGCGTTGCTCGCCGCTGGGGCGGATGAACAGGTCCACGTCCGGCATTTCCGGCTGGTACATATGCCGGGCCAGCATCTTCTCGTCGACCTTGTCCGGGTTGATCTTCCCGGCGGCGACCAGGCGGGCGATCTCGCGGGCGGCGTCGCCGACCTCGGCGCGGCCGCCGTAGTTCAGGCACATGGCCAGGTTGATCACGGAGTTGTCCTTGGTGCGCTCCTGCGCGACCTCCAGCTCCTTGATCACGCTGCGCCACAGCTTGGGACGGCGGCCTGCCCAGCGGATGCGCACGCCCAGCTCGTCCAGCTCGTCGGTGCGGTCGCGGATCACGTCCCGGCTGAAGCCCATCAGGAACCGCACCTCATCCGGGGTGCGCTTCCAGTTCTCGGTGGAGAAGGTGTACAGCGAGAGCCATTTCACACCCAGCTCGATCGCGCCCTTGACCACCTCGACCACGACCGCCTCGCCGCGCTTGTGCCCCTCGGTGCGCGGCAGTCCGCGCTCCTTGGCCCAGCGGCCATTGCCGTCCATCACCACGGCGATGTGCTTGGGCACCAGGTCGGCGGGGATCGCCGGCGGGCGCGCGCCCGAGGGATGCGGATCCGGTGGCCGGACGCTCGTGTCGGCGCGTCCAACCCGCCGTCGCAGCATCGTCGGCTTCCTCCTCATCGTGAGAACAACTAGATCTGTGGCTCGGGCACCACGGCCGAGCGCTTCCGTTCCACCAACGGTAGCGAACGCAGCTGGCGCTCCAGATGCCACTGGAGGTGCGCGGCCACCAGGCCGCTGCCCTCCCGCCGCGCGGAGTGACTGGCCTGCTCGGCGACCGGCCAGTCGCCGTGCAGCAGCGCCTCCAGCAGGCCGATGGTCTCCTGGGTCGGTTTGGTCGACCCCGGTGGGCGGCAGCGGTGGCACACCGCGCCCCCGGCCTGCACGCTGAAGGACTGGTGCGGACCCGGCACCCCGCAGCGCGCGCACTCGCTGAGCGCGGGCGCCCACCCGGCGTACCCCATGGCCCGCAACAGGAAGGCGTCCAGCACCAGCGGCGCGTCCCGGCTGTTGTCGGCCAGTGCCCGCAACGCGCCCACCACCAGCATATACAGCCGCAGTGCCGGCGCGTTCTCCTCGGCGGTGAGCCGGTCGGCGGTCTCCAGCACCGCGCAGCCCGCGGTGTAGCGCGGGTAGTCCCCGACAATGGGGGCGCCGAAGGCGTCCAGGGTCTGCACCTGGGTGATCACATCCAGTGTGCGGCCGGTGTAGAGCTGCACGTCGATGTGGCAGAACGGTTCCACCCTGGCGCCGAAGCGGGAGGTCATCCGGCGCACGCCCTTGGCCACCGCGCGCACCTTGCCGTGCCGGCGGGACAGCAGCGTGACGATGCGGTCCGCCTCGCCCAGCTTCTGCACCCGCAGCACCACGCCGGTGTCGCGGTAGAGACTCACCCGGTCATCGTCCCATGCCCGGGTGTCAAGCTCAGAATCCCAGGCGGCGGAGCTGCTTGGGATCCCGCTGCCAGTCCTTGGCGATCTTGACGTGCAGGTCCAGGTAGACCTTGGTGCCGAGCAGGCTCTCGATGTGCTTGCGCGCGGTCGAGCCGACCTGCTTCAGCCGGGCCCCCTTGTGCCCGATCATGATCCCCTTCTGGCTGTCCCGCTCCAGGTAGACCACGGCGTGCACGTCGATCATGTCGGTGCGGCCCGGATGCGGCACCATCTCCTCGACGGTGACCGCGATCGAGTGCGGCAGCTCGTCCCGCACGCCCTCCAGGGCGGCCTCCCGGATCAGCTCGGCGACCAGGGTGGCCTCCGGCTCGTCGGTCAGCTCGCCGTCGGGGTAGAGCTGCGGGCCGCGCGGCAGGCGGTCCACCAGCAGCTGGGTCAGCGTCTCGACCTGGAAGCCGTCCACCGCGGAGACCGGGATCAGGTCGGTGAACTCCATGATCTCCTGCAGCGCGAGCAGCTGCTGGCCCACCATGTCCTGGCTGACCAGGTCGGTCTTGGTGATGATGCCGATCACCGGGGTGTTCTTGGAGATCTTCTTCAGTTCGGCGGCGATGAACTTGTCGCCCGGCCCGACCGGCTGGTCGGCAGGCACGCACAGCCCGACCACGTCGACCTCCGACCAGGTCTCCCTGACCAGGTCGTTGAGCCGCTGGCCGAGCAGGGTGCGCGGGCGGTGCAGGCCGGGGGTGTCCACGATGACCAGCTGCGCGTCCGGCCGGTGCACCACACCGCGGATGGTGTGCCGGGTGGTCTGCGGGCGGCTGGAGGTGATGGCGACCTTGGTGCCGACCAGTGCGTTGGTGAGGGTGGACTTGCCGGCGTTGGGCCTGCCGACGAAGCAGGCGAAGCCGGAGCGGTGGGTGTCACTGACGCTGGTCACCCGTCCATTCTCGCAGCTCCCCGGCGAACCACTCCCTGGCCTCCGCCTTGAGCAGGGCCTGCAGCACCAGCACCGCGAAGACCAACGGGACCAGCGCCTGCGCGGTGAACTGGCCGAGCAGCGCTCCACCGGCCAGGTTGAGCAGGGCCCCGGCGACCACGATCCACTCCACCGCCAGCGCGGTGGTGCGTGCCCACGGCTCGCCGCGGCCGAACCGGAGGGCGCTCACCAGCAGCAGCACCATGATCAGCATCGAGGCCACCTGGATCAGGGCCTGCACGGCCAGATTGTTCCTGGCCCAGGCGCGGTCGCTCTCCTGGCTGAGCAGGATCAGCACGAAGCCGTTGAGCCCGAGGTTGAGCAGGACCTGGATGATCACCACGACCTGGGTGATCCGCAGAAACTTCGGCATGGGCCGTGTTGTAGCCCTGGTCTACCGGGATCCTTCCCGGACCGGCGGGCTGATCCGGTGCAGTTCCAGGGTGTCCGGCAGCGGCGCCCGGCCGGGTCCGCCCGCGGCCAGCCAGCGGTCCAGGTCGCCGAGCACCGCCTCGCCCAGGATCAGGCCCAGCCACACCGGTTTGCCGCCGCCGGGCCGCTGCACCACGACCACGTTGGACTGGGCGCACACGTCCAGGCAGTCCGACACGGTCACCTTGGCCCCGTGCGCCGCGGCGATCTCGCGCAACTGGCGCAGCTGCTCGTCGTGGTCGATCTCGGGGTGCTTGCGGATGGTCCCGCAGCAGCAGTCACGGCACACGGTCAGACGCACAGGCGTCCACGCTACGGGGCCACCGGCGCCGGAACCGAGCGCCGGAGGTGTGAGGTGGCGATCATCATGGAGCACGCGGCCGCGACCATGCAGAGTCCCGCCGAGAGATACCAGGCGACGGTGTAGGTGCCCAGGTGCTCGCGCAGCAGGCCCGCGCCGGTGGCCGCGATGGCCGCGCCGATCTGGTGCGAGGCGAAGACCCAGCCGAAGACGACCGGTCCGTCGGCGCCGAAGTGCTCCCGGCAGAGCGCGACCGTGGGCGGCACGGTGGCCACCCAGTCCAGGCCGTAGAAGATGATGAAGACCAGCATGCTGGGCCCGGTGCTGGCGTCGAACAGGCTGGGCAGCACGAACAGGGACACCCCGCGCAGCAGGTAGTAGGCGCCCAGCAGCAGCCGGGAGTCGACCCGGTCGGTGAGCCAGCCGGAGAAGACGGTGCCGACGATGTCGAAGATGCCGACCAGGGCGAGCAGTCCGGCCGCGGTGGTGGTGGGCATGCCGTGGTCGTGCGCGGCCGGGATGAAGTGCGTGCCGACCAGGCCGTTGGTGCTCATCCCGCAGATGGCGAAGCCGATGACCAGGAACCAGAACGTCTTGACGCGGGAGGCGGTGGCCAGCGCGGTCAGCGCCCGCCGGGCCGCGCCGCCCGTGGGCCGGGGTGGGGCCTGGGGTTCGCCGGTGGCGCCGTAGGCGGTCAGGCCGACCTCGGCCGGGTGGTCGCGCAGCAGCCACAGCACCAGCGGGGCCACCGCGAGCGCGCCGAGGGCGACCACGAGCGAGGCCCAGCGCCAGCCGTAGGACTCCACCAGCAGGGCCTGCACCGGCAGGAACACCAGCTGACCGGCGGCGCTGCCCGCGGTGAGCACGCCGGTGACGATGCCGCGGTGCTTGACGAACCAGCGGGTGGTGACGGTGGCGACGAAGGCCAGTGCCATCGACCCGGTGCCCAGTCCGACGAACACGCCCCACAGCAGCACCAGTTGCCAGGAGGCGGTCATGAACACGGTCAGTCCACTGCCCGCGGCGACCAGCGCCAGCGCGCAGGCCACCACCTTGCGGATGCCGAAGCGTTCCATCAGCGCGGCGGCGAACGGCGAGGTGAGCCCGAACAGCAGCAGGTTGATCGAGACGGCCAGGGAGATGGTGCCCAGCGGCCAGCCGAACTCCTGTTGCAGCGGGTTGATCAGCACGCCGGGGGTGGCGCGGAAACCGGCGGCGCCGACCAGCGCGACGAAGGCGACGGCGGCCACCACCCAGGCCCGGTGCAGCCGGGGACGGGTGAGCTGGGTCTGGGTCACCGAGTCAGCCTCGGCCAGCGGCGGGCCGGACACGAGTGGCCCGAAGGCCATCCTGTGCAAGGATCGGGCCATGGCTCGTCCGCATCGTGTCGCCGTGCTGATCTTCGACCACGCCGCCGGGGTGGATCTCGGGGTGCCGCCGCAGGTCTTCGGCACCGCGCGGGATGACGACGGGAAGCGGCTCTACGAGGTGCGGGTGTGCACCCCGGACGGCGGCCCGGTCTGGGCCACGGCCGGGTACCAGGTGCAGCCCCAGCACGGCCTGGAGGCGTTCGAGTGGGCGGACACCGTGGTGGCCTGTGGGGTGCACGATGGCCCGATCGTCACCGAGGGCGTGCTGCCCGAGGGAGTCGGCGAGGCGTTCCGGGCGGCGGTGGCGGCCGGGAAGCGGGTGATGTCGATCTGCACCGGGGCGTTCGCGCTGGCCGCGGCGGGTTTGCTGGACGGGCGGCCCGCTGCCACGCACTGGTGGTGGGTGAACCGGTTCCGGCGGCTGTTCCCCGAGGTCGAGCTGCGGCCGGAGGTGCTTTTCGTCGACGACGGCCAGGTGCTGACCTCGGCCGGGGTGGCCGCGGGCCTGGATCTGTGCCTGCACGTGGTGCGCCTGGACCACGGCAGTTCGGTGGCCAACCGCAGTGCCCGGCGGTGCGTGGTGGCGCCGTGGCGGGACGGCGGGCAGGCCCAGTTCATCGAGCGCCCGCTGCCGGTGGAGCCGGATTCGGGCACCACCGAGGTCCGCGAGTGGATGCTGGGCAACCTGGAACAGCCCCTCGAACTGCGCGAACTGGCCGGGCGGGCGCGGATGAGCGTGCGCACCTTCACCCGCCGCTTCCGCGAGGAGACCGGTCTCAGCCCCGGTCAGTGGCTGGTGCGGCAGCGGGTGGAACTGGCCCGGCGGCTGCTGGAGGAAACCGACCTCCCGGTGGACCGGATCGCCAGCCAGGCCGGTTTCGGCACCTCGGCGTCCTTGCGCGCGCACCTGCGCACCCAGCTCGGCACCGCGCCCAGCAGCTACCGCCGCACCTTCCGCCAGACCGGCTGACCCCCGCGCCGACTTGGCCCAACTCGTACGCCCAGTGTGCCCAACTGGCTGTACGAGTTGGGCAAACTGGGCGCTCGGTCAGTGGGTGGTGTGTGCGTTGCCGTTGCTGTCGGCCACGTGCACCGGGGCCTTCGGCGCCAGATCGCGCACCGCGGCCAGCGAGTCCGCGTCCGCGGCCGCCGCGGCGGTGACCACCACCGCGGCTTCCAGGCCGTCCACCCCGCTGGCCACCGCGGCGGCCACCGCGGCCTGCAACGCGGTCAGTTTCAGCGAGGGCAGCGCGACCGTGGTGGCGGCGTAGGTCCGGCCGTCGGTGTCGCGGACCGCGGCGCCCTCGGCCGCGCCGGTGCGGGCGCGGGAGGCGCGGGCCAGCACGACGAGTTTGGTGTCTTCCGGATCCAGCTCAGGCACGGCTGTCCTTTCCGTCGGTCTCGGCCACGGCGGCCGGGGTCAGCGCGCCGGCCGGGGTCACCAGCACGGTGGTGATCCGCATCCGGCCGCGGTTGTCCTTGCCGCCCTCGGCACGCAGCCGCAGGCCCTCGATCTCCGCCTCCGCGCCGGGCAGCGGGACCCGGCCCAGCCGCTGGGCGAGCAGGCCGCCGACCGTCTCCACCTCGGAGGCGTCCAGTTCCACGCCGAAGTACTCGCCCAGGTCCTCCACCGGCAGCCGGGAGGAGACCCGGACCGCGGGGGTGCCATCGCCGAGCACTTCGATCGGCGGGCGTTCGTCGGCGTCGTGCTCGTCGGTGATCTCGCCGACGATCTCCTCGATGATGTCCTCGATGCTGAGCAGCCCTGCGGTGCCGCCGTACTCGTCCACCGCGATGGCCAGGTGGTTGCGGGAGAGCTGCATCTCCTTGAGCAGTTCGGCCAGCCGCTTGGAGTCGGGCACGAAGCTGGCCGGGCGCATCAGCTCGCGCACCGCGACGGTGCGGTCGGCCTCGGCCACGCCCTCCACCGAGGAGCGCACCAGGTCCTTGAGGTTCACCACGCCGACCACGTCGTCCACGCTCTCCCCGATCACCGGGATCCGGGAGAATCCGGTGCGCAAACAGAGTGCGAGGGCCTGGCGGACCGACTTGTCCTGTTCGATCCAGACGATCTCGGTGCGCGGCACCATGACCTCGCGGGCGATGGTGGCGCGCAGCTCGAACACCGAGTGGATCATCTCGCGCTCGCCGGCGGCCACCACGCCGCGTTCCTGGGCCAGGTCGACCAGTTCGCGCAGTTCGACCTCGGAGGAGAACGGGCCTTCCCGGAAGCCGCGGCCGGGGGTGATCGCGTTGCCGATCAGGATCAGCAGCCGGGCCAGCGGGCCGAGCACCGAGACCAGGGCGCGCACCGGTCCGGCGACCAGGATGCCCACGCTGTAGGGGTGCTGGCGGCCGATGGTGCGCGGGCCGACGCCGACCAGCACGTAGCTGGCCACCAGCATGCTCAGCATGGCCACCAGCGCGGCCAGCCACTCGGGCTGGAACCAGAACAGGCAGGCCAGGGTGACCAGCACGGTCGCGGCGAGTTCGCAGCCCAGCCGCAGCAACAGCAGCAGGTTGATGTGCCGGGGCCGGTCGGCGACCACCAGCGCGAGCTGCCGGGCCCCGGCCCTGCCCTGCCGAACCAGGGCGTCCACCCTGGCCCGGGAGACCGTGCCGAGCGCGGCGTCGGCGGCGCCGAACAATCCGGCGGCGAGCACCAGCAGGACCGCGATGACCACGAGCGAGACGGGGTCGGACATCGCCGCGGCCGCCTCAGTTCGCGGAGTCGGAGTCCGCGCGCCGCTCCGGCTCCGCCGCCACGGCGGGCGCCTCGGCCTCGGATCCGGCCGCGGGTTCGACGGCTTCCCCGGTCTCCCCGTCGTGCAGGCCGACCGCGCCGAGCACCTTGTCGTCGGCGGCGCGCTGCTGTTCCTGCGCCCGCGCGCCACGGAAGTCGGCGAGGATGCGGTTCTGCAGGGAGAACATCTCCCGCTCCTCCTCCGGCTCGGCGTGGTCGTAGCCGAGCAGGTGCAGCACGCCGTGCACGGTGAGCAGGTGCAGTTCGTCGGTGAGGCTGTGTCCGGCCTTGCGCGCCTGGTCCTTGGCAAAGGCCGGGCAGAGCACGATGTCGCCGAGCAGCGCGGGCCCGACCCCGGCCGCGTCGGGGCGGCGCGCGGAGTCCAGCTCGTCCATCGGGAAGGCCATCACGTCGGTGGGACCGGGCAGGTCCATCCAGCGTTCGTGCAGGTCGGACATCACGTCCAGCTCGACCAGCAGCACGGACAGCTCCGCCAGGGGGCTGACACCCATGCGGTCCAGCGCGAACCTCGCCGCGTCGACGATCGAGGTCTCCTCGACCCCGACCCCGGACTCGTTGGCGATCTCGATGCTCAACGCCTTGCCTTTCGGGTGTGGGCGCGCTGCCCGGCAGCGCCGTTCTCTGCGTTGTCCTGCACGACCTGCCAGCGGTCGTAGGCGTCCACGATCTCCCCGACCAGGCGGTGCCGGACGACGTCCTGGCTGGTCAGGATGGAGAAGTGCACATCGTCCACGCCTTCGAGGATGTCCCGGACCACCTTGAGACCGCTGCGCTGCCCGCCGGGCAGGTCGATCTGGGTGATGTCGCCGGTGACCACGATCTTGGAGCCGAAGCCGAGCCGGGTGAGGAACATCTTCATCTGCTCGGGCGTGGTGTTCTGCGCCTCGTCCAGGATGATGAAGGCGTCGTTGAGGGTGCGGCCGCGCATGTAGGCCAGCGGCGCGACCTCGATGGTCCCGGCCTGGGTCAGGCGCGGGATCGACTCCGGGTCGACCATGTCGTGCAGCGCGTCGTAGAGCGGCCGCAGGTACGGGTCGATCTTGTCGTAGAGGGTGCCGGGCAGGTAGCCCAGCCGCTCCCCCGCCTCGACCGCCGGCCTGGTCAGGATGATCCGGCTGACCTGCTTGGCCTGCAACGCCTGCACGGCCTTGGCCATGGCCAGGTAGGTCTTGCCGGTGCCTGCCGGGCCGATGCCGAAGACCACGGTGTTCGCGTCGATGGCGTCCACGTAGTGCTTCTGGTTCAGCGTCTTGGGCCGGATGGTGCGCCCGCGCCGGGAGATGATGTTGAGGCTGAGCACCTCGGCCGGGGATTCCTCGGTGCCCGCGCTGAGCATGGCCACCGTGCGGCGCACCGCGTCCTGGCCCACCGGCTGGCCCTTGCCCGCCAGGGTGATGAGTTCGGCGAAGACTCGTTCGGCGAAGGCGACGTCAGCGGGTTCGCCGGTCAGGGTCAGCTCGTTGCCGCGGACGTGCACGTCGGCGGTGAGCAACTCCTCGAGCAGGCGCAGGTTCTCATCGCTGGAACCCAGCAACGCCAGGACTGCGGTGTCGGGCAGGGAGATCTTCGACCCGGGCTGGGTCGCTTCACCAGGTGCGGTACCGGCCACGTGGCCTCGGGCCTGCTTTCTGCGGACGACTGGACTGGACGACGGATGTGGACTGTCGCCTCAGATGCTAACGCCAGGCCCTGACGCGTCCCCACCGCAATAGCGCTCGTGCCTGGCCGGGCCAGCCCCGGTGGGCGTGGAAGACGGTCTGGCCGCCGCCGGGGCCGGTGTTGGCGATGAGCCGGTAGCTGGGTCCGGCGATGCCGGTGGCCGCGGCCACCTCGGCGGCCAGGCCGATCAGCCCGGCGGCCAGCCCGGGGTCGTCGAAGGCCAGCGCGTGTTCGCTGCTCGCGCGCACCCTGGCAGGCAGCTCACCAGCCACGATCCGACAACTGTGCACATTTTTGGCAACAGTCGCTCACGTGCTCAGATCGCATCCCGGGAACACCTCGCAGATGTGGTCCTCCAGCAGTTGGATCATCAGTTCCGGCGGCATCGCCTCTGGGGTGATCAGGCCGTGCACCACCAGGCCGTCGGTGAGCGCGAGCAGCCGCAGCGCCTCGCGCACCGGGTCGGCGCCTGCCCGCAGGATGCCCTCCTCAGCGGCGTCGCGCAGGCGTTCGAGGAGCCAGTCGGCGATCACCTCATCGCCCTTGCGGCCCGCGGCGCGCAGCACCGGGTCGACCCTGGCCCGCGTGACGAAGGCCATCCACACCTCGGCGGAGACCTTGCTGTCGGCGTCCAGGGGCAGCAGCGTGGTCAGCAGGCGGCGGACCCGCCAGGGCGCGGAGTGCTCCTGCGGAGGCACGCCGTGTTCGTCGAGGGCGCGGGCCCGTTCGGTGAACTTCTCCGCGGCCAGGTCCATCGCGAAGTGCAGCAACGCGTCCTGGGTGGGGAAGTAGTGCCGGAGCGCGCCTGCCGACCAGCCGGACTCGGCGGCCACCGCGCGCACCGAGGCGCGTTCGACGCCGTCGCGCTGGACCACCCGCCACACGGCCTGGGCGAGTTCCCGGCGACGGGCCTCGTGGTCGACGAGTTTGGGCACTGTACTTTTCTAGCACAGCCGTGTTATAAAAAAATCCACACGCGATTCCACCGGCAGAGTGGACACAAACCTCGACACAGATCGTTCGAACCCCGGACTTGCCACAGGGTGGGTGATGGGGGTGGTTGCGTCGCGACGGAGCCTGGGGGTCACTCCGTCGCGACGCAACCGCGCCGGACCGAGGGGGGAGGTGTCCGGCGATCCTTCGGGTGCCCGTCACCCGAGGCCAGCTTTGGCAAGTGCTCTGAGGTGGGCCGACGAAGGCTGCCCCAGAACTTTCTTGCCCGTCGGCGACAGAGCGTAGCTCCTTTCCGGCCCCTCGCGCTACACCTGGACCGAATGGATCACGCCGCTTGGCGCGCCAAAGCTGCCGTTTGGCGATCGATCGCTGGGCCGGTCGCCATTTCCCGTGGACGCACTAGCAGAACTGCGCGGAAGTCGTTGCTAACGAGCAACTTCGCCAGTGCGCCCGGTGGGTTGCCAACGCCTGGTCAGCACCCCGATGGCGCCCAGTGCGACGGCCGCGGCGGTGGAGGCGCGCAGCACCGTCGGTCCGAGCCGGACCGGGGTGGCGCCGGCTTCGACGAGTCGCGAGACCTCGCTCTCCGTGATACCGCCCTCCGGACCGACCACGATGAGCAGATCGCCCTCGGCGGGCAGCCCGACCTCGCCCAGCACCACCTCGGCCGCCTCGTGCAGCACCAGGGTGGCGGCACTGGCCTGGACGAGCTGGGCGAGCTGACCGGTGCCCAGTGGCTCACCGACCTCGGGGACCCAGGCGCGGCGGGCCTGTTTGGCCGCCTGGAGCGCGGTGGCGCGCCACCGGCCCAGTGCCTTGGCCCCGCGTGGTCCGTCTTCCCAGCGGGCCACACAGCGGGCCGCACGCCACGGGTGCACGGCGTCCACCCCGGCCTCGGTGGCCAGTTCGACCGCCAGCTCGCCGCGGTCACCCTTGATCAGCGCCTGCACCAGCACCACCCGGGGGCTGGGCGCGGGCTCGGTCCAGCGCGCCAGCACGTCCAGGTCGAGGAAGTCCTTGCCGACCGCGGTCACCGCGCACCGGGCCAGGCCGCCCGCGCCGTCGGAGAGCACCAGCTGCTCCCCGACGCGCGTGCGCAGCACGGTGGCCGCGTGCCTGCCCTCCGGTCCGTCCAGCCGGGCCTGCTCGCCAGGCGGCAGGCTCTCGGTGTGGAAGACCGGGATGCCGTGGATCAACGCTGTCCGAAGGAGTGCCGCAGCCGGGAGAACAGCCCGCCGCCGTTGCGCCCGTTGGCGTTGGCGGCCAGTTCGGAGGCCTCCTCGCCGCGGAGTTCGGCGAGTTGGCGCAGCAGCGCGGTCTGCTCCTCGTCCAGCTTGGTCGGCACCACGACCTCGACGTGCACGTGCAGGTCGCCGCGGCCGTCGACCCGGCCGGAGGAACGCAGCCGGGGCATGCCCTTGCCGGGCAGCACCAGCTCGGTCTCCGGCTGGGTGCCCGGGTCAAGGGGCAGTTCCTGCACGCCGTCCAGGGTCTGCATCGGGATGGTCGCGCCCAGCGCGGCCGCGGTCATCGGCACCCGGATCGTGCAGTGCAGCTCGGTGCCGTCCCTGGTGAAGGTGTCGTGCGGCAGTTCCTCGACCTCGACGTAGAGGTCGCCGGCCGGTCCGCCGCCGGGGCCGACCTCGCCCTGGCTGGCCAGCCGGACCCGCATGCCGTCGGCCACGCCCGGCGGGATCTTGACGTTGATGGTGCGCCGCGAGCGCACCCGGCCCTCGCCCGCGCACTGCTGGCACGGGTCGGGGATGACCTCGCCGAAGCCGCGGCAGACCGGGCAGGGCCGCGCGGTGACGACCTGGCCGAGGAAGGAGCGCTGCACGGACTGGACCTCGCCGCGCCCGCCGCAGGTGTCGCAGCGGATTGGGGAGCTGCCCTCGGCGCAGCCGGAGCCCTCGCACAGGGTGCACAGGATCGCGGTGTCCACGGTCAGCTCGCGGGTGATGCCGGTGGCGCACTCCTCCAGGCTGGCCTCCAGGCGGATCAGCGCGTCCGAACCGGGCTGGGTCCGGCTGCGCGGTCCCCGGCTGGCCGGTCCGCCGCCGAAGAAGGCGTCCATGATGTCGCCGAGGCCGAACCCGGCGAACGGGTCGCCCATGCCGCCGCCACCGCGTCCGCCGCCACCGCCGCCGGGCGAGAGCGGGTCACCGCCGAGGTCGACGATCTTGCGCTTCTCCGGGTCGGAGAGCACCTCGTAGACCGCGGTGACCTCACGGAAACGCTGCTGGGCACTCTCCTCCGGGTTCACATCCGGGTGCAGCTCGCGGGCGAGCTTGCGATAAGCCCGCTTGATCTCCTCCTGCGATGCGTCCGAACGCACGCCCAGAGTGCCGTAGTAGTCCCTTGCCACCGTCTCCCAGTCCCTACTTCCCCACAGCCGGCGCCGCTCAGCGACCGGCCAGGATGTCTCCCACGTATGCGGCAACGGCGCGGACGGCCGCCATCGTTCCCGGATAGTCCATTCTTGTCGGCCCGACCACACCCATGCCGCCCAGCACGGTGCCGGCGGTGGAGCCGTAACCAATGGAGACCACGGAGGTGCTGCGCATCCCCTCGGCCTCGTTCTCCTCACCGATCCGCACCGTGATCGTCGACTGGTCGTGCGCCGCCTGCAGCAGCTTCAGCACGACGACCTGTTCCTCCAGCGCCTCCAGCACATTACGCAGGGAGTTGGGGAAGTCGGCCACGTTGCGGGTCAGGTTGGCGGTGCCGCCCAGCAGCAGCCGCTCCTCCGGGTGCTCCACCAGCGATTCGATCAGCGCGGTGCACACCCGGATCATGATGTCGCGCAGTTCGGTCGGGGCGGCCTCTGGCAGCTCGGCGACCCGCGCGGAGGCGTCGCTGAGCCTGCGCCCGACCAGGGTCGAGTTGAGCACCGACCGCACCCTGGCCACATCGTCCGGGCTGATCACGTCGCCGAGGTCGACCATGCGCTGCTCGACCCGGCCGGTGTCGGTGATGGTGACCAGCATCAGCCGGGCCGCGGTGATCGGCACCACCTCGATGTGCCGGACCGAGGACCTGGTCAGGGTCGGGTACTGCACCACCGCGACCTGCCGGGTGAGCTGGGCGAGCAACCGGACGCTGCGCCGGAGCACATCGTCCAGGTCCATCGCCCCGTCCAGGAAGGCCTGGATGGCCCGGCGCTCGGCCGTGGACAGCGGTTTGACCTCGGAGAGCCGGTCCACGAAGACCCGGTAGCCCTTGTCGGTGGGCACCCGGCCCGCGCTGGTGTGCGGCTGGGTGATGTAGCCGTCCTCTTCCAGCACGGCCATGTCGTTGCGCACGGTCGCGCTGGACACCCCGAGGTTGTGCCGATCGACCAGCGCCTTGGACCCGACCGGCTCCTGGGTGTTGACGTAGTCGGCGACGATCGCCCGCAACACCTCGAAGCGCCGGTCCTCCGGCGACCCTGTGTTCACCGCGCGTCACCTCCCTGTCGGCACCAAGTCTAGGGTCTGGGGTGGGGTGCACGGCGCGAGTGCTGGCAGGGAGGCCGGGGTGATCTTCAAGGACGTCCGGGACGGGCGGCCGTACCCGGACCACGGGCTGAGTACCAGGGAGTGGGCGAAGATCCCGCCCCGCCCGGTCCGGCTGGACGAATTGGTGACCACGAAGAAGGTCCTGGAGCTGGACCGCCTGCTCAGTTCCGACTCCACTTTCTTCGGCGACCTGTTCGCCCACGCGGTGCAGTGGCGCGGGGAGATGTTCCTGGAGGACGGGCTGCACCGGGCGGTGCGGGCGGCGCTGCAGCAACGCAACTTCATCCATGTCCGGGTGCTGGTGCTGGGGTAGGTCGCCGCATCAGATCTCGGTGCCCTTCGGGTGCCCGGCGCAGGCGGCCTGGACCCAGACCGTGTGCCGGTCCTCGTCCAGCAGGTACCAGATCCGGGCACGCGACCGACTCGGCGTTCTTCCAGCCGACAGCATCCGGACACACCGCGTCGGGGGTCCGGGGGCGGAGCCCGCCGGGCGGGGTCTGGGGGTCGCACCCCCAGAAAACACGACGAGCGAGATCGGCGAGCGTTCTCCGCGAGCAGACCTCACCCAAGAGCGAGTGGACTCACGCGTCGTTCGCCTCCGGCGCCGGGACCTCACCGAGGTCCTCGCCGTCCTTGCGCAGGATGGCCAGCAGCTCGGGATCGGCGTGGATCTCGGCGGTGTGCCGCCACTCGGTGATCAGCTGGACGACCGGGGCGGGATTGCCCAGCGAGTTCGCCGCTTCCAGGATCTCCACCAGCTCGACCACGAACGCCCGCACGTCCTCCCTTGGCAGGAACCGCACCCACGGGAACGCGGTCGGCATCACGTCGGTGACCAGGTCCCTGACCTCAGCGCTGTGCTGCATGAGCGCGACGAACAGCGCCGTGGTGGTGGAGACGACCTCGCGCACCTCGGCGGCCCGGCTGGCCGTAACCAGCACCAGGTCCTCGTCGTCTCCCCTGCGGTGCACGCGCACCGACCGGCTCGGCGACTCCTGCAGCTTGCGCACGGTGTCGACGGGCTTGTTCGAGAGGTCCGAGAAGTTGACCTGCGGAGCACTGAGGGCCATACCTGCAAACTACTTTAAAACTCGCTCGACCGCCAGCTCACGGCACCAGCCGCCGGACCACCGCGTCGGCCAGCAGCCTGCCCTGATCGGTGAGCACGCACCGCCCGCCGTCCAGACTGGCCGGATCGAGCAGGCCGTCCGACGCGGCGACCCTGGCCTCGCGCCGGCCGGGCTCGTCCAGCACGTCCACCGGCAGTCCTTCCACCAGCCGCAACTCCAGCAGGATGCGCTCGACGTCCCGGTCCGCGGCGGTCAGCGTCTCCCGCCCGGCCGCGGGTGAGTGGCCTTCGGCGAGCAGTGCGGCGTAGCGGCTCGGGTGTTTGACGTTCCACCAGCGCACTCCGCCCACGTGGCTGTGCGCGCCAGGACCCGCGCCCCACCAGTCGCCGCCGAGCCAGTAGCCCAGGTTGTGCCGACAGCGGGCGGCGTCGTCGGTGGCCCAGTTGGAGACCTCGTACCAGGTCAGGCCCGCGCGCTGGAGGGTCTGGTCGACCTGTTCGTAGCGTTCGGCGAGCACGTCGTCGTCGGGACTGGCCAGCTCGCCGCGGGTGATCCGGCGGGCCAGCGCGGTGCCCTCCTCGACGATGAGGGCGTAGGCGGAGACGTGGTCGACGCCGCCGGCCAGGACCACGTCCAGGGATTCGGCCAGGTCCTGGGGGCGTTCGCCGGGGGTGCCGTAGATGAGGTCCAGGTTCACGTGCTCGAACCCGGCGGCCCGGGCTTCCTTGGCGGCGGCGCGGGCACGGCCGGGGGTGTGCGTGCGGTCCAGGATCTTCAGCACGTGCGGGGCGGCGGACTGCATGCCCAGGGAGACCCGGGTGTAGCCGGCGGCCAGGATGCCGGCGAAGAACTCCGGGGAGGTGGACTCCGGGTTGGACTCGGTGGTCACCTCGGCGCCGGGGGCCAGGCCGAAGGTGTCCCGGACCGCGCCCAGCACCGCGGCCAGGCCGTCCGCGCCGAGCAGGGACGGGGTGCCGCCGCCGATGAACACGGTGTCCGCGGCGGGCGGGCTGCCCAGCACCCGCGCGCCCAGCTCCAGCTCCCGCCGCACCCCGGCCAGCCAGGACTGCGGGGAGGCGGAACTGCCCAGCTCACCGGGGGTGTAGGTGTTGAAGTCGCAGTACCCGCAGCGGGTGGCGCAGAACGGCACGTGGACGTACAGCCCGAATGGGCGCTCGCCCAGGCCGGTCAGGGCGGCGGCGGGCAGCGCGCCGTCCTGCGGCGCCGGATCGCCGTCGGGAAGTGCAGAGGGCATAACAGCAGTGTCTCAATCCGTCTCGTTATCCCACTATGCGGATGGCGGTAGACCCATCGGGGGACGCGTGGCACGCTGGTCCACATGACCTCGCCTGGACGCCGTGTTGTCCTCGTGGCTCGCCGCCACGTGGACTACCTGCGCGTCTCCAGCGCGCTCTGCCGACCGTACGTCTAGTCGGCCGCTGCATTTCTCTTTGCCAGCCGGCGACGGGCGTCCCGGCTGAAGATCCCCTTCCCACCATGTGAACCCTGGGGCTTCGACGGTGCGCACGGCCGCCTCGAATCCCGGAGGTCGGACCATGGTCCCCCCAACCTCTACCCCGGCGCGGGCCGCGAAAGCGCGCCGCGGCGAAGGGCAGTGGGCGCTGGGTTACCGCGAGCCGCTGAACCCGAACGAGCGCTCGAAGAAGGACGACAACCCGCTGAACGTGCGGGCCCGGATCGAGAACATCTACGCCCACGGTGGCTTCGCCTCGATCGACCCGGCTGATCTGCGCGGGCGCTTTCGCTGGTATGGCCTTTACACCCAGCGCAAACCCGGCATCGACGGCGGGCGGACCGCCGTGCTGGAACCGGAGGAGCTGGACGACGAGTACTTCATGCTGCGCGTCCGGGTCGACGGCGGCGCGCTGAGCACCGAGCAGTTGCGGGTGCTGGGCGAGATCTCCCAGACCTACGGCCGGGACACCGCCGACATCACCGACCGCCAGAACATCCAGTACCACTGGATCCAGATCGAGGACGTGCCCACGATCTGGGAGAAGATCGAGGGCGTCGGCCTGTCCACCACCGAGGCCTGCGGGGACAGCCCGCGGGTGGTGCTGGGCTCGCCGGTGGCCGGGATCTCCGCGGACGAGGTCATCGACGGCACCCCGGCCATCCACGAGATCGTCAAGCGCTACATCGGCGACCCGGCGTACTCGAACCTGCCCCGCAAGTTCAAGAGCGCCATCTCCGGTGTGCAGGACGTGGCGCACGAGGTCAACGACATCTCCTTCGTCGGCGTGGACCACCCCGAGCACGGGCCCGGCTTCGACCTGTGGGTCGGCGGCGGGCTGTCCACCAACCCGATGATCGCCAAGCGACTCGGCGTGTGGGTGCCGCGGGATGAGGTGCCGGACGTGTGGGAGGGCGTGATCAGCCTTTTCCGCGACTACGGCTACCGGCGGCTGCGGCACCGGGCCCGGATCAAGTTCCTCATCGCCGACTGGGGTGTGGACAAGTTCCGCGAGGTGCTGGAGACCGAGTTCCTCCAGCGCAAACTGCTCGACGGGGTCGCGCCGCCGGCTTCCGGGCCGATCGACCACGTGGGTGTGCACCCGCAGAAGGACGGCAAGTTCTACATCGGGGTCGCGCCGATCGCCGGGCGGGTCTCCGGCTCGATCCTGGTCGAGGTGGCCAAGGCGGTGGAACGGGCAGGGTCCCGCCGGGTTCGCTTGACCGCACAGCAGAAACTGGTCGTGCTCGACGTCGCCGAGTCCGAAGTGGACACTCTGGTGGACGAGCTGGCCGGCCTCGGCCTGCACGCCCGGCCCTCGCCGTGGCGGCGCAGCACCATGGCCTGCACCGGGATCGAGTTCTGCAAGCTCGCCATCGTGGAGACCAAGGCACGGGCCGCGCGGCTGGTGGAGGAGCTGGAGAAGCAGCTCGCCGACGTCCAGCACACCCTGGCCGAGGCCGCGATCAGCGTGCACATCAACGGCTGCCCCAACTCCTGCGCGCGGATCCAGACCGCGGACATCGGGCTCAAGGGCCAGATCGTGACCAACGGCGAGGGGCAGCAGGTCGAGGGCTACCAGGTGCACCTCGGCGGCGGACTCGGCCTGGACGCCGGGTTCGGCCGGAAACTGCGCGGACACAAGGTGACCAGCGCCGAACTCGGCGACTACGTGGAGCGGGTGGCGCGCAACTTCGTGGCCCAGCGCGTCGACGGCGAGCGGTTCGCCCAGTGGGCGGCCCGCGCGGAGGAGGCGGATCTGCGATGAGCGAACGAGCGACGCCGTTCTACTGCCCCTACTGCGGGGACGAGGACCTGCGCCCGCAGGAGGAACCGCACGGGGCGTGGGGCTGCACGGGCTGCCGGCGGGTGTTCTCGCTGAAGTTCGTCGGCCTGCAGCGCCCGGTGGAGGTGATCCGGTGAGCGCCGTGACCGACCTCAAGTCACTGGCCGAGCGGGCCGCGGACGAACTGGCCGAGGCCACCGCGCTGGAATCGCTGACCTGGGTGGCGCAGACCTTTCCGCTCAACCGGTGGATCCTGGCCTCGAACATGCAGGACGCGGTGCTGATCGACCTGGCGGCCAAGGTGGTCAGCGGGTTCGACGTGCTGTTCCTGGAGACCGGGTACCACTTCGCCGAGACCATCGGCACCAGGGACGCGGTGGAGTCGGTGTACCCGTTGAGCATTGTCAACGCGCTGCCCGATCAGACCGTGCCGGAGCAGGACGCCGAGCACGGGCCGAACCTGTTCGAGCGGGCGCCGGATCGCTGCTGCGCGCTGCGCAAGGTGATCCCGTTGCAGCGCACGCTGTCCCGCTATGACGCGTGGGTCACCGGCGTGCGCAGGGTGGACGCGCCGACCAGGGCGAACACGCCGATCGTGGGCTGGGACGAGCGCAACGGGCTGATCAAGGTCAACCCGATCGCCGCCTGGACCGACGAGGAGTTCAACGCCTACATCGCCGAACACGGCATTCTGGAGAACCCCCTGGTAGGCGCGGGATATCCGTCCATCGGCTGTGCGCCCTGCACGGCGAAACCATTGCCGGGCGCCGACCCGCGCAGTGGCCGCTGGGCAGGCCAGAACAAGACCGAGTGCGGACTGCACGGATGAAGGCGGGGGAATGACGAGCACACTGCGGCCGGCCCAGGACAACCTGACCGCGCTGGAATCCGAGGCCATCCACATCTTCCGCGAGGTGGCCGGGGAGTTCGACCGGCCGGTGATCCTGTTCTCCGGCGGCAAGGACTCCACGGTGCTGGTGCACCTGGCGCTCAAGGCCTTCTGGCCCGCGCCGGTGCCCTTCACCCTGCTGCACGTGGACACCGGGCACAACTTCGAGGAGGTCATCACCTTCCGGGACGACCTCATCGCCAAGCACGGGCTGCGGCTGGAGGTCGCGCACGTGCAGGACTGGATCGACGACGGACGGCTCACCGAACGCCCCGACGGCACCCGCAACCCGTTGCAGACCGTGCCGTTGCTCGACTCGATCACCGCGCACAAGTTCGACGCGGTCTTCGGCGGCGGGCGGCGGGATGAGGAACGGGCTCGGGCCAAGGAGCGCATCTTCAGCCTGCGCAACGCCTTCGGCCAGTGGGAACCCAAGCGGCAGCGGCCCGAGCTGTGGAACCTCTACAACGGACGGCACCGCCCCGGCGAGCATGTCCGGGTCTTCCCGCTGTCCAACTGGACCGAACTGGACATCTGGCGCTACATCGACCGGGAGAACATCGAGCTGCCCTCGATCTACTACTCCCACGAGCGCGATGTCTACCTGCGGGACGGCATGTGGCTCACCGAGGGTCCGTGGGGCGGTCCGAAGCCCGGGGAAACGGTGCAGCGCAAGGTGATCCGCTACCGCACGGTCGGCGACGGGTCCTGCACCGGCGCCGTCGAGTCCGACGCACGTGATCTGGCCGCGGTGATCGCCGAGGTCTCCGCCTCCCGGCTCACCGAACGCGGCGCCACCCGCGCCGACGACCGGCTCAGCGAAGCGGCCATGGAAGACCGGAAGCGAGAGGGCTACTTCTGATGACCGACCTGCTGAGGCTGGCCACCGCCGGATCCGTCGACGACGGGAAGTCGACCCTGGTCGGCCGCCTGTTGTACGACACCAAATCCGTGCTGGCCGACCAGCTCGAAGCCGTGCAGCGGGCCAGCGTCGATCGGGGACTGTCCACTCCGGACCTGTCCCTGCTGGTCGACGGCCTGCGCTCGGAACGCGAACAGGGCATCACCATCGACGTGGCCTACCGCTACTTCGCCACCCCGCGACGCAGTTACGTGCTCGCCGACACCCCAGGACACGTGCAGTACACCCGCAACACGGTCACCGGCGCGTCCACCGCGCAGCTGGCCATCCTGTTGGTGGACGCCAGGAAAGGCGTGATCGAGCAGACCAGGCGGCATGCCGCCGTGCTGGCCATGCTCGGCGTGCCGCAACTCGTTCTCGCGGTCAACAAGATCGACCTGATCGACTACGACGAGAACCGGTTCGGGCTGATCGCCAAGGAGTTCCTGGCGCACGCCAACGCGCTGGGCTACCCCGAGCGGTCGGTGGTCTCCGTGCCGGTCTCCGCGCTGGTCGGCGACAACGTGGTGGACCGCTCCGAGCGCACCCCCTGGTACAGCGGGCCGACCCTGCTGGAACACCTGGAAACCGTTCCGGTGCAACCGGATCCGCATGACGTGCCGTTCCGGTTCCCGGTGCAGTACGTGATCCGGCCGCGCACCCCGGAGTACCCCGACTACCGCGGTTACGCCGGCCAGGTGGCGGCCGGGGTGGTGCGGCCGGGCGATGAGATCATCGTGCTGCCCGCCGGCCTGCGCAGCACCGTGGTCCGGATCGACACCGCGGACGGCGAACTGTCCGAAGCGGGCGCCGGTCAATCGGTGACCCTGTTGCTGGACAACGATGTGGACATCTCCCGTGGCGATCTGATCGCGGGCGCGGAACAATATCCAGCAGTGAGTGACGAACTCAACGCCACCGTCTGCTGGCTGGCCGAGAAACCGTTGCTGCCCAACGCCCGTGTCCTGATCAAACACGGCACCCGCACCGTCCCGGCCATCGTCACCGAGTTGGCCGACCGCTTCGACGAACAGCGCCTGTCCACTGTGGATACGCCGGATTCGTTGCAGCTCAACGAGATCGGCCGAGTGCTCATCCGGACAGCAGAGCCGCTGCCGGTTGATGAGTACACCAGCAGCCGGCGCACCGGGTCCTTCCTCGTGATCGACCCGAACGACGGCGGCACCCTGGCCGCCGGTCTCATCGGCGCTCCACTGCCCATCCCGGATGTCAACGAGGACACCGGACTCGGCGGCGCGACCGCCGATGACCGAGCCCTCGTCTCGCCCGGCCCCTAGTCCTTTTTTCCCTTTGTCTCCAGGAGGATCCCCGTGCGTACCCCGCGACGCCGCCATCGCGTCCTGCCCGCAGTGCTCGCCGTCACCGCGCTGATCGCCGCGGTCAGCGGTTGCTCCAGGGCAGCCGAATCCACCGCCGCGGCCAGTGATTCCGGTCCGGCGGCGGAACTGCGGCTCGGGTTCTTCCCGAACGTCACGCACGCCCCGGCCCTGGTCGGCATCGACGAGGACAAGAAGTTCATCGCCAAGGAACTCGGCGGCACCAAGCTGAGCACCCAGGCGTTCAACGCCGGACCCTCCGCGGTGGAGGCGCTGCTGGCCGGATCGCTGGACGCGACCTTCATCGGGCCCAACCCGACCATCAACGCCTTCACCAAGTCCAACGGCAAGGCGGTCAAGCTGATCGCGGGCGCGGCCACCGGCGGCGCACAACTGGTGGTGCGCAAGGAGATCAACGGTCCGCAGGACCTCAAGGACAAGAGCATCGCCACCCCGCAGCTGGGCGGCACCCAGGACGTAGCGCTGCGGGCCTGGCTGGCCGGGCACGGGCTGAAGGTGGAGACCACCGGCGGCAAGGACGTCAAGATCGCCAACACGGACAACCCGCAGACCTTCGACGCCTTCCGCACCGGTCAGCTCGACGGCGGCTGGCTGCCCGAGCCCTGGTCCTCCCGCCTGGTGCTGGAAGCGGGCGGCAAGGTGCTGGTGGACGAGCGGGACCTGTGGCCGGGCGGGAAGTTCCCGACCACGGTGCTGATCGTGCGCACCGAGTTCGCGCAGAAGCACCCGGCCACCGTGCAGGCGTTGCTGCGCGGGCACGTCGCCGCGACCAAGTACCTCAACGACAGCCCGGCGCAGGCCAAGAAGACGGTCAACGCCGCACTCGGCAGGTACGCGGGCAAGCCGCTGCCGGAACCGGTACTGGAGCGGGCTTTCAGCCAGATCTCCTTCACCACCGACCCGGCCGCGGCCACCTTCCCGAAGCTGTCCAAGGACGCCGTCGCCGCCGGTGTCGCCAAGCAGGAGTTCGACCTCAAGGGCCTGGTGGACCTGGCCGCGCTCAACGAGGCGCTCAAGGCCGCGGGGCTGCCCGGGGTGGACGCGTCCGGACTCGACGGAAAGTGAGGGCACGGCCATGACCGCGACTCTGGAACACACCCGCCCGTCCGGCCACGTCGGGGACGCGGTGGTGCACCTGGACAATGTCAGCAAATCCTTCGGCCGCGGCGCGAACGCGGTGACCGCGCTGGACGGGGTCGACCTGACCGTGCGGCCCGGTGAGTTCGTCTGCCTGCTCGGCGCCTCCGGCTGCGGCAAGTCCACCCTGCTCAACCTGGTGGCCGGCCTGGACAAGCCGAGCGCCGGCACCGTGTCCGTCCACAGTGGACGGCCTGCGGTGGTCTTCCAGGAGCCCGCGCTGATGCCGTGGCTCACCGCCGCCCGCAACGTGGAACTGCCGCTGCGCCTGCGTGGACTCGGTCGCACCGAACGCGCCGCCGCGGCGACCAGGCTGCTGGACCTGGTGCGGCTGGCCGAGGTCGGCCGCAAGCGCCCGCACGAACTCTCCGGCGGCATGCGCCAGCGGGTCGCGCTGGCCCGCGCGCTGGCCACCACCCTGGACGAGGCCGAGGGCGGCAACCCGTTGCTGCTCATGGACGAGCCCTTCGCCGCGCTGGACGCGATCACCAGGGACGCCCTGCAGGGCGAGCTGCGCCGGATCTGGTCGCAGACCGGCACCGCGGTGCTGTTCGTCACCCACGACGTGCGCGAGGCGGTGCGGCTGGGTCAGCGGGTGGTGCTGCTGTCCTCCCGGCCCGGCCGGGTGGTGCGCGAGTGGCGGATCACCGGGCAGGACAACGAGAAGCTCACCGAGGAGATCACCGGCCACCTGCGGGAGGTGATCTCCAGCCATGGCCGTGCCTGAAGCCAAGTCCGGCGCGGACCTGGCCGCGCTCGAAGCGGGCCTGGACGCGCTGGACGCGCCGCCACCACCACGCTCGACCGGGGGGTGGCGGCGGTTCGCGAGCACCGCGCTGCCCCCGCTGGTCGCGCTCGCGCTGATCATCCTGGTGTGGCAGGTGCTGTGGGCCTCGGCGATCGAGCCCGAGTACAAACTGCCCTCCCCGCTCACCGTGGCCGGCGTGCTGTGGGAACGGCTGCTGGACGGCCAGGCCTGGGAAACGCTGTGGGTCTCCACCCACCGCGCGGTGCTCGGTTTCCTCGCCGCGGTCGCCATCGGCACCCCGCTGGGTCTGCTGGTGGCCCGGATTCCCTTGGTGCGCGCGGCGATCGGGCCACTGCTGAGCGGATTGCAGAGCCTGCCCTCGGTGGCCTGGGTGCCCGCCGCGCTGCTGTGGCTGGGCCTGAACGACTCGATGATCTACGCCGTGGTGCTGCTGGGCGCGGTGCCCTCCATCGCCAACGGCCTGGTCGCCGGGATCGACCAGGTGCCACCGCTGTTGCTGCGGGTGGGCACGGTGCTCGGCGCCGGCCGGTTGCAGTCCGCCCGGCACGTGCTGCTGCCCGCCGCGCTGCCCGGTTACCTGGCCGGGCTCAAGCAGGGCTGGGCGTTCTCCTGGCGGTCGCTGATGGCCGCGGAGATCATCGCCCGCTCCCCCGACCTGGGCATCGGCCTCGGACAGATGCTGGAGGAGGGCCGCCAGCTCACCGACATGTCCCTGGTCATCGCGGCGATCCTGCTCATCCTGGCCGTCGGCATCGGGGTGGAACTGCTGTTCTTCCGTCCACTGGAGCGCGCCGTGCTGCGTGCCCGCGGCCTGGCGGCGGCGGTGTGATGACCACCCGGATCCCGTTGGTGGCCCTCGCACACGGCAGTCGCGACCCGCGTTCGGCGGCCACTGTGCACGAGCTGGTCACCGTGGTCCGCGCGCTGCGGCCCGGCCTGGACGTGCGGGTGGCCTTCCTGGACCTGTCCGCGCCGCGGCTGGGCGATGTGCTGACCGGACTGCACAACGAGGGCCACCGCGAGGTCGTGGTGGCGCCGCTGCTGCTCGGCCGGGCCTACCACGCCAAGGTGGACGTGCCCGGCGCGGTGGCCGAGACGGTGACCCGGCTGCCCCGGCTGTCGGTGCGCATCGCCGACGTGCTCGGCCCCGACCCCCGGCTGGAATCGGCCGCGCTGCGCAGGCTGGCCGCGGCCGGAGCCCTGCCAGGGGACGGGAAACTCGGTGTGGTGCTGGCCGGTGCGGGCTCCTCGCACGCCCCGGCCAACGCCGCCGTGCACCAGCTCGCCCACCGCTGGTCCTTCGGCGCGGGCTGGGCCGGGGTGGAAGCGGCCTTCGCGGCCAGCGCGCAACCGGACGTGCCCACCGCCGTCGAACGGCTCAAAGCCCGTGGCGCGCAACGGATCGCGCTGGCCTCCTGGTTCCTGGCCCCCGGCCTGCTGCCGGACCGGGTGACCACCGCGGCGCTGGCCAGCGGGCTGGACACCGTAGTGGCCCAACCGCTCGGTGACGACCCCGAGGTGGCGGAGCTGGTGCTGCATCGCTATGCCGAGGCGTGTGCCGCCGAACGGCGCAACATCACGACTTTAGTGGGTTAACAACAGAATGATCGTCGTGTGAGACTCACCTCAACCGCCGCCGTGTCGGGAGGAATTTTCTACAGCGAGGTGGGATATGTCCCCTGCACGACGCTCCACCGCTCGACTGTTGTTAGCCGCGACCGCTGTTGTCGCTCCCCTGCTCGTCCTGGCCGGTCCGGCCGTGGCCTCCCCTGCGGCCGCGGTGAACTTCGCCTGCCAGGCAAGCAGTCCGCTCGGTCCCGTTGACGCCACCTTCAGCCAGGACCTGACCGCCACCGCGCCGGCCACCGTCGCGCCCGGCGGCGAGGTCAGCGCGGTGTTCGACCCCGCACCGAACAAGGTGCCGGACAAGGTCGGCAACTACACGCTGCGCGAGATCAAGAACTTCGTGCTCACCGTCCCCGTTCCGGCCAACTCCAGCTACGTCTCGGCCACCCTCTCCGGCGGGTCCGGAGTGGGCACACCGACGATCACCAAGGTCGGCAACAACCTTGAGGTCAAGCTGAGCGCGGCGCTCAAGGGCGGCGCGGACTTCGAGATCCCGACCATCACGGTGAAACTGACCGCCGGTGCCAGCGGCACCATCGAGACCAAACTCGGCGGCTCCAGCTTCGCCGACCCCGGCCTGACCTTCATCGCCACCGCGGTCGCGCTCGGGTTCCCGGTCGACGCCCCCACCAAGTGCTACCCCAATCCCAACCCGGCGTTGACCACCACGACGATCGGCTGAACTGCCTCCTTTCAGCCGTTCCCGACCGCATCGGGGAGAACCGCCCGTCTCCCCGATGCGGTCACTTTTATGTTTATGGTCTTCCCATGGCTGACGAACTCGTCCACTACGCGGTCGACCGCGGGATCGCCGAGATCACCCTCGACTCCCCGCACAATCGCAACGCCCTCTCCGCCCAGCTCCGCCGCGAACTGCGCGCCCACCTGAGCGGCGCCGTCGCCGACGAGGCGGTCCGGGTGATCGTGCTGGGCCACACCGGCACCGTGTTCTGCTCCGGCATGGACCTCAAGGAGTCCCGCGGCGCGGGTGCGGACGCCCAGGGCGTCAACGAGTTCCCGGCGATCCTGGAGGAGATCTGGACCAGCCCCAAGCCGGTGGTGGCCAAGGTCGCCGGTCCGGCGCGGGCCGGGGGCGTGGGCATCATCGCCGCCTGTGACATCGCGGTGGCCACCCACGAGTCCAGCTTCGCCTTCACCGAGGTCCGCATCGGCGTGGTCCCGGCGGTCATCTCGGTCACCGTGCTGCCCCGGCTGCTGCCGCGTGCCGCGCACGAGCTGTTCCTCACCGGCGAGAAGTTCGACGCCGCCCGCGCCGCGGCCATCGGCCTGATCAACACCGCGGTCGCCGCGGACGCCCTGGACGCCGAGGTCCGCCGCTACACCGACATGCTCGCCCTGGGCGGTCCGACCGCGCTGGCGGCCACCAAGGCCATGCTGCGCCGCTCCCCCGCGTCCAGCCTGGGCGAGGACTTCGCGGACATGCTGGAACTCTCCGCCGAGCACTTCGCCAGTGCCGAGGGCCAGGAGGGCATCCGCGCCTTCGCCGAGAAGCGCCCGGCCGCCTGGGTGCCGCCCGCCGGGTGAACCCGGCAGGCGGCGGTCAGGCTACTTGAACGGGGTGGTCAGGCAGGCCAGGCGTTCGCCCGCGGTGCCGGCCTTGCCCGGGTCGTGGTGGTTGGTGTGGTCGATGTGCAGCACCACCGAGTTGGCCTCGTTCGGCCGCCACTTCCAGGCCACGGTGGCACTGGCCTTGCCCGCGCCACTGGCGTCGGTCTCCAGGTCCAGCCAGACCTCGTTCTTGGGGTTGGCGAAGGCCGGGTCGACCGAGGGCTGCACCGGGTCCAGCTTGTCCTGGTAGTGCGGGCCGGAGTCCAGCGGCTTCGGCCCGCACACCTTGGTGTGCACGTGCGAGCCGTACTTGCGGTTGGGGCGCAACCCGGTGACGGCCAGGGTCACCGTGGTGCCGCCGCCCGCGGCGCCGGCCGTGACCGTGGCCGCGGCGCCGGCGGGCACCAGTTCGGTGTTGTGCACCACGCCAGGCGGCTGGGCGCCGGAGGCGGCGGGCGGGGCGAAGGTCGCCGCGGCTAACGGGGCCGGAGCGCTGCTACTGGTGGGGGTCTGGGTGCCGGTGGACCCGGTTCCGCCGGACGAGCAGGCCGTGAGGCCGAGCATCGCCACCGCGGCCAGCACAGCCGTTGTCATTCCTCGCATGCCGACTCATCCTGCTAGGGCGGCGGGGGCGCCGCCAGACCGGGTGCACCTTCGTACATCCCCGGTGCCGGTGCGGGCAGGGCGTGCTCGGTGAAGGTTCCGCAGGCCTGGAACCCCAGCCGCCGGTACACCGGTTCGCCGTCCGCCGACGCCTGCAGCACCGCCGTCCGGTACCCGGCTTCGCTGGCCACCCGCAGTGCCGCGTCGGTGACCGCGCCGCCGAAACCGCGGCGGCGGTGGGTGTTCGCGGTGCAGATGTTGTAGAGCCCGGCGACCCCGGCGTGCAGGGTCACCTCGGCGGTGCACACCGGCTCGCCCTCGGCGTAGCCCACCAGGAACCGTGCCGGGCAGTCCAGGGCGCCCGGCCGGGCGTAGTAGGCGGGCACGGTGGGCGAGGGCGGGTCCCAGAGCGCGGCGAGCACCGCGGCGTAGTCGGCCAGCTGGGCCTCGGTGCTCGCCACCACCAGGTCCAGGCCCTCGGCCAAGCGTGGCGCGGGCAGCTCGTCCAGGCTCGCCCACATCGCGGTCTCGGATTCGGTGGCGGGCAGTCCGGCCGCGCTCAACCGCGCGGACAGGTCAGTCGGTGTGGCGGCCGGGCCGACCCACCAGGAGAACGGGCGGCCGGTGCCGCGCAGGGCGGTCACCGTCTCGGCGATCCGGCGATCCGCGGTGGCCTCGGTGAAGCGGGCCCCGGCCACGATGTTGAAGGTGTCGTCGGCCAGTCCGCTGTCCGCGTGGAACACATCCGGCGCCTGGGTGACCCGCGCCGGATCGTGCAACAGGCTCGCGTGCCGGGCCAGATTGGCCTCCATCTGGCGGAGCAGATCCATGCCACACACCATAGGCTCGATCTCCGTGCCGAAGATCTTCCCGTGGCGGCGGTCCAGCACCCTGCCCGAGGCCCGCGAGGGCCTGACCTACGGCAGCCCCGAGCTGGAGGCGGTCCGGGCGGCCGCCCGCGCCGGGGACCGGACCGCGGTGGCCGCGCTGATCGCCTGCGCACAGGATTCCGACGACCGCTCCGACACCGTGCTGGTCGCGGCGGCCACGGTGGTGGCCTGCCACGGCGGCACCGTGCCGCGCTGGCTGCTGGACTGGGTTACCGGCGAACCCGGTGACCCGATCGGGTGGACTCTGCGCGGGGCGGTGGAGGTGTTGCGCGCCTGGGAGATCCGCGGCTACCACCGGGTCCGCGAACCGGGGCCCGGCTTCCCGCGGATGCTGGACGCGGCCGAGGTGATGTGCGCCCGCGCCGCCCAACTCGACCCGGCCGATCCGACGCCGTGGGTGTGGCTGGTGCACCTGTCCCGCGGTCAGGGCGGCGATCCGGCGGACCTGCGCGAGCGCTGGGCGCGGCTGCGGGCGCTGGCCCCGCAGCACCTGCGCGGGCACGAGCAGATGCTCATCTCGCTGTCCCCGAAATGGGGGCATCCGCCGCGGGTGATGACCGAGTTCGTCACCGGTGCGGCGGCCACCGCGCCAGTCGGTTCCGCGCTGAACCTGTTGGTGCTGCGCGGATACATCGAGGAATGGGTGGAGTGTTCCCCCGGCGCGCAACGCCGGTTACTGGAGCGCCCCGAGGTGCGCGCGCACGCCCAGCAGGCAGTGGACCGGTGGCTGCACCCGCACGGCGTGGACCCCAGGGCCCGGATCAGCGGGCACAACCTGGTCGCGTTCTGGTACTCGCTGTGCGGTGAGCCGGAGCTGGCCCGGCCGCATTTCGAGGCCACCCGCGGGCACGCCGACCGGTATCCCTGGTCCTACCTGCGCGCGGATTTCCTGCGCGCCTACTTACGCGCCAGGCAGCGCTCCGGCCTGGTCTAGGCGGTGACCCGCACGGTCAGCAGCGGATTGGCCGCGACCGCGTCGGCGAGCACCTCGCTGATCCCGGCGAAGGCGTCCGGATCGTTGCGCCGCAACACCTCGGCGTGGATCCAGTGCACGTGGTGCTCGACCGCGGGCAGCCAGGACAGGTCGGTCAGGCAGTCATACAGCGCGTCCAGGTTGCCGCCGAAGTAGTCCGGGAAGGACAGCGCCTCGGCGAAGGCGGCCAGCGCGGCCCGCCTGGTGCGCAGCGTGCTGCCGTCGACCACGTGCTCCACCGGCGTCATCGGTTCGGATCCACCTTCACGAAGCTCTCGTAGTGGTCGGCGGTGTAGTACAGCTCCTTGGTGCCGCCGCCGGTGACCAGCCGCCGCGCGCCGCGGGTGCGTTCCCCAGGGGTGGGCACGGTGTACTCGCGGTAGTAGCCCTTGCCCTGACTGGGCAGCCGCTTCTCCCGGTTGCCGAACTCCACCCCGTCCCGGTCCGGGTGCGGGAAGGGCCCGTTGCTCTGGATCAGCTTCCAGGTCCTGGCGGCCTCGGCCGGCAGCTTGGACAGCGCCTCGGTGACCTCTCCGCCGGAGCGGGTGGCCTTGCCGGAACTGGTCGCGCCACCGGCCTGCGCGGAGCTGACCACGGTGGTCTTGGCCGGCGGCGCGCCGGTGTCCCCGCCGAGCAGGCCGCGGGCGAACCAGCCGACGAGCACGAGTCCGAGCAGTCCGGCCAGGGCCAGGGTGATGCGTTTACGAGAGGTCACTGTTGCGGCCCCGGATCCTCGACAGTCCCGCGGAGACCTGGTCGACCGCACGGTCGATCCCCCAGGCAACCGCCCAGCACAACGGCAGCAGCACGGCCATCACCAGCAGGAACTGGAACGGGAACCACTGCTGGGCAAGCCACAGCCCGACCGCGTCCCAGGAGTCCGCCAACCACTGCACGGGCCCGAGCCTACGCGGGGCCGTCGCAGTGACCGGCATCACGGGCGGGTGTCCGGGTCAGGCGATAGGTTTTCAGCCATGTTCGCCGTATACGCCGACAAGCCGAATCCCGAGGATCCCCTGGCCGGCCTGGTGGTCGGCGAGCGTCCCGAGCCGGAGGTCCCGGCAGGCTGGGTCGCGGTCAACGTCAAGGCCGCCAGCCTCAACATGCACGACCTGTGGACGCTGCGCGGGGTCGGCATCAAGGCCGAGCAGTTCCCGATGGTGCTGGGCTGCGACGGCGCCGGCACCCTGGCCGACGGGTCCGAGGTGGTCATCCACGGGGTGATCAACGACGAGGACTGGCGCGGGGACGAGACCATGGACCCCAAGCGCACGCTGCTGACGGAGAAGCTGCAGGGCTCCTTCGCCGAGACCATCGTGCTGCCCAAGCGCAATGTGCTGGCCAAGCCGGCCGGCCTGTCCTTCACCGACGCCGCCTGCCTGGGCACCGCCTGGCTGACCGCCTACCGGATGCTGTTCACCAAGGCCGCCGCCCGGCCGGGGCAGACCATCCTGGTGCAGGGCGCCTCCGGTGGCGTGGCCACCGCGCTGGTGCAGCTGGGCAAGGCGGCCGGCCTGCGGGTGTGGGCCACCGGCCGGTCCGCGGACAAGCGCTCGCTGGCCGAACGGCTGGGCGCGCACGGGGTCTTCGAGCCCGGCGCCCGGCTGCCCGGCAAGGTCGACGCGGTGTTCGAGACCGTCGGCGAGGCCAGCTGGTCGCACTCCATGCGCGCGCTCAAGCCCGGTGGGGTGATCGTCTGCTCCGGCGCCACCACCGGCGGCAACCCGCCAGCCGAGTTGCAGCGGCTGTTCTTCTTCCAGCTGCACGTGGTCGGCTCGATGATGGGCACCAGGGACGAGCTGGCCGACCTGGTCACCTTCCTGGACCTGACCGGCCTGCGCCCGCAGGTGGGCCTGGAGCTGCCGATGGAGAAGGCCGAGGAGGGCTTCCGCGCCATGCTCGGCGGCGAGACCGCCGGGAAGATCGTCTTCACCCGCTGAGCCGGTCGCGCACGGGGACTGCCCAGGCGGTCCCCGCGCCGCCTCAGACCGCCGCGTGGTCCTGCACCCAGCCGCGCACCTTCGGCGGGAAGTCGGCCATCGCGGGCAGCAGTTCCGGCACCCGGTCCCGGTTGTTGCGGCCCACGAAGTCGAACACGGTCGCGATGTCCACCCCGTGCGCCGGCGTGGACAGCGTCTGCACCGCGTCACCCGCCCGCACCTCGCCTGCGGTCTCCACCGCGAAGTAGGCCCCGGTGCGCCCGGCCACGGTGAACCGCTTCACCAGCCCACGCACATCCCAGAAACCGGCGAAGACCTGGCAGGGGACGCGCGGCGCGGTCACCCGCAGCACCGCCGTGCCGATCCGCAGCCGCTGGCCGATCACCAGGGCCTGGGTGTCCACTCCGGACAGCGACAGGTTCTCCCCCGCGTTGCCGGGCGCCAGCGTGCGGCCCAGTTCGGCCGACCAGAACGCCAGGTCCTCCACCGCGTAGGCGTAGACGGCCTGGAACTCGCCGCCGTGGTGCTCCAGATCGCTGATCTCGTCCCCGGCCAGGCCGAGCGGCTCGATCCGGGCCGAGGTGACCGGTCGCTTGTCGATACCGCTCTTGCCCTTGCGCCCGGCCCAGTCCGCGGCCTGGATGGCGCCGACGTTCACTGAAACGACACTCCCTGCACCCATGTCCCCAACCTAGTCGGCGCGAAGGGACACGGCCTGGCGATTTTCTGGTCTTGGACGAGGTACTGACGCTGCCGTGAGCATGGCCGGTCGTCTACGGTGTGCGCGGCACAGCGGCGTGCCCGGGTGGAGGGAGCAGGAGATGACAAGGGCGCAAGTTCCGTCCGGCGGCCGGAGTGTGTTCCGGCGCAAACCGATCGAGCAGGTGAGCGCGGAGTCCGAGAGTGGGCTGGTCAAGTCGCTCGGGCTGTGGCAACTGACCGCGATCGGCGTCGGCGGCATCATCGGCGCAGGCATCTTCTCGCTGGCAGGCGCGGTGGCCAACAAGACCGCCGGTCCGGCGGTGCTGATCTCCTTCCTGATCGCGGGCATCGCCAGCGCGGCCGCGGCCTTCTCCTACGCCGAGTTCGCCGGGCTGATCCCCAGGGCCGGGTCGGCCTACACCTACGGCTACGTGGTGCTCGGGGAACTCGCGGGCTGGTTGATCGGCTGGGACCTGTTGCTGGAGTACACCGCGATCGTGGCGGTGGTCGCCATCGGCATCTCGGGCTACTTCAACAACCTGCTCGGGCTGCTGGACCTGCAACTGCCGACCTGGATGCTCGGCGCACCCGGCACCGAACCCGCGGGTGTGGCCGCGGGCAGCTACAGCGTGAACCTGTTCGCCGCGCTGCTCTGCCTGCTCATCGCCTACGTGCTCAACCTGGGCATGAAGAGCGCGGCCCGGTTCGAGAGCGCGCTGGTCTGGCTCAAGGTCGGCGTGGTGGTGCTGGTCATCGTGGTCGGCGTCTTCCACATCAACACCGGCAACTACAGCAACTTCTTCCCGTTCGGCTTCGGCGGCGCGGTCACCGGCGCGGCCACCGTGTTCTTCGCGGTGTTCGGCTACGACGCGATGAGCACCGCGGCCGAGGAGTCCAAGGACTCCCAGCGGCACATGCCCAAGGCGATCATCTACTCGCTGGCCATCTCGATGGTGCTCTACGTGCTGGCCTGCCTGGTGCTGACCGGCATGGTGCACTACACCAAGATCAACGGTGAGGCGGCCTTCGCCAGCGCCTTCGCCGACGTCGGTCTGCCGGTGCTCGGCATGATCATCTCGGTGGGCGCGATCCTGGGCATCCTCACCGTGATGTTCACCTTCATGATGGGCGTGACCCGGGTCGGCTACGCGATGAGCCGGGACGGCCTGCTGCCCCAGTTCCTGGCCAAGACCAGCGCCAAGCGCAAGGTGCCCAGCCGGATCACCTGGATCGTCGGTGTCTGCTCGGCCTTCATCGCCGGGTTCCTCAACATCAACGAGGCGGCCGAGCTGACCAACATCGGCATCCTGCTGGCCTTCGTGGTGGTGTGCATCGCGGTGATCGTGCTGCGCTACAAGCAGCCGGACCTGCCGCGCACCTTCCGCACCCCCGGCATGCCGGTGGTGCCGATCATCGGCGTGGTGTTCTCGATCTGGCTGATCACCTTCCTGCAGCCGGAGACCTGGCTGCGCTTCGCGATCTGGTTCGCGATCGGCCTGGTCGTCTACTTCACCTACTCCTACCGCAAGTCCAAGCTCAACCAGCCAGCCGAGCAGTCCGCTCAGGACTGATCGAGCCAGCGACCACAGGCCCGGGACCACGCGTCCCGGGCCTGTGTCATGAGCAGCTCCACCAGTTCGGCGGCGGGCAGTGCGGGGGCCAGCGGGTAGGTCTGCCCGGCCCACAGCGACATCGCCTCGGGATCGCCCGCCTTGGCCGCGGCCGCGCGCACCGGCCTGGTCAGGTGGTGCAGCTGCGGATAGGCGGCCGGGGCGTCCGCGCTGTGCTCGGTGAGCACCCGGTTGACCAGCCCGCGCGCCGGGCGGCCGGTGAAGGCACGGGTCAGCGCGGTCTCCCGGCCCGCGGCGGCCAGCGCGGCGCGTTGCGCGGGCTGGGTGCCCGCCTCCGGGCAGCGCAGGAACGCGGTGCCCAGTTGCGCGGCCGCCGCGCCCGCGGTGAGCACCGCGGCGATGTCCGCGCCGTGCACCAGTCCGCCGGTGGCGACCAGCGGCAGCTCGGTGACCGCGCCGATCAGCCGCAGCGCGGCCAGCAGCCCGTACAGCGGCGCGGCGCCGGGCTGGCCGGGGTCGTTGGCGAAGGTCCCCCGGTGCCCACCGGCCTCCATGCCCTGCACCACCAGCACATCCGCGCCGACCTCGGCGGCGAGCCGGGCCTCTTCCGGCGTGGTGACCGTGACCCACACTTCGGTGCCCACGGCTTTGAATCTGGTGACCAGTTCCGGCGCAGGGTGACCGAAGGTGAAGGACACCACCGGCACCCGCCTGCTCAGCAGCAGTTCGGCCTTGGCCGGGTACTCGTCGTCCTCCCAGCGCGGCTGCCCCAGGTCAACCCCGTACCGCCGCGTCTCCGCCGCCAGCCGCCCGGCGTACTCCTCGACCGGCACGGCCGCCTCGGCGCCGGGCACGAACAGGTTGACCCCGAAGGCGTCCACACCGAGTGCCCTGGTCCGCTCGATCTGCCCGTCCAGGGCCTCGACGCTGAGATAACCGGCACCGAGGAAGCCGAATGCCCCCACTGAGCCTGCCGCGGCGAGCAGTTCCGGGGTGGACGGCCCGCCCGCCATGGGCGCGACGATCAGCGGCACGCGCGAGGTAGCGATCATGTGCTCGAATCTAGCCATGCCGAGCAGCTCTGACAGCTTCTCGCTCGCGCGTGCGGTGGAGATCGCCACGCGAGCGCACGAGGGCCAGGTGGACAAGGCCGGACTGCCCTACATCCGGCACCCACTGCGGGTGATGGACAGCGTGACCGGCGAGTGGCCCAAGATGGCCGCGGTGCTGCACGACGTCATCGAGGACACCGAGGTCACCGCCGACGACCTGCGCGCGGCGGGCTGCCCGGAGCGGGTGGTGGTGGCGGTGCTGGCGCTGAGCAAACAGCCCGGCGAGCCGATGGAGAGCTACCTGCGCCGGGCCGCCGCGGACGAGATCGCGATCGTGGTCAAACACGCCGACATCGCCGACAACAGCGGCCCGGACCGGATGGGCAGGCTGGACCCCGCGACCCAGGACCGGCTGCGCGCCAAGTACGCCAAAGCCCTGTCCCTGCTCGCCGAGTACCGCACTGACCAGGACAAACCGCAAACCTGAGTCTCGCCGACTCAATCTAGTTGCGTCCACTCCACTCAAGCTGCCACAGTGCCCTGGTGACCAAGGACACCGCCCGGCGGCCCGGCGGGCTGCTCCGGCACCGGGACTTCCGGCACCTGTGGGCCGCGGATGTGCTCAGCCAGCTCGGCACCAGGGTCAGCCACCTGGCCCTGCCACTGCTCGCCGCCGAGACCCTGCACGCCAGCGCCTTCGAGGTCTCCGCCATCCGCACCCTGCAGACCGCGGCCTTCCTGGTGCTCGGCCTGCTGGTCGGCGCCTGGTGCGATCGCCTGCGCTCGCTGCCGGTGCTGGTGCTGGCCGACCTGGTCCGCGCGGCGGTGTTCTGCTCGATCCCGGTGGCCGCGGCCTTCGGCGCGCTGACCCTGACCCAGGTGTATGTGGTGGTGCTGATCGCCGGGGTCTTCACGGTCTTCTTCGAGGTCGCCTACCAGACCTACCTGCCCCGCCTGATCCCCGCCGGGGACCTGATCGAGGCCAACGCCAAACTCCGCGGCAATCTCGCCGTCGCCGCCACCGCCGCCCCGACCGTCGCGGGCCTGTTCTTCCACTGGTTCGGCGCCCCGGCCACCGTGCTGGTCAACGCCGCGGGCTACCTGTGGTCCGCCCTGTGGTTACGCGGCATCCGCCACCGCGAACCCCGCCCGCCCGCCCCCGCCCAGCGCCACCTGGGCCGGGAGATCACCGAGGGCCTGCGCCTGGTCTTCGGCCACCCGCTGCTGCGCGCCTTCGGCCTGCACGGCGCCACCCTCGCCTTCTTCCAGTCCATCCAGGTCGCCCTGGGCGTGCTGTTCCTGCTCCGCGAGATCAACCTCTCCCCCGGCGCCATCGGCCTGCTCAGCAGCCTCGGCCTCACCGGCGCCCTGGCCGCCGCCCTGCTGGCCCGCCGCCTCGCCGGCCACCTGGGCCAGGACCGCACCATCCTGCTCTCCGGCGCCGCCGCCGGCCTGCTCTTCCTCGGCTTCCCCCTGACCACCCCGGGCTACGGCCTGATCTGGTGGGCCGTGGCCGCTTTCGGCACCGCCTTCAGCCTGATCGTGCTCACCGTGTCCATGGCCAGCCGCCAACAGGCACTCTGCCCACCCGCCCTGCTGGGCCGGATGAACGCCACCATGCTGTTCCTGATCTGGGGCGCGATCCCGCTGGGCAGCCTGTTCGGCGGGGTGCTTGGCGAGGTGATCGGGTTGCGCGGCGCGCTGTGGGTGGCCACGGCGGGGGCGATCCTGGCCGCGCTCTGGCTGATCTGCTCGCCACTACGCACAAGCAGGGACTGACAACAGAAAGTTACCCTTGGCCGCAACATCCCGGTCGTGGACAGACGGTATGACGAGCACCTGGCAGGGAGGGGTCCGAAGTGAGCCGATCCTGGAAGCCGGGCGGACGCGATCGGCGGGCGGCTCCGGCTGAGCGCTCAGGCGCGGGCCGCGCCCGGCGCGCGCACGGTCAGCCCGGCCTTGGCCGCCGCCTCGTTCAACCGCCGGTCATAACTCACGAACCGGGTCGTCGGCACCCGCAGCGCGGTGGCCAGGTGCAGGGCGTCCAGGCTGCGCAGGTAGCGGTCGGGCAGGGCGGCGGCGGCGCGGACCACCGGGGCCAGTGGGAGCTGGGTGATGTTGTCCAGCAGCTGGTCGGCCTGGGTGCGGGCGTCCTTGCCCGCCTCCATGCGGGTGAGCGCGCGGTGCACCTCGACCACGATCAGCTCGGAGCTGACCAGCGGCTCGGTCCGGGAGTCCAGGTAGCCGAACAAGTCCTCGGACAGGGGTTCCGGCACGATCAGTTTGATCAGCGCGCAGCTGTCGAGGTAGATCACCGATCGGTGTCCTCGCGGTCGGCGAGCACCGCGGCGCTACCGCGGTCGTCGCCGGGCTTGGCGGTGCGGGCGGGCAGGGTGCGGAGCAGACCGCGCAACGTGCTCTGGCGTTCCCGCCAGTCGGCGGCGACCTGTCCCGAGGCGGCCAGCTCGTCCAGCGCGACCTCATTCGGGTCGGGCGCGGTGAGCACGGCGACGACCTTGCCGTTGCGGGTGACCTGGACCCGCTCGCCGTCGGTGATCCGGCCGAGCACACTGGGCCAGTCGTGCAGCAAGGTGCCCACGGGAACCTGAATGGTCACCGCGGCAGGCGGCCCACTGACCAGCAGCCCATACTCCTTGCGCTTCCCCATACCCCCAGCGTACCCCCACCACCCACCACCCGCACCCCCCGTTTCCACAGGGCCCGGCCAGTCGGTCACCAGCACACCGATTCCGGTGACCGGGCCAGTGGACCCGGTCACCGCGCGGCTACTTCTTCTTCTTGTCCCCGGACTCGTCGGTGGACAGCGCGGCCACGAACGCCTCCTGCGGCACCTCGACGCGGCCGACCATCTTCATCCGCTTCTTGCCTTCCTTCTGCTTCTCCAGCAGCTTGCGCTTACGGGTGATGTCACCGCCGTAGCACTTGGCCAGCACGTCCTTGCGGATGGCGCGGATGGTCTCCCGGGCGATCACCCTGGACCCGACCGCGGCCTGGATCGGCACCTCGAACTGCTGCCGGGGGATCAGCTCGCGCAGCTTGCTGGCCATCCGGGTGCCGTAGGCGTAGGCGGCGTCCTTGTGCACGATCGCGCTGAAGGCGTCCACCGGCTCGCCCTGCAGCAGGATGTCCACCTTGACCAGGTCGGATGCCTGCTCGCCCGCCTCCTCGTAGTCGAGGGAGGCGTAACCGCGGGTGCGCGACTTCAGCGAGTCGAAGAAGTCGTAGATGATCTCGGCCAGCGGCATGGTGTAGCGCAGCTCGACCCGGGTCTCGGAGATGTAGTCCATCCCGCCGAGCTGACCGCGCCGGGCCTGGCACAGCTCCATGATCGTGCCGACGAACTCCGCGGGCGCGATGACCGTGCACTTGGTGATCGGCTCGTAGATGTCGCGGATCTTGCCGCCCGGCCAGTCCGAGGGGTTGGTGACGATGTGCTCGACAGCGTCCTCCATGACCACCCGGTTGACCACGTTGGGCGCGGTGGAGATGAGTTCGAGGCCGAACTCGCGCTCCAGCCGGTCCCGGGTGATCTCCAGGTGCAGCAGGCCGAGGAAGCCGCAGCGGAAGCCGAAGCCCAGCGCCGCGGAGGTCTCCGGCTCGTAGGTCAGCGCGGCGTCGTTGAGCTGCAGCTTGTCCAGCGCCTCGCGCAGCGCCGGGTAGTCCGAGCCGTCCAGCGGGTACAGCCCGGCGTAGACCATGGGCTGCGGTTCGCGGTAGCCGGAGAGCGCCTCGGTGGCGCCCTTGCGCTCGGAGGTGATGGTGTCGCCGACCTTGGACTGGCGGACGTCCTTCACACCGGTGATCAGGTAGCCCACCTCGCCGACGCCCAGCCCGACCGAGACCTTGGGCTCTGGCGAGATGATCCCCACCTCGAGCAGCTCGTGGGTGGCGCCGGTGGACATCATCCGGATCCGCTCGCGCGGGGTGATCCTGCCGTCCACCACGCGGATATAGGTGACCACGCCGCGGTAGATGTCATAGACCGAGTCGAAGATCATCGCGCGGGCGGGGGCGTTGGAATCGCCGACCGGGGCCGGGATGGTCCGCACGACCTTGTCCAGCAGCTCCTTGATGCCCACGCCGGTCTTGGCCGAGACCCGCAGCACCTCGTCGGCCTCGCAGCCGATGATGTGCGCGATCTCCGCGGCGTAGCGGTCCGGGTCAGCGGCGGGCAGGTCGATCTTGTTCAGCACCGGGATGACCGTGAGGTTGTTCTCCATGGCCAGGTACAGGTTGGCCAGCGTCTGGGCCTCGATCCCCTGCGCCGCGTCGACCAGCAGGATCGCGCCCTCGCACGCCTCCAGCGCCCGGGAGACCTCATAGGTGAAGTCGACGTGCCCCGGGGTGTCGATCAGGTGCAGCACGTACTCGGTGCCCTCGTGCACCCACGGCAGGCGCACGTTCTGCGCCTTGATGGTGATGCCGCGTTCGCGCTCGATGTCCATCCGGTCGAGGTACTGCGCGCGCATGGAACGGTCGTCGACGACGCCGGTGAGCTGCAACACCCGGTCGGCCAGCGTGGACTTGCCGTGGTCGATGTGGGCGATGATGCAGAAGTTCCGGATGCGCTCCGGCGGCGTGAAGGTCTTGTCGGCGAACGTGGCCACTGATTCCCTCGCTGAAACGGACGGGTGACGACCTATCGTCCCATGCCGGAGGGAGTGCCCCGCACAAGTCCCGGTGATCTGCGTCTCGGCCGGTTTCGGCTACCGGTCCGCGCCGGCGCAGACCGCCGCCACCGCCGCGGTGTCCCAGTAGAACGGCCGCACCTCGGCCAGCCGCCCGTGCCGGAGCCGGATCAGTTGCAGGATCGGGAACTCCAGTTCGGTCCCGGTGGCCCGCCCGCGCGCCCTGACCTGGCTCAGCACGCTCACCCGGTCACCGTCGACCAGGGTCTCCTGGGCCAGGATCTCGAAGGAGGCCCAGGTCCGCGCCATCACCGCCAGGAACCTCGCCAGTCCGTCCGGCCCGCGCCACTGCCCGCCGTAGGGCAGCCCCTCGGCCTGGTGCAGCACGATCTCCGGGTCCAGGAACTCCGCCACCGGCTCGAACCCGGTCTCGCCGGAGAGGTAGGCCAGCTCGGCGGCGTAGAAGCGGTCCAGGATCGCCAACGTCTCACTCACCGGTCCAGCCAACCAACCGCCGGGGCCGGACTCCGGCGGGAAACGGCCCTCGCGTTCAGGCCAGCCGGGTGATGTCCACCGTCACCTCCAGCGCGGAGGACCCGCCGCCGGAGTAGATGCCCTTGAGCGGGGCGACGTCGGCGTAGTCCCGGCCCAGCGCCACCCGCACGTGCCGGGAGCCGATCGGCACGTCGTTGGTCGGGTCGTAGCCCCACCAGCCGCCGGTCCAGGCCTCGATCCAGGCGTGGCTCTCCCCGCGCACGGTCTGGCCGAGGCGGGCATCCGGCTGGGTGTGCAGGTAGCCGGAGACGTAGCGGGCCGGGACGCCGATCGCGCGCAGCAACAGCAGGGTCAGGTGCGCGTAGTCCTGGCAGACGCCCTCACGGGCCCGCCAGGCGTCGATGGCCGAGCTGTGCACGCCGGTGGTGCCGGGCCGGTAGGTGAGCTGTTCGTGCACCCAGGCGCACACCGCGAGCACCGCGTCCGCCGGTTCCAGGCCGCGTTGCAGCTTGCGCGCCACCGCGGCCAGCTCGCGGTTGGTCGGCACGTAGGAGCTGGGCTCCAGCAGTTCGCCGAAGCGGTCCAGCACGTCCGCGGAGGCCAGCCCGGACCACTCGGTGACCCGGATCGGCTTGTCCTCGTCAGCGGTCTCCACCACCGAGGATGCGACCACCTTCATCTCGGTGTGCGGGGCGTGCAGATCGAAGGAGGTGACCGCGGTGCCCCAGTAGTCGGTGTACTTGTAGGCGCGGGTGGCCGGGGTGGTCTCCACCCGGTTGACCACCAGGTTCTGCCTGCCGTCGCCGCGCGGGGTGAGCCTGGCCTCGTTGTAGGACTGGATCACCGGCTCGTCGTAGCGGTAGCCGGTGGTGTGCACGATGCGTACCCGCCAGCTCACGAGGTCACCTCCGCGTTGGTCCAGGCCACCCAGGGCGCGGCGTGGAAGTACTGCAACGACACCGCCTCGCCGACCTCCCGAATGGTGCCCTGCAGCGAACTGAGCCGGCGGGGCAGGTCCTCCAGCAGGTCGGCCGGGCGCAGGAACTCCAGCTCGCTGCGGGCCCTGCCGAGCAGTCGCAGCGCCTCGGCCTTGGCGCCGATGCGCACGCTGGGCCGGTGGTCCAGCTGTTCCAGGCAGGCCTCGGCGTTGCGCAGGGCGTGGAAGACCGAACGCGGGAACAGCCGGTCCAGCAACAGGAACTGCACCACCCGCCCGGCGTCCATGGCGCCGCGGTAGGTGCGCAGGTAGGTGTCGTGCGCGCCTGCCGAGCGCAGCACGGTGACCCAGCCCGGCGAGGACGCCTTGTCCCCGACCCGGGAGAGCAGCAGCCGCACCACCATGTCCACCCGTTCCACCGAGCGGCCCAGCAGCAGGAACCGCCAGCCGTCGTCGCGGCTCATGGTCGAGTCGGCCAGTCCGGCGAACATGGCCGCGCGCTCCTCGACGAAGGAGAAGAACGCGTGCGGGCCCATCTGCCGGGCGTAGCGCTGCCGTTCGGGAAGCGCATTCCAGGTGGCGTTGAGGCATTCCCACATCTCGGTGGAGACCACCTCCCTTGCGCCCCTGGTGTTCTCCCGCGCGCTGGTCAGCGAGGCCACGATGGAGCCGGAGTTGGCCGGGGCGTAGGCGACCAGCTCGGTCAGCGACCAGGCGTCCAGCTCACGGCCGTCGGGCGCTTCGATGCCCAGCACGTGCAGCAGCGCCCGGCTCGCCGAGTCCGGGTCGACGGTGGCGTCCTCCAGCAGCTGGTGGACGGAGACGTCGAGGATGCGCGCCGTGTCGTCGGCCCGTTCCACGTAGCGGCCGATCCAGTACAGCGACTCTGCGTTGCGGGCCAGCATGACACCACCCTCTGCCGTCCGTGTTTCCGTGACATGTCACTGCTGTTGCTGCTGTTGCTGCTGACTCGTGGTCAGCTCGGGGCCGTGCTCGGCGGCCTGTCCGTCGGTCACCGCCCCGGCCAGTCCCGGCTCGGCCAGTTCACTCTCCACAGTGGACGATCGCGGGGCCAGCACCCAGGTGTCCTTGGAGCCGCCGCCCTGGGAGGAGTTGACCAGCAGGCTGCCCTCCCGCAGCGCGACCCTGGTCAGCCCGCCGGGCAGCACGAAGACGTTCTCGCCGTCGTTGACCGCGAACGGCCGCAGGTCCACGTGCCGCGGCGCCAGCCGGTTGCCGATCTTGGTGGGCACGGTGGAGAGCTGCACCACGGGCTGGGCGATCCAGCCGCGCGGGTCGCTGCGGACCCGTTTGCGCACCGAGGCCAGCTCGCGCGCGCTGGCGTCCGGGCCGAAGACGATGCCGTAGCCGCCGGAGCCCTCCACCGGTTTGATCACCAGCTCGTCCAGCCGGTCCAGCACCTGCTCGCGTTCCTCATCCAGCCAGCAGCGGAAGGTGTCCACGTTGGGCAGCAACGGTTTCTCGCCGAGGTAGTACTGGACCATCTCGGGCACGTAGGTGTAGACGAGCTTGTCATCGCCCACCCCGTTGCCCACCGCGTTGGCGATCACCACGTTGCCCGCGCGGGCCGCGTTGACCATGCCGGCCACGCCCAGCACCGAGCTGGGACGGAAGTGCAGCGGGTCCAGGAACTCATCGTCGATGCGCCGGTAGATGACATCGACCCGGCGTTCGCCCTCGGTGGTGCGGATGTAGACCGCGTTGTCCCGGCAGAACAGGTCCCTGCCCTCGACCAGCTCCACACCCATCTGCCTGGCCAGCAGCGAGTGCTCGAAGTAGGCGGAGTTGTGCACGCCGGGGGTGAGCACCACCACGGTGGGGTCGGCGGCGTTCGGCGCGGCCGAGGCACGCAGCGCGCGCAGCAGGTGCGCGGCGTAGTCGCCGACCGCGCGCACCCGGTGCCGGGCGAACAGGTCGGGGAAGACCCTGGCCATGGTGCGCCGGTTCTCCATCACGTAGGACACCCCGGACGGGCAGCGCAGGTTGTCCTCCAGCACCCGGAAGACGCCCTCGCCGTCGCGGACCAGGTCGATCCCGGCGACGTGGATGCGCACCCCGTTGGCCGGGGAGATGCCCGCGGCCTCGCGGTGGAAGTGCGCACAGGAGGTGATCAGCCGCCGGGGCAGCACCCGGTCCCGCAGGATCTGCGCGTCGCCGTAGATGTCGGCCAGGAATGCCTCCAGCGCCCGGACCCGTTGCACGATGCCGCGTTCCAGCCGGGCCCACTCGGAGGCGCCGATCACCCGGGGGATCAGGTCCAGCGGGAACGGCCGCTCCTGACCGGAGAGGGAGAAGGTGATGCCCTGGTCGACGAAGGCGCGGCCGAGCGCCTCGGCTCGCGCGGCCAGATCGGCGACCTCCGAGGGCGCGATCGACTCGTACAGCCTGCGGTAGGCCTGCCGGACCTGGCCGTCCTCGTCGAACATCTCGTCGTGCACGCCCGCGTACGGGCCGTCGGGATCCTGGTAGCCCTCGAACAGCGGGCTGCGCGGGGTGCGGGTGCGGCGCGCGCGGGTCACGGCGGGGCTCATTCAGTCATCCTCACCCGAGGGACGATCTTTGCGCACTACCCCCGAGTGAAGGAATTTCAGGGAAGTCCCCGATGCGAGCAGCGAGGATGCGAGCTGTGCTGGAGGCATGGCTACTTCCCTCCCGCGGATCGTGGACTCCGCGTTCGGTCATCCCCGCGGCCTCACCGGCCGGATCGGCGGGGCGATCATGGCGCGCGCCAACGCCGCCACCGAGCGGGAACTGGTGGCCGAGGCGGGCTTACGGCACACCGACACGGTGCTGGTGCTCGGTGCGGGCCCCGGCGTCGGACTGGCCGCGGCGGCCGCGGCGGCCTCCGCCGGACGGGTGATCGGGGTGGACCCGGCCGAGGAGATGCTGCGCCGGTCCCGGGAACGCTGCGCCGACCAGGCCAGAACCGGACACGTGCGGCTGCACCGGGGCGACGCGGAGGACACCGGGCAGCCCGACGGCAGCGTCGACGTGCTGCTCACGGTGAACACGCTGCACCTGTGGGCGGACCGGACCAGGGCCCTGGCCGAGCTGTACCGGGTGCTGCGGCCGGGCGGGCGGCTGATCCTGTCGGCGCACCGGATGCTGCTGGAGGGCAGTCCGGCCACGCTGCGGCTGGACGTGGAGTGCGCCGGGTTCACCCGGGTGCTGCTGCGGCTCAACGACCGCCGCGGCCTGCTCGGTCCCAGCTACGAACTGCGCGCGAGCCGCCCGGAGAACCGCTGACCACTTCCCCTGACGTCCCCTCGGGGTTGCCATAGTCATATTCTCACTAGTAAGTTTATGACTATGGCAACCCCGATCCGTCGTTCGCCGCTCGCACTGACCGTGTTGTGCCTGGTCATCGAGGCCCCGGTGCACGCGTACCGGATTCAGCAACTGATCAAGGAACGCGGCAAGGACCGGGTGGTCAACGTCCGGCAGCGGGCCAGCGTCTACCAGACCATCGAGCGCCTGCTGAAGGCCGGACTGATCAAGGTCAAGGAGACCGAACGGGCCGACAACCGGCCGGAGCGGACCATCTACGAGATCGGCCCGGAGGGGCTGGCCACGGCCCGCGCCTGGCTGCGCGAGATGTTCACCGCGACCGGCACCGAGTTCCCGGAGTTCCCGGCCGCGGTGGCGTTCATGCCGCTGCTCGAACCGGGCGAGATCCGCGCGCTGCTGGAGATGCGCGCGACCACACTCGCCGAACTGGTCGCCGAGACCGACACCGTGACGGCCGAGGCGCTGGCCGCGGGCGTGCCGCGGCTGTTCCTGCTGGAGGAGGAGTACCAGCGGGCCACGCTGATCGCCCAGCTCGACTGGGTGCGCGCGACGGTGGCCGAACTCGACGACGGCCGGATCACCTGGGACCAGGAGTGGCTGCGCGGGATCGGGGACAGCTTCAGCACACCAACCGACGAGGGGGAATCGTCATGAGCGGCAACGAGGAACGAGTGCCGGTGCTCATCACCGGCGGCGGCCTGGCCGGCCTGACCGCCTCGCTTTTCCTGTCCGGCCACGGGGTCGAGTCGATCCTGGTGGACAAGCACCCCGGCCCGTCCCCACAAGGCAGGGCCCGCGGGATCAACGTGCGCACCATGGAGATCTACCGCGCCTTCGGCATCGCCGAACAGGTGTACGAGGCGGGCAGGCCGTTCGAGAACGACAAGGGCGGCGTGCACTGCCAGTCGCTGGCCGGCGAATGGCGCTGGCTGTTCCGCCTGGGCGCCACCGCGAGCTACGACGAGTACAGCGCGGGCCGGTTGTGCCTGGCCGACCAGAGCACGGTGGAGCCGGTGCTGAGCGCGGCGGCCCAGGCCCGCGGCGCGGAACAGCGGTTCAACACCGAGCTGGTCTCCTTCACCGAGACCGCCGACGGCGTGCACGCGGTGACCAAGGACCGCGCCACCGGCGAGGAGTACCGGATCCACGCGGACTACCTGATCGCCGCCGACGGCAACCGCGGCACCATCCGCGAGCAGCTGGGCATCCGCCGCGACGGCCCCGGCATCCTGGGCGACTTCCTCGGCGTGCTCTTCGAGGCGGATCTGTCCGAGCTGATCCCGGAACGCGCCGTGATGTGGTTCGTGGTCAAGCCCGGCCGCCCGCCCGGCTTCCTGACCACCACCGCGCACCCCGGCCGCTGGGCCGCCGCGTTCAGCTACGACGCCGCGGTGGACACCCCGGCGGACTTCACCGCGCAACGCCTGACCCCGATGCTGCACGAGCTGCTGGGCCGGGACGACATCCCGGTCGAGGTGGTCGACGTGACCCCGTGGCAACAGGTGGCCGCGGTGGCCGAGCGGTTCCGCCAGGGCCGGGTGTTCCTGGCCGGGGACAGCGCGCACGTGTGGCCGCCTGCGGGTGGCTACGGCGCGAACACCGGCGTCCAGGACGCGCACAACCTGGCCTGGAAACTGGCCGCGGTGCTCAAGGGCTGGGCCACCCCCGCCCTGCTGGACAGCTACGAACCCGAACGCCGTCCACTGGCCCAGGAGTTCGTGGACATCACCATCAACCGCCAGGAAAGCCGCGGCAGCAGCGACCCGGAGGAGGAGGCCAACTCCGACATCCGTTGGATGTTCGGCCAGCGCTACACCTCCCCCGCCATCCTGGGCCGGTCCTACGAGTCCGCCTTCACCCCCGGCCATCACCCCGTCCCCGAACCCGGCCACCGCGCCCCCCACCTGTGGCTGACCCACAACGGCGACCGCCTGGCCCTGCACGACCTGGTCTCCACCGGCCTGCTCCTGCTCACCGGCCCCCAGGGCGATGGCTGGCGCCAGGCCGCGACCGAGCTGGCCGAGCAGTTCGGCGTCCCGCTGACCGCCCACCGGATCGGCACCGACCTGCTGGACCCGGAAAACCAGTGGCCGGCCCGCTACGCCCTGCCCGAGGGCGCGGTGCTGCTCCGCCCGGACGGCTACCTCGCCTGGCGCACCGAGTCCGACGCCAACCCGCACGACCAGCTCCGCGCCGCGCTGGAACAGCTACTCCGCACCTGACGTCCGGCGCCTCGGGGCCCGGGCTCCCGGCCTCGGGCTCGGGCTCGGGCTCGGCCTCGGCCTCGGGCCTCGGGCCTCGGGCCTCGGGCTCGGGCCTCGGGCCTCGGGCCTCGGGCCTCGGGCCTCGGGCGCCACCGTGCCCGCACCCTCACGTCCCCGTGCACGGCTCCTCCCGCCGTGCACGGGGACCCCACGCCGCCGGATCGACGGCAGCGTGACCAACGCCACGCCTACCGGATCGTTATCCCGCGCCAGCCCACCCCGCCCCGCCGCGATCCGCTGACCAGGCATCCAACACCGCCAGCCACCACAACCACACCGCGGGCGACGGCGGCGCACCGGTCTTCCCCTGCCCTGGGCTGGGCAGGAGCCCGGGGCCAGGACCTGCCCCTCCGGCAGCGTCCCGCCACCGAACGTGGTCAAGGCCGGACCGCTTGCGCCCGAAAGTTGCCGCAATTAGTCCATTCGGCGCAATACGGATGAGGCCCTAGGCACTATTTTCGCCGACCTAACGCTCACCAACCCCCTCCATCGCGTCAATTAGGGTGGACGCGTCTGGCAGACGGCGTTGGGCCGTCACCACTCATCAGGACGAGGAGCGATCGGCCATCGACAGGGGCCAGGTGATCGCCGGGAACTACCGGCTGGTCGAACACATCGGCAGCGGCGGCATGGGCGCGGTGTGGCAGGCATACGACGAGCGCCTCCAGCGCCCCGTCGCCATCAAGCAGCTCCTGCTGCAGCCGGGCCAGTCCGAGGATCAGACCTTGGACGCGCGGCGCAGGGCGATGCGGGAGGCCCGGATCGCCGCCCGGCTGTCCCACCCCAACGCGATCACCATCTTCGACGTGGTGCAGCACAACGGGGACCCCTGCCTGGTCATGGAGTTCCTGCGCTCGCGCAGCCTGGCCGATCTGCTCGACGAACGCGGCACGCTGCCCATCCGCGAGGTCGCCGCGATCGGCGGCCAGGTCGCGGGCGCGCTGGCCGCCGCGCATCAGGCCGGGATCGTGCACCGGGACATCAAGCCGGCCAACATCCTGGTCAGCGAGTCCGGCCTGGCCAAGATCACCGACTTCGGCATCTCCCGGGCCGCGGACGACGTCACCGTCACCCAGACCGGCATGATGGCCGGCACCCCGGCCTACCTCTCGCCGGAGATCGCCAAGGGCCACGACCCGGCCCCGCCCTCGGACGTCTTCTCCCTCGGCGCGACGCTCTACACCGCGATCGAGGGCAAGCCGCCCTTCGGCAACAACCCGAACCCGCTGGCCCTGCTGCACCTGGTCGCCGCGGGCAAGGTCGAGCCGCCCCGGCAGGCGGGCCCGATGACCGCGGTGCTGATGAGCCTGCTCCGCGAGGAGCCCGCCGACCGGCCCGGCATGTCCCAGGCCGCCGCCACGCTCAGCTCCCTGGCCAACGACCCGAACCTGGCCAACGCCCAGCCCACGCCGCTGCGCCCCGCGCCGAGCACCCGGGTACTCGGCGGGAACACCCCGCCGCCGCCCTACCGGCCGCCGACCCAGCCGCAGCTGAACCGGCCGACGCCGAACCCGACCATGTCCACGCCGCGCCCGCGCCCGGCGGCCTACGTCCGCGACCCCGCCTCGCCACCGCGCAAGAAGTCCCGGCGCGGCCTGGTGATCGCCATCGCGGCGGCGATCGCCCTGGTGGCTGGCATTGGCGGCGCCTACTACGGGCTCCGCGAGACGCCCCAGAACTCCGCGGGCGGCCAGACCAGCAACTCCAGCACGCCCCCGCCGCCGACCTCCGCCGCGGACAAGCCGACCCCGCCGGATGACTCCGCGCCGATCGGTTTCCGCGAGGCAGGCCAGTACGTGGTCGACTACTACGGTGCCGCAGGCCGGGCGGCCGACCGCGGCCAGGCCTTCGACATGCTCACCGACAACGCCAAGGGCCTCATCGGCGGCGAATCCGGGTTCACCCAGTACTGGTCGCAGTACAAGCTGGTGTACAGCCAGAAGGCGACCGGCAAGAAGACCTCGGACAACGCCGTGGACGTCACCCTCACCGTGGTCTACCCCAACCGGTCCGAACAGCGCACGATCCGGGTGATCCGCTCCGGCGGCGGCCTGAAGATCGACAGCGACCCACGCTAGCCAGGTTGTTCCCGAGCACGGGCCAAGGCACCCCGCGGTGCCTTGGTTCGGCGGGTGTCACTTCCCGGCCGTGCCGGACTTCCCGCTGATGGACTCCTGATAGACATCCGCGTTGGTGCGCGAGTCCTTGATCAGGTCGTCGCAGAAGGCTGCGACGTCCTCGCCGATGAGTTCCAACACGCCCTTGCCGCCCGCGGCGCCCTCCTCGAAGAAGTCGACGATCCCGGAGAGCAGCGTCCCCTCCAGCAGGTCGACCGGCCCGACCTTGAAGAAGTACCGCTGCATCTCCTTGTAGACGATCCGGTAGTCCGGCGGGAGCGCCTTGACCCGCGCCAGGTGCGCCCGCCACTGCTTCTTGCCCTCGATGATGTCCTGGATGCCCATATCAGCCTCCCAGCCTGCCCAATTTCCTGGCGACATTCCTGTTCAACTGCTCACGCCACCGGTCGCGATAGCTCCGGCCCCTTTCCTCGCCGGCCAGCGCCGCACAGAAGCCCTTGATGTCCTCACCCAGCACCTCCTGAATGCTCTGCCCATCGGCCGCGGTCTCTTCGAGCAACCCCAGGGCGCCGTCGAGAATCGGCATCAGGTTCCGGCCGGTGAAGTCCGAGTAGGGCATGAGCTGCCCCTTGATCTCTTCCCACGCCGCCCGGTAGTCCGCAGGCAATGCCGCTGCCCGAGCCTCGAACGCCTTGAAATCCCTGGTGAGATCGCTGCCCGTGATCGTCTCCCAGAAATTCATCTCCCGCCCTCCTTGAGCTTGTCGATCCGCGATGTCATGTACTCCCATTTCGCCCAGAACTTCGCGAGTTCCGCGCGCCCCGCGTCATTGAGCGCGTAGAACTTCCGCGGTGGACCCTGCCCGGACGGTCGTTTCGTCACCAGGACGAGCCCGTTCTTCTCCAGCCGCAGCAGAATGGTGTACACCGTGCCCTCGACGACATCGGTGAAGCCGAGTTCGTTCAGCCGACGCGTGATGGCATACCCGTAGGTCTCCTCACTGCCGATGATTTCCAGCACGCAACCCTCAAGCGTGCCCTTCAGCATCTCCGTCAGGTCGTCCATCGTGAGCCCTCTTCGATCTCGAAGTACTCAGTGGTACCGAGTACCAGTACAACGTATCACCGAGTAGTGGCTCATGGCCAGTGCGGCCGGACCGCGGGCCGTTCAGATCGCGGCGGAGTGTGCGGCGGACACGCCTCAGTCGGCCTCCTCGTCCAGTAACCGCGCCAGTGCCGCGGCCACACCCGAACTCCAGCCACTGCCCATGAACTTGCGGGAGAGCTGCTGGAACTCGTTGTCCGGGTCGAATCCGGTGTGCGCCAGGAACAATCGGGTGCCGCGACCCTCGGGCTCCAGGGTCCAGGTGATGGTGGTCCGCATGCCGTTGTCCGGACCGCTGTCGTCGAAACTGATGCGCAGCAGGCGTTCCGGCTCGATCGCCAGCACCTCGCAGTGCGCGATGCCGTCGGTGCGGACCGCGGGCAGCGGTTCGCCGCGATTGAAGGTGAAGCGGTGGCCGAGCACGGGCTGGAAGTCGTTGGGCATCAGCCAACGGGCCAGCCGGGCCGGGTCGGTGAGCGCCCGCCAGACCTTGGCTGGCGAGTGGGCCAGGAACTGGTCCACCTTGATGTCGGTGGCGTTGGTCATTCCTCTTCTTCCTCCTCGTCGAGCAGATCGGACAGCGCGGACAACCGCTCCCGCCAGAACCGCTCATACGGTGTGAGCCAGTCCCGAAGCTCCTGCAGGGGCTCGGGTTCGAGCTGGTAGTGCCGTTCCCGGCCGCGCCTGGCTTCCGCGACCAGCCCCGCGTCCTTGAGCACCCGCAGGTGCTCGGACACGCTCGGGCGGCTCATGTCGAAATGCTCCGCGAGGGACTGCACCGGCCGCGGCCCGCGCAGGAGCAACCCCAGCAACTCCCGACGGGTCGGATTGGCCAACGCGGCGAACACATCCATACCGAGGAGAATAGGTAGGAAATCTCCTACGCGTCAAGTTCGGACGGCGGCCAGCAGTTCGGGGCCGCGTTCGGCCAGCCGCCGGGCCGCGAGCGCGCCCCACCACCAGCCGAACAGCACTCCCGAGCCGATCCCGGCCGGCAGCGCCAGCCAGGTCAGCACCGCGTTCCCGGACAGCGCGCCACCGAGCAACAGCAGTCCTGGCGGCGCCGCGGCGACCAGGAGCAGCAGCCCGATCACCAGTTGCAGCAAGGCTTTCGCGCAGCCGGGGTTCCCGGACCCGGCGAAGGGGTTGCCGCGCTGGGCTGCCACCGGGAACGGCGCGAACACCGAGAGGATCACCAGCAGCCCGGCCCCGCCACCGAGCAGCGCGGGCAGCAGCGCGAGCACGTACGGATAGGCCCCCGGCCGGCCGGTCACCGCGGGCAGCACCAGCACCGCGAGCAAGGCCACCGGCGCCACGTAGACCAGCCAGCCGAGCTGCCTGCCGCGGATGTCGGCGCGGGCGGCGTCGGGCTGCACCAGGATGTGCCACAGCGCGGTGCCGTCGAAGCCGTACAGGTTGCCCGCGTTGAGCGCGGCGAAGCCGACCACGAGCAGTCCACCCGCCGGGGCGATCATGGCGGCCGCCGGATTGACACTGAGCAGCACCAACGGCAGCACCAGCCCGATCACCAAGGCGGGTAACAACACCGCCCGTCGCCGTGGATCACGCCACCAGGTGCGCACCTCCTTGGCGGCCACCGCGCCGACCGGCCCGGCGGGCAGGAACCGTTGCAGCAGACCGTTCCCGGTCCGCACATCCGCGCCACGCAGCCCGACGCTGGGCCGGGTCATCCTGCGCCGCAACAGAATCGCCCACACCTGCGCGAGCACCATGGTCAGCGCCAGCAGCCCGCCCAGTCCCGCCGCCACGGTCAGCCAGTCACCCCGCACCGAGGCGGCGACCGCCGCGGGCGCCCAGCCAGGAGGCAGCCACCGCAGCACCTCGCCCAGCTCCGGCGGAAAACCCAGCACCAGCCCGGCGGAAACCGTGTTCAGCACATACTGGAACGGCAGCACCAGCAAGCCGACACCCGCCGCGAGCAGCACCCCCAGGTCCTGCCCGCGCCGCGAGCGCAGCACATCGCCGAGCGCGCCGACCACCACCCTGGACAGCGTGAGCACGAACACCAACTGCGCGAGCACGCCGACGATCGCGACCAGCACCGGCGCCAGGCCGTCCACCGAGGCCCGCAGCACCAGTCCACCGAAGGCGAGCAGACTGACCACCGCGGGCACGCCGACCGCCGCGGCGGCCAGCAGTCCGGCGGCCAGCTTCCGCGGGCTCACCGGCAGCAGCCGGAAGTGCTCGGGTTGCAGGGTTTCATCACTGCCCGCAACGAAAATCGGTCCGAGCACCCAGCCGAGGGTCCACCCGGCGAAAATCCCCGCGGTCAGGTCGTAACCGGGCACCGGCGCGCCCAGGGTGTCGATGTTCATCAGGAACACCGAGAACCCGGCCGCGACCAGCCCGCCCAGCACGCCCAGGATCAGCGTCAGGGCCCGCGCCGTGCCATGCAGCCCGTGACTGAGCAGGCGCAGCTTCAGCCGGATCAGGACGCCAACCACGACAATCCCTCCCCACCGCCGGTGCGACCGCCGACCAGGTGCACGAACCGCTCCTCCAGGCTGCCCTCGCCGCGCACCTGCGCCAGCGGACCGGCCGCCACCACCCGGCCGCCCGCGATCACCGCGACGTGGTCGCAGAGCCGCTCCACCAGGTCCATCACGTGGCTGGAGAGCACCACCGCGCCACCGCCGGCGACGAAGCGCTGCAGGATCACCCGGATGGTGCTGGCCGAGACCGGGTCCACCGCCTCGAACGGCTCGTCCAGCACCAGCAGCCGCGGCCCGTGCAGCAGCGCGGTGGCCAGCGCGATCTTCTTGCGCATGCCTGCCGAGTAGTCCACCACCAGGGTGCGCTCGGCCCCGGTCAGCTCCAGCACGCCGAGCAGTTCGGCCACCCGCGCGGCGACCGTGGCCTCGTCGATGCCGCGCAGCAAACCCATGTAGGTCAGCAGTTCCCGCCCGGTGAGCCGCTCCGGCAGGGACAGCCCGTCCGGCAGCACGCCGACCAATGCCTTGGCGCGCACCGGGTCCTCCCACACCTCCACCCCGAAGATCCGCGCGGTGCCCGCGTCCGGTCGCAGCAGGCCGACCGCCATGGACAGCGCGGTCGTCTTGCCCGCGCCGTTCGGCCCGACCAGCCCGAAGAAGGACCCGCGCGGCACGGCGAGGTCCACCCGGTCCACCGCGATCGTCTCGCCGAAGCGCTTGCACAGGCCGGACAACCGCAGTGCCGGTCCGTCGGTCCCGATCTCCACCAGCTTCCCCTTCCCTCCGGCGCGTTGCCGGTTCCGACATAAAGTGATATCACTTTGCTAGGCACCGCGACCAGCGGCGCATGGGGAGAGTGGACCAGAGATGACTGCATCGACACTTGTCAAAGCGCCCGTGGCGGGCGTGCGAGAACGGGTGGCCTTCACCTTGCCGGGGATCGCCTCGGCTGCGGTCCTGCTGTTCTTCGGGCTGGCCAGCCTGGGTGGGATCGCGCTGGGCGTGTTCTCCGCAGGGCCCGCCGTCATCGTGGTGAGCGCCGTGGTGCTGGTGACCGTGCTGACCCTGGCCCGCGGACTGATCATGGTCTCCCCCGGTGAGGCGCGGGTGCTGCAGTTCCTCGGCCGGTACAGCGGCACGCTCCGCCAGGACGGCCTGAGCTGGGTGAACCCGTTCACCGAGCGCACCACCGTGTCCACCAGGATCCGCAACCACGAGTCCGCGGTGCTCAAGGTCAACGACGCTGACGGCAACCCGATCGAGATCGCCGCGGTGGTGGTCTGGCAGGTCGCCGACACCGCCAAGGCCGTCTTCGACGTGGACAACTTCGTCGGCTTCGTCGGCATCCAGACCGAGACCGCGGTCCGGCACATCGCCACCAGCTACGCCTATGACAACCACGGCGAGACCGGGCTGTCCCTGCGCGAGAACGCCGATGAGATCACCGAGAAGCTCAGCGCGGAGATCTCGGCCCGGATCACCTTGGCCGGGGTGCACGTGATCGAATCCAGGATCACCCACCTGGCTTACGCCCAGGAGATCGCGCACGCCATGTTGCAGCGGCAGCAGGCAGGCGCGATGGTCGCGGCCCGGCAGCGGATCGTGGAGGGTGCGGTCGGCATGGTCGAACTGGCGCTGGCCCGGCTGGCCGAGCACGACGTGGTGGAACTGGACGAGGAGCGGAAGGCGGCCATGGTGAGCAACCTCCTGGTGGTGCTGTGCGGGGATCGTGCGACCCAGCCGGTCGTCAACGCGGGTTCGCTGTACCACTAGCGGGCCACCGTGGCTGACCGCAAGAGCTTCCTGCTCCGCCTGGACCCGGCCGTGCACGACGCGCTGACCAGGTGGGCCGGGGACGAACTGCGCAGCGTCAACGCGCAGATCGAGTTCCTGTTGCGCCGGGCGCTGAGCGAGCAGGGGCGGATGCCCAGCGAGGCCGGGCGACCGGCCAAGCGGGGCCGCCCACGCAAGCCCGCCGCAGCGGACCAAACGGAAGATCAGCAGGGCGACCGTTCAGCGGAGTGACCTCCACTGTGACGCACCTTACATTGGTGTCTCCCAGGTTACCGCCAGGTAATAACGGAGGACGCCATGCGCCGGACGCTCGCCCTGCTGGGTGCCGCGATCTTCGCCCTGCTCGCCTGCCAGCTCCCGGCCGTGGCCGCGCCCGCGCAATCGTTGGCCGACGTCGCGGGCTGCCAGTCGGCCAAACGGCCGGTGGTGCTGCTGCACGGGACGTTCAAGAAGTCCGGCTGGAGCTGGGGCGGACTCGCGCCCGAGCTGTCCCGCAACGGTTACTGCAGCTACCCGCTGGACTACGGCAACGGCGGGCTGAACCCGGTCGCCGACTCCGCCGCCGAGCTGGCCAGGTACGTGGACCAGGTCAGGGCGAGCAGCGGGTGGTCCACTGTGGACATCGTCGGGTACAGCCAGGGCGGGATGATGCCGCGGCACTACCTGAAGTTCCTCGGCGGCGCGGCCAAGGTCAACGCACTGATCGGCATCGCCCCGTCCAACCATGGCACCAGCCAGCCGCTGGCCAAGCTGCTGGGCGCCACGTTCTGCCCGGCCTGCGGGGACCAGGCGTCGAACTCGGCCTTCATCCGGCGACTCAACGAGGGCGGCGACCTGGCGGGCGCGGTGAAGTACACGACGATCACCACCCGCTACGACGAGGTGGTCACGCCTTTTGCCAGTCAACACCTTTCCGGTCCGGCGAACCGGGTGACCAACGTCGTGCTGCAGGATGCCTGCCCGGCCAACCTGAGCGAGCACCTCTACATCCCGCACTCCTCGGCCACCATCAAGTGGGTGCTGAACGCACTGGGCCGCGGCGGCCTGGCCGACCCGCGGTTCCGCCCTTGCGGTTGAGCCGGAAGCACCTTAATTCAAGCCAAAAATAATGGGCGTACTTCATCTACCTGAAAGCGCTCTCACATTCCGCCGTTCAGCCGATGGACGTGGCCGGTGCCGGGCAGCAGGGTCGGTCCCTGACACCGCTCTCACGCCACTGGAGGCTTTGTGCTGCGGACACGTCCCACACTCGCGTTGACGGCCGCCGCGGCCTTGATGCTGGCATCGGCCCATGCCAGCACCGCCCAGGAACCCGGTGCGGAGCAGGGGCCCGCGGCCTACCAGGACGCCGCCGCGCCGGTGGAGCGGCGGGTCAGCGACCTGCTCCGGCGGATGACACTGGAGGAGAAGGTCGGGCAGATGGCCCAGATCCGCGTGGGCAAGCTGCGCGGGGACTGCAACAACGTGCCGGGGCCGCTGGTCGAGTCCTGCATGAAGACCGTGCTCGGCGATGCCAAGGTCGGCTCGATCCTCTCCGGCGGCGGCGACAACCCGGCCCCGGACCCCGGTCCGAAAGCCTGGGCCGAGATGACCAACCAGATCCAGAAGTACGCGCTGGACAACAACCGGCTCAAGATCCCGGTGATCTACGGCGCGGACGGCGTGCACGGGCACAGCAACCTGCCTGCCGCGGTGATGTTCCCGCACCAGATCGGCCTCGGCGCGACCTGGAACCCGGAGCTGATCCAGCAGGCGGGCAAGGCCACCGGCGAGGCCATGCGGGCCACCGGGGTGTTCTGGAACTTCGCCCCGGTCTCCGACATCGCGCGGGACACCCGGTGGGGCCGCTACTACGAGGCCTACAGCGAGGACCCGTTCCTTGCCGGTTCGCTGGCCGCGGCCGCGGTCAAGGGCATGCAGACCCCGGCCAAGGACACCGCGCAGCTCACCGCGACGGCCAAGCACTTCGCCGGGTACTCCGAACCGAAGAACGGCCACGACCGCAGCACCGCGTTCATCCCGGTGCGGCAGTTGCAGGACACCGTGCTGCCGCCGTTCCAGGCGCAGTTCGACGCGGGCGTGAAGACCGTGATGATCAACTCAGGGGCGATCAACGGCATCCCGGTGCACGCCTCCCGGTACATGCTCGTCGAGCAGCTCCGGGAGCGGATGGGCTTCCAGGGCGTGGCCGTCAGCGACTGGGAGGACCTGCGGAAACTGGTGACCCATCACAAGGTCGCCGCGGACTACCCGGCCGCGATCGCGATCTCGGTGAACGCGGGCGTGGACATGGCGATGGAGCCGTCCAACGCCGCGGAGTTCACCCAGGGCCTGCTCACCGTGGTCCGTGACGGGCGGGTCAGCCAGCGCCGGATCGACGAGGCGGTGCGGCGGATCCTCAAGCTCAAGTTCGAGCTGGGGCTCTTCGAGCGGCCGTTCGTGGACCCGGCCGCGGCGGAACGGGCCGTCATCGGCAACGGCGTGGACATCGCACGCAAGGCCGCGACCGAGTCGATGGTGTTGCTGCGCAACGAGAAGTCCACACTGCCACTGTCCACTTCGGTCAAGAAGCTGGTGGTCGCCGGGGACACCGCGGACGACGCGCGGCGGCAGCTCGGCGGCTGGACCGTGGAATGGCAGGGCGTGCCGGCGGAGGGCCCGTTCCCGGAGACCACCACGGTGCTGGAGGGGCTGAAGGCCGCCGCGCCGCAGACCGAGATCAGCCACGCCAAGGACCAGGCCAGCGCGGTCGCCGAGGCGAAGTCCGCGGACGCGGTCGTGGTGGTGCTGGGTGAGAAGGAGGGCGCGGAGGGCCCCGGCGACACCGAGGACCCGTCGCTGAGCCCGGCGCAGCAGCAGCTGGTGGACGCGGTGCAGGCCACCGGCAAGCCGGTCGTGGTGGTGTTGCTGACCGGCCGCGGCCGGGTGCTGGGTTCGGTCGCCGACGCGGACGCGCTGCTCTCGGGCTGGCTGCCCGGCACCGAGGGCGGGCACGCGGTGGCGGATGTGCTCTTCGGCAAGGCCAACCCCAGCGGCAAGCTGTCGGTGTCCTGGCCCAAGACCGTGGGCGACCAGCCGATGTCCTACGACCAGCTGCCCGGCGCCAACGGCGGCCCGAGTTCCAAGTACGACCCGGCCTACCCGTTCGGGTACGGGCTGTCCTACACCAGCTTCGAGGTGGGGGCGCCGACCACGCCGAGCGTGGTCAAGGCACGGGAGGACGTGAAGGTGTCCTTCACCGTGCGCAACACCGGCTCGCGGGCGGGCACCGAGATCGTGGCGGTCTACATCCAGCAGCCGGTGAGCGTGGTGCAGGTGCCGGAGCGGCGACTGGTCGGGTTCGCCAGGGCCACGCTGAACCCCGGTGAGCAGAAGACGCTGGAGGTGACCTTCGACACCGACCAGCTCGCGCTGACCGTGGGCGATGTGGACGGCGCGGGCCGCCGGGAGGTCGCCAGGGGCGCCTACCTGGTGGAGGCCGACGGCAAGACAGCTCCGCTGACCCTGCGCTGATCAGGCCATCCACTGCTCGCTGACCAGCCTCGATTGGGATCCCGCACGGCATGGCTGATAGCATCTCCAGCCGTGCCGTGCGGCATTTCCGCCCTGGAGGAAGGCTGCGCGTTCCGCGTAGCGCCACTACAGCGCGGCACGACTTCCGATCAGATGAGACCGAGGTAGCACCATGGCCAACATCAAGTCGCAGATGAAGCGCATCCTGACCAACGAGAAGGCGCGCCTGCGTAACAAGTCCGTCAAGTCGGAGGTCAAGACCGCCGTCCGCAAGTTCCGCGAGGCCGCCGAGGCCGGGGACAAGGACAAGGCTCTTGAGCTGCTCCGCGCGGCCAACCGCAAGTTGGACAAGGCGGCCAGCAAGGGCGTGATCCACGCCAACCAGGCCGCGAACAAGAAGTCGGCCCTCGCGCTGCGCGCCAACAAGATCTGAGTCCGCCGCTCCGCACGGAGCGCGCAGGGCACGGAACGCTGAACGACGAAGGCGCCGCCCCACCGGAAGGTGAGGCGGCGCCTTCGTCGTATCGGGTCCCCGGTGCGGTGCCCTGCACACCGCACCGGGGTCCCTATTTAGTAGCCGGCTCGCTCCCCTGCTGAGCGGAGCCGACGAGCCATCCACCGGCGAACCCGGCATCGCGCCCTGCTCGCGATGCACTCGGTCGCCCTGCGCGTGGTGCCGAGCAGACGCGAGATCTCCTCATGAGGAAGTCCCTGGTCAAGCCACAGCAGGACGAGCCATTCGCGCTGACTCAATTTCCCACACCTGGCCAGCAACCAGCGAGCCTCATGCCGATCCGTCACCACATCGGCGGGATCGATCACCTGCATGGGCAACAGTCTGGGGTGGGTGCACACTTGCTGTGCTGATGCCCGCCGCCGCAACTCGTCCACACCCAGCCGTTTCACCACCGCGACCAGGAACGGCATCAGCCGTCCGTGGTCGAGCTGTGCGTACTGTGCGGCACGGAGGAACGCATCGTGCACGACATCCTCCGCTTCGGCCGGGCTCACGCCCTGCCGCCGGGCCACCCTGATCAGCGCCGGTCGCAGCCGCAGGCACTCCCGCCAGAAGTTCTGCCGCGTGCCCACGGCAGACGTCTCACCATCCAGACCACCTTTGTTCTTCACCAACTGCCCCTTCGCCCCGTGAGAAATCAACCCGGTAGATCCTGGGGTAATCACCGGTAATTCCTTTCGAGGCGCGTCCCGTCCGAGGGCGGTCATCCGGAAGTGCGTTACGTCCTGATGACACCGCAGAACCGGCGCGTTGGCAAGCATGGTTGCTTTCGAGGACAAGCTTCGTATGTTTCGGGACTGTTGCGTACCGCCATTCGTGGGACAGGAAAGGGTGTTACCCGGGAGTCATGTGACCACAGTCACCGTGCGCCGCAATCACTGTATTCGTATTCATCATGGCGGCCGGAACAGGCTGCCACAAACAGACCCATTCCTTGAAAGGCGAACAATGTCTCGCAAGCGACTTCTGCCGTTGGCACTCGGGCTGGCAGCAACCCTGCTGCCCCTTGCCGTGGTCACCGCGCCCACCGCGACGGCCACGACGGCGACTCCGCGAGCAGCCAGCTGGCTGGTGCTGACCAGCAACCCCGGCGAGGCCCCGACCAGGGACGCCCGCTCACGCACGCTGACCTGCGAACCGGCCGCCGGCGCCCACCCCCAGCCCGCCTGGTCCTGCCACGAGCTGAAGAAGGCGGCAGGCGACTTCCGCAGGGTGAACGTCGGCCCCCAGGAACCGTGCTACCTGATCTACGCACCCATCACCGTCACCGCCCGCGGCATGTGGAACGGCCGCCCCGTCACCTATCAGGAAACGTTCCCCAACGATTGCGTGCTGTACCAGGAAAAGGGCCCGCTCTTCCGTTTCTGAGCAGGCCGCCGGGTATCACCCGGTCGCCGTATTGACAGAAATACGAAAACCGAGCGCAACACCCAGTCGATGACCTTTCGACGCAAGCAACCGATTGCCAGGCACACCCACCGGCAATCTACGGCTCGCAATTTGCGCCACCACTCTCCGCACATCACTCACCCAAGCGGCAGAACAAAGGCAAACAAAGCCGGTACACACGGTGACAAAAACTTCCCCACGACCCCCAACAGACAAAACCCGTGGTACCGAAGTGCCATACCGCCGGCATCAACACCCACCCACCACCGGCCCCCAACAACCCGAACACCCAACCTCAACCCAACCCACCCACAAGTTACCTAGGTATCTCCAGGTCGGCGGCTGGCTAAATCCGGCTCAGCCCGCCCCCACCCCCAGTCGGCCCGCCAGTCGGCAGGCCCCGGCGAGGTTCCTCGGCACGCCGCTGGCCGAGGAACCTCGCCAGCACCACCTCCGGCCGGACCGCGCGATCGGCACGATCCGCGGATCGGCTCAGCCGATCAGGTCCATCAGCCGGTCAGGTCCATCAGCCGTAGCGGCCGCCCGCTCCGCTTAACCGGGTCCGGGCCCAAGCCCGGCCCGGCGCTCGGACCAGGTCCAGCACTCGGGTCGAACTCAAGACCGCGACCACACCGGTGCCAGGTCCGGGAGCCGGAGCCGGATCTTGACCTCACCTCCGGCTCAGCGACCTCGCCGAACCAGGATCAACCTCAGCACCGCTCGTTCCAGTGCGTAACCGCCGTCGGCGGCGACGCCCTTCACATCCGCGTTCAGCCTGGCCACCAGGTTCATGGCCTCGGCGAGTCCCTCGGGTTCCCAGCCTCGGGACTGGGCCAAGGCCTTCTTCACTTTCCACGGTGGCATGCCCAGCTGCCCGGCCAGTGCGAACGGGTCGGCCCGGCCGCCGGCCATCACCCGGGCGATGGTCCGGACCGCGTCTGCCAGGGCGTCCGCGATCAGCACATGCGGCACCCCGGTCTGCAGGGCCCACCGCAATGCCTCCAGCGCCCCGGCCCGGTCACCGGTCACCGCCTTCTCCGCGACCACGAACCCGGTCACCTCGGCCCGGCCGCGGTGGTAGCGGCGCACTGCCTGCTCATCGACCTGGCCGCCGGTGTCGGCCACCAGTTGCGAGGCGGCGGCGGCCAGTTCCCGCAGGTCCGAGCCCACGGTCTCGATCAGCGCGGCCAAGCCTGCCGGGTCGACCCGGCCACCGGCCCGGCGGAACTCCTCCTTGACGAAGGCCTCGCGCTCGCCGCCTTTGCTCAGCTTCCCGCAGGTGGTGACCTTGGCACCGGCCTTGCGCAGTGCGTCCGGCAGTTCCTTGGCGAGCTTGCCCCGGCCGCCGCCGCTGTGCACGACCACCAGCACAACACCCTCGCTGGGCGCCTTGCAGTAGGCGCCGATCGCCTCCGCGATCTCCTTGCCCGCCTCTTGGGCGGCCTCCAGCACGATGACCCGGCCCTCGGCGAACAGGGACGGACTCACCAGTTCGATCAGCTCCGGCGGGGTGAGGTCGGTCACCCGGACCTTGCTCAGCTCGGTCTGCGGATCGGCCAGCCGCGCCGCGTCCAGAGACGCCTTGACGGCCCGCTCGACCAGCAGTTCCTCTTCCCCGATCACCAGATGCAGCGGCTCCGGGGTGACGGCTGGGGCGCTCACGTCGGCAATCCTTTCACGGGGGTCTGACAGCCCTGCGGGCTCCCGCATGCTGGGTTGGCGGTAGCTCTCAGTGGCGACCGTGCCGTACGGTGATTCCCAGACAACTGAATACAGCTCATCCAGAGGGGTAGAGGGATCGGCCCTACGACACCCCGGCAACCGGCACAGGCTCGACGCGTATTCCGCGAGGGAGCAGGTGAACACGGTGCCAAATCCGCCCCGCGACAGCGGGAAAGATGAGGAGAGACCTCGCGATGACGACCATCGAGGCGCCTAACAGCGCCCAGCAGACCCTTGACCTCGGCCCGGCGCGCAGCCTGGTCTGCCGGGAGTGCGGCCACCAGGTCCCACTCGCCGCCGAGTTCGCCTGTTCCGAGTGTTTCGGTCCCCTTGAGGTCGGTTACGACTTCGGGACCGTCCGCCGGGAGGACATCGAGGCCGGCCCGCAGTCGATCTGGCGCTACCGCAACCTGCTTCCCGTGCCGTCCACTGTGGACGCTCACCCGAACACCGACCCCGGCTGCACCAGGCTGGTCCGCGCGGACCGCCTCGCTAAGGCACTGGGCGTCCGCCGGATCTGGGTGAAGGACGACACCGGCAACCCCACCCACTCGTTCAAGGACCGCGTGGTCGCGGTCGCCCTGGCCGCCGCCCGTGAACTGGGCTTCAAGGTCCTGGCCTGCCCCTCCACCGGCAACCTGGCCAACGCCGTCGCCGCGGCCGCGGCCCGTGCCGGCTGGGAGTCGGTCGTGCTGATCCCGTCCTCGCTGGAACGGGCCAAGATCCTCACCACCGCCGTGTACGACGGCGCGCTGATCGCCGTCGACGGCAACTACGACGACGTGAACCGCCTGGCCACCGAGCTGGCCGCGGACCACGAGGACTGGGCGTTCGTCAACGTCAATGTCCGGCCCTACTACGCCGAGGGCTCCAAGACCCTGGGCTATGAGGTCGCCGAACAGCTCGGCTGGCGGCTGCCCAGCCAGATCGTGGTGCCGATCGCCTCCGGCTCCCAGCTCACCAAGGTCGACAAGGGCTTCCGCGAACTGGGCGAACTGGGTCTGGTCGAGCAGACCCCGTACCGCGTCTTCGGCGCCCAGGCCACCGGCTGCTCCCCCGTCGCCGCCGCCTTCAAGGCAGGCCACGACGTGGTGACCCCGGTCAAGCCGGACACCATCGCCCGTTCCCTGGCCATCGGCGCCCCCGCCGACGGCCCGTACGTGCTCGACACCGTCCGCCGTACCAACGGCGCCATCGAGAACGTCTCCGATGAAGAGGTGGTCGAGGGCATCCGGCTGCTCGCCCGCACCGAGGGCATCTTCGCCGAGACCGCGGGCGGCGTGACCGTCGCGACGGCCAAGAAGCTCATCGAGACCGGCCAGCTCGACCCGGACGCCGAAACCGTCCTGCTGATCACCGGCGACGGCCTCAAGACCCTGGACGCGGTGCAGGACCGGATCGGCCCGCGCGCCACCGTTCCCCCGTCGGCCGCCGCGGTCCGCGAGGCCCTCGGCCTCTGATCCCAAGCCCCGCCGTCCGGCGTGTCACCTGGTCTTTCGCGACTTGGGGGGCACGCCGGAGGTGTTTGTGACGGGTGGTAGGGCCGGGAGATGGCGGCGGTGGGGCGCTGAGGGGACGGGCGGGGTTCTGGGCGTCATCGTGGTGTCCGGGATTCTTGCTTGCCGTGGCGGGAGATCACCGGGCCCTCGGGGCTGGGGGCGATGGCCAGGTCGCCGTCCTGGTCGGTGCGGAGGATGTGGGTTCCCTGGGTGCGGAGGGTTTCCAGGATCAGCGGGCTGGGGTGGCCGTAGTCGTTGTCGGCGCCGACGCTGATCAGGGCGATCCGGGGGCGGACGGTGGCCAGGAATCTGGGCAGGCTGTAGCGGGATCCGTGGTGGGGGACCTTGAGGATGTCGGCGGCTAGCTCGGATCCCTTGTCCGCCAACAAGTCTGCTTGGCCGGCTAGTTCGATGTCGCCGGTGAGCAGGACCCGGCCCGCAGTGGTGTGGGCCCGGATGACGACAGAGGCGTCGTTCAGGGCCGTGCCGCCGACGCGGTCGCCGGTGGCGCCCAGGGCTGCTGGGCTGCGGGGGCCGAGGATGTCGATGGTCAGGCCGGGCCAGCTCGTGCTGGTGCCTGGTCGCAGTTCGGTCAAGGGGACGCCCGCGGACTCGGTGGCGCGGCGGATTTCCTTGATGGCCCAGGGTGGTTGCTGGACGGGGCTGATCGCCACCGCGCCGACCTGGTGCCCGGCGAGGACCTCGGACAGGCCGCCGATGTGGTCGGCGTGCAGGTGGGTGAGGACGAGCAGTGGGATCCGGTCGATGTCCAGGTCGCGGAGGCAGTTCGTGATGGCGATCGGGTCCGGGCCGGTGTCGACGAGGACCGCGCGACCGGGTTCGGCGGTGGCCAGGACGATGGCGTCACCTTGGTCGACATCGCAGGCGACCACGGCCCAGTCGGGCAGTGGCCAACCGGGGCGCAGGGCTCGGATGGGGACCAGGACCAGGAGCGCGAGCAGGGCCGCCGCGATGAGCAGGACGCGGAACCGACGTTGGCGTAGGACCAGGGCGAGCACGATCAGGACGCCGATGAGCAAGAAGGCTCCGCCGAGGCCGCTGGGCCAGGGCAGGGTGGCCATCGGGATGGCGGCGGCCTGGTGCGCGACCGTGACCAGCCACCACATCGCCGGGCCGGTGAGGTGGACCAGGAGTTCGGCCGCGCCGGGGTGGATCACCGACAGGACGGCTGCCAGCACGCCGAGCACCGTGGCCAGGGCGACCACCGGGGCGGCGAGCAGGTTGGCCAGGATGGCGGTGAGGCTGAGTTCGCCGGTCATGCCGACCACCACGGGGGCGGTGAACAGGTGCGCGGCGGCGGGGATGGCCAGGGCCTCGGCCAGGCCGCCGGGGACCTGACGGCGGCGCAGGGCGTCGGACCAGCGTGGGGCCAGGAGCACCAGGGCCGCGGTGGCCAGCACGGACAGGAGGAAGCCCAGGTCTCCGGCCAGTTCCGGATCGGCGAGCAGCAGGATCGTCACGGTGCCGGCCAGGGCGGGGATCGCGGCTCGGTCGCGGCCGGTGGTCAGGGCGTACAGGGCGATCGCGGCCATGACCGCCGCGCGCAGGACGCTCGGTTGCGGCCGGGCCAGGATGACGAATCCCAGCAGTGCCAAGGCAGCCACCGCGGTCGCGGTGCGGGGGCCGGTGCGGAGTGCCCGGCACAGCAGCAGAACCGCGCCGCAGACGATCGCCAGGTTGGTGCCGCTGACGGCCAGTAGGTGCGCCAGGCCCGCGGTGCGGAAGTCGGCGATGACGCGGGGAGCCAGCGTGGTGGTGTCACCGACCACCAGGGAGGGCAGCAGACCGGCTTGGTCGGTGGGGAGGACCGAGCTGGCTTGACGGAGACCGGCGCGGATGTGGGTGGCGGCGCGTTGCCAGAACGGTGGTGTGCCAAGGAGTTCGGGCGCGTTGTGGACACGGAGGGCGGCGACGGTCAGGTCGCCGGGTTGGGCTGGGGCGAGTTTTCCGGTGGTGCGGAGGCGTTGGCCGGGTGAGATGTCGGACCAGGACTCGTGCATGGCGAGCAGGAGGACCGTTCCGCCGACGGACAGGGTTTCGCCGGTGGTGTGGGCGGTGTCGAGGGCGAGAGTGAGCACGGTGCCGTTGCGGTTGGCGGGGCGGCCGCCGTAGGCCGGGGTGCGCATGGGGCGGGGGTCGCCGGTGACCACTCCGGTGAGGACTGCGGTGACGCCTCGTTCGGCGGGGGTGTGCAGGGGATGTGTTGTGGCGGCGTGGGTTTTGAGGGCGATGCCGATGGCCGCGGCTCCGGACAGGGCGCAGGCGGTGAGGACTGCGGCGGCCAGGCGGTGATGTCGGGGAGGTTGGCGGGGATGGGGACGGGGACGTTGGTGGGGAGGAGGTGGGGTTTGGGGAGGGAGTGGGGTTTGGGGAGGGAGTGGGGTTTGGGGAGGGGAGGTTTGTGGTGTGGGCGTTGGGGATGTGGAGGTCTGGGGGGCGGGCCTTTCGGGTGGGGAGAGTCGAGGTGCGGAGGTTCGCGGTGGAGACGTTTCGGGGGCGGAGGTTTCGGGAGCGTTGGTTTGCGGTGGGCACGTTTCGGGTGGGGAGGTTTGCGGCGGGAAGGAGGAAAGGGGCTGGGGTGCAGGGGGATTCGACGAGTGGGCAGGCGGGGGTGGGGTGGGTGTTGGGTGGCTGGGTTTGGGGTGGGGGCGGAGTAGGAGGCATGCGGCGGTGGCCGCGGTCGCGGTGAGCAACGCGGCGGCCAGGGTGGCGGGGAGCCAGCCTGTGTGGAGGCCGAGCAGGGTCACCGCCCAGGTGGTCAGGGCGGCGGGGACTAGGCGGAGATCCGGGCCGGAAGGTGTGGTTGGCTCGGAGTCCGGTGGTTCTGGTGGCTCGCGGAGAACAAGTCGTTCGCGCGGTGCGCTGTTGTCGCTTCCCTCCTTTCCGCGCCTTGTCGCCGTGGATACAGGTGCACGCTTTCCCCTTTCTCGTGCGTCGGCCACGGCGAGCTGCCGCGTCGGACGACTTGTTCTCCGCATGTGCGCCCCTTGCCTCGATGTCTCTGTCCCAGCGCGCTCGGGTCCGGGCGCGCTGGGTCAGAGGCTCACCAGCTCGCGGAGCCGGGCGAGGCGGGACTCTCCGATGCCCTCGATCTCTCGTAGTTGATCGACCGAGGTGAAACGGCCGTGCTTGGTCCGCCACTGGACAATGCGTTGCGCCGTCACGGGACCCACTCCTGGCAGTGCGTCCAGGGCGGCGGAGGTCGCGTTGTTCAGGCTGACTTTGGCGGTGCCGCCGGGTGGCATTCCCAGGGTGTCCTGGGGCTGCTCCGGTGGCGGCGGTATTCCGACGTGCACTTGCTCCCCGTCTGCCAACCGGCGGGCCAGGTTCAGCCCGTTGAGGTCGACGTTCGGGTGTGCGCCGCCTGCCGCCTGGACGGCGTCGGCGACGCGGGCCCCTTCGGTGAGGGTGACCAGCCCGGGTTTGGTCACCCTCCCGACCACGCTGACCACCAGGGTGGCGCCGGCGCCGGTGGTGGTTGGGGTTCTGGTGGTCGGAGGGACGGCGGGACCGGCCGACGGGGAAAGCTCCGGAGCCATCTCCCTGGTCGGCCGGTCCTGCCACACCAGCAGCGCGGTCGTCGCTACAGCCAGGACTGCGACGACCGCGACTGCCAGTGCCGCCAGCCGGCCGGGGTCCCACCTGACTCCCCGCGGACCCCTTGGCAGGAGCCGGGAGAGCCACTTCGGGGTGCGGGACAACGGCCGGGCCGGCAGTTGGCGGCCTGACTCGTCGAGCTGGATGACTTTGAGGCCGTCCAGTTCGGGGGGCGGGTCAGGGCCGGGTCTTGCGCGTGCGGCGGCGGCCAGTTCGGACAACCGGGTCCGGGCGAGGTCGCGTCGGGTGTTGGTTGCCGCGGTGAGGAAGCGCCACATGGGATCGACGCTAGGGGTGAGCGGGGGTGTGGGGTAGCTGGGGCGAGGGTGGCTGTGGATAGGTGGGGTCTTGTGGATAAGTGCTGGTTGAGGGGGTTGTTGGGTGGGGTGGTGGGGGCTGGGTGGTGTAGGGTGCCGCGCTCGGTTGGGGCGAGGGCGAGGGCGAGGGCGAGGGCGAGGGCGAGGGCGAGGGCGAGGGCGAGGGCGACGGCGACGGCGACGGCGACGGCGACGGCGACGGGCCGGGGCTGGGCTGGGCTGGGCTGGGCTGGGCGGCCGAGAGTGCGGGGCAAGGCGACGGCGAGACTTCGCGTGCGGGGTGCGCGACTGGGATCGAGACGGGCGGGTGCGGAGCGGCTCACGGCAGGGCTCAGCGCCGGAGCGGCCGGGGGCCGGGGCGAGTGTGCGCGAGGGGATTAGCGGGGGCGGTGTGGGAGTACGACGACACCCAGAACGCCGGGGCCGGTGTGGGCGCCTACTACCGCGCCCACTTCGGAGATGACGCAGCCGTCGCAGCCGGGGAGGCGTTCGTCCAGGCGGCCGGCCAGTTCGGCCGCGCGCTGGGGGGAGCCCAGGTGGTGGACGGCTACCTCCACTGGGCCTTGGCCTGCGGCTGCGGTGGCCAGGTCGACCAGGCGGGCTACTGCCCGGCTGGTGGTGCGCACCTTCTCCAGGGGCAGGATTCGGCCGTTTTCCACGTGTAGCAAGGGTTTTACCGACAGGGCGGTGCCCAGCAGGGCCGCGGTGGGGGTTATCCGGCCGCCTCGGCGGAGGTGTTCGAGGGTTTCCAGGCAGAAGAAGGTTCTGGTGTGGGTGGCGGTGTGGGTGGCCACCGCCTCGACTTCGGCGGGGGTGGCGTGCTGGGTGGCGGCTTGGGCCGCGGCCAGGACGGCGAAGCCCAGGCCCATGGCGGTGGAGCGGGAGTCGACCACGCGGACCCGGTCCGGGCCAACCTCCAGCGCGGCCAGGCGGGCGGCGTCCCAGGTGCCGGAGAGTTCGCGGGAGAGGTGGATGGAGACGACCGCGGTGGCGCCGGTGGACAGGGCCTGGCGGTAGGCGGTGGCGAACTCGGCGGGGGTGGGGCGGGAGGTAGTGACGGTGCGGCGTTCGGCCAGGGCCGCGGCCAGTTCGCTGGGGCCGATGTCCTTGCCGTCCAGGCCGCTGGCGCCGTCCACCGTGACGTGCAGGGGTACCTCGTGGATGCCGTGGCGGGTCGCGAAGCCCTCCGGCAGGTACGCGGTGGAGTCGGTGAACACGGCGACGGGCACGGGGACGCAGCCTACGGAAGCATTGGGCGGAGCAGGTCGGCTACCGCTGTGCCGACCTCGGCGTGTGCGGAAAATCCCCAGTGCATGCCATCAGGATTGCCGTCGCCGTCGAAGATGTGCGCGCGAACCAGCGCGGGCAGGTCGAGCAGTGGGACCCGGCTGCGGGCCGACCAGGTGCGCAGGGCCGTCACGGCGCGGGTGTGGCCGGTGTGGATGTGGCCGTACTCGGGTGAGTTGTGCACGGACGGGAGCATGCCGATCACCGGCAGGCCCGGCCGGATGGCGCGCACCGCCTGCAGGCAACGGTCCAGGTAAGACACGGTGAGGTGCGGTGGCAGCGCCACCGGGCGGCCGCGCAGGAAACGGGCCAGGTGTGGTTGCGCGGCCTGGTAGCGGGCGCGGGCGAAGCGCCGGACCGGGGTGGGGCGCAGGTGGCGCAGGCCCTCGCGCAGGTACGTCGGCAGCGGGCTGGGCAGCGTGTCCATGCTGCCCAGGGCCAGCACCAGGGCGTCGGTGCGCGGCAGCAGCGACCACACCCTCGGGTCCCCGGTGAGGGCCCACCAGCCGTGCCGGGCGGTCCAGCCGAACCCGGCGACCAGTTCGGCCTCGCGGTCCAGCCCGGCCGCGGCGATGTTGGGCCACAGCCGGGGATCGTCGGCGGGCAGGGCGTACTCCGGGCCGTGGAAGGCCAGCGAGTCGCCGAGGACGAGCAGGCGTCCCCGGCTCAACCAGTCGCCCCCACGTTGTGGCTGAGCAACCGCCACCTGACGTCGTCGGCCCGCCTGGCCAGCACCGTCCAGTGGCAGTTGTGCAGACCGCCCAGCGACGGCCACAGCTCCACCGGCAGCCCCAGCAACCGCCCGATCAGGCCGGTGATGAGACCTCCGTGCGCGCACAGCAGGGCGGTGCCGTCCTGGGCGAGGTCCAGTTCGGAGACCACCTCGACCGCGCGCGCGGCCACTTCCAGCCGGGTCTCGCCGCCGGGTGGGGCGAAGGCCGGGTCGGCCCGCCAGTTCGCCAGCGCGCCCGGCCAGCCGTCCTCGACCTCCGCGCCGGACATGCCCATCCACTGGCCGACGTCGGTCTCCCGCAGCCGCTTGTCCACCCGTGGCGCCATCCCGGTGACCGCGGTGAACGCGGCCGCGGTGTCCGCCGCGCGGCGTAAGTCAGAGGTGACCAGCAGATCGGGTTCCAGCGCCGCCACCAGGGGGGCGGCCCGCCGGGCCTGGTCCAGTCCGATGTCGTTCAACTCGACGTCGAGCTGGCCCTGCAGCCGGCCGGAGGCGTTGTGGCCGGTCTGACCGTGCCGCCACAGAATCAGCCGGGACAGGGTCACGCCTGGACGTCCTCGTCCTCGGGCTGGTGCACCACCACGTCCTCGAACTCGATCCGCGGGCAGTCCTTCCACAGCCGTTCCAGGCCGTAGAACGAGCGCTCCTCGGTGTGCTGGATGTGCACCACGAGGTCCACGAAGTCCAGCAGCACCCAGCGTCCCTCGCGGGCGCCTTCCCTCCGCACCGGCTTGCTGCCGGCCTCGCGCATCTTCTCCTCGACGCTGTCCACGATCGCCTGTACCTGGCGCTCGTTGGGCGCTGAGGCGATCACGAAGACGTCGGTGATCACCAGCTGGGTCGACACGTCCAGCACCACGATGTCGTGGGCCTTCTTGTCGGCCGCCGCGAGTGCGGCGACATGGGCCAGCCGGCGGGACTCCTCGGTCGCTGACACGTTGCTCCTCCCCGTGCGACCTTCGGGGGTCCGCACAGGTCACTCAGGGTACCGGGCGGTCAGGGCGCCGGATCGCGGTAGAGGTTCCGCTTGGAGATGTACTGCACCACACCATCGGGCACGAGGTACCAGACCGGCATGCCCTTGGCCACGCGTTCCCGGCAGTCGGTGGAGGAGATCGCCATCGCGGGCACGTCCACCAGACTGACCGCGCCGCGCGGCAGGTGGTCGTCGTCGAGCTGGTAGCCCGGCCGGGTGACACCGACGAAGTGGGCCAGCTCGAACAGCTCGTCCGCCCGCCACCAGCCCAGGATCTGCTCCAGCGCATCCGCCCCGGTGATGAAGAACAGCTGATCGTTCGGATGCTGTCTGTGCAGGTCAGACAGGGTGTCGATGGTGTAGGTGGGACCGGTGCGATCCACGTCGACCCGGCTCACCGAGAACCGGGGGTTGGACGCGGTGGCGATCACCGTCATCAGGTAGCGGTCCTCCGGCGAGGAGACCACGTGGTGTTCCTTCTGCCACGGCCGCCCGGTCGGCACGAAGATCACTTCGTCCAGGTCGAACCGCGCCTGCACCTCACTGGCGGCCACCAGGTGCCCGTGATGCACGGGATCGAAGGTGCCGCCCATCACGCCAAGTCGACGCCCGGACATAACAGGTCAGCGTAGTTGGCGCGGGTGACAAAAGGCAGATCGGGAGAGCCGGGCCACACGCCGTCCGCAGGAGGCCCGCCGGTCGCTCTCCCCGACCGGCGGTCCTCCGCGCGAACCGGCGGCGGTGGCTGGGGGTCCCGGCCGCCGGGTTCGCGGGCTGCTCCCCCGCGGGAGCCCGCAGCACCGGGACGCTCGATCGGGTGACATGTGACGCAGATTTCGCCGAAGTTTCCCGTTCACTCGTTCGGCCCTGCTTACGTCCGAAGGCCGGGACAATACTGTCCGCCATGAGGACATGGACCCCGTTGCACGGCGAGCCCTACCAACCGGTTCCGTACTCCCCCGCGCGGATCCCGGACCAGGAGGCGTTGCGGATCTCCGCCGAGCTGCGCGCCCGGATGGACCAGCGGCGCACGGTGCGCAGCTTCGCCCCCGACCCGGTGCCCGAGGAGCTGGTGCTCAACGCGATCGCGGTGGCCAACACCGCGCCCTCGGGCGCGCACCAGCAGCCGTGGACCTTCGTGCTGGTGGAGGACCCCGAGGTGCGAGCGCGCATCCGGGCGGCCGCGGAGGCCGAGGAACAGGTCTCCTACGACGGCAGGCTGGGTGAGGAGTGGCTCTCCGCGTTGCGCCCGCTGGGCACGGACGCGCACAAGCCGCACCTGACCGACGCGCCTTACCTGATCGTGGTGTTCCAGCAGCGCTTCGGGCTGCGGGAGGACGGCAGCTCCTACAAGCACTACTACGGCGACGAGTCAGTGGGCATCGCGGTCGGCATGCTGCTGACCGCCCTGCACCTGTCCGGGCTCGCCGCGCTCACCCACACTCCCAGCCCGATGCGTTTCCTCGGCGAGGTGCTCGGGCGGCCGCGCAACGAGAAGGCGTTCGCGGTGATCCCGGTCGGGTACCCGGCCAAGCAGGCGCAGGTACCCGACCTGGTGCGCAAGACCATGGACCAGGTGCTGGTCCGGGTCTGACCCGGTTCCCCGAGCTAGTCGACCGGTGCCAGCGTCTTGCCGGAGGCCACGTCGACCACCGAGATCGCCTCGGCCGGGCACTGGTCGGCCGCGTCGGTCACGACCTCGGCCGGGTCGATCTCGGTGTGGACCGGTTCGGCGTAGCCGTCGACCAGCCGGAAGAACTCGGGCGCCGCGCCCGCGCACATCCCGGACCCGATGCAGTCGTGCGAAACCTCGACGTGCCAACGATCAGTGCTCACCACGTGCTCCCGTCACCAGGCGATCGGCAGGGACAACGGGCCGCGTGCGAGCAGCCCGGCCTTCCACGGTATCGCTTCGACGGGGACGGCGAGCCGCAGGTCCGGAAAGCGCTCCGCCAGGTGCCGCAGCACCAGGCGCAACTCCATCTTGGCCAGCAGCGCGCCAAGGCAGTGGTGCACGCCGTGCCCGAAGCCCAGGTGCGGGTTGTGCTCGCGGTCCAGTTTCACCACATCGGGGTCGGTGAAGACCTTCGGATCCCGGTTGGCCACCGCGAGCTGGATGAGCACGGTCTCGCCCGCGCGGATCAGCACCTCGCCGATCCGCACGTCCTCGGTGGCCACCCGGGGGAAGCTGCCCGAGGTGCGCAACGGGGTGGCCCGCAGCAACTCCTCCACCGCGCTGGGCACCAGGTCCAGGTCGTCCCGCAGCTGAGCGAACAGCTCCGGCCGCCGCAGCAGCACGTAGGCGAAGTTGGCGATCTGGCTCGCGGTGGTCTCATACCCGGCGATCAGCAGGTTCACCCCGACCCGGACCAGCTCCTCCTCACTGAGCCGGTCCTCCTCGTCCCTGGCCTGCACCAGCGCGCCCAGCAGGTCGTCGCTGGGTTCGGCGCGCCGCCGTTCGATCAGCGCCCGCAGGTAGTCCTCCAGCTGGTCGCGGGCCTGGTTGACCTGCGCCGCGGTGTACTTGGTGGTCGCGCCCATCACCTCGGTGAAGGCCCGGAAGTGGTGCTCGTCTTCCTTGGGCACGCCGAGCAGGTGCGAGATCACCGTGATCGGCAGCGGCAGTGCCACGTGCCGCACGAAGTCCGCGGGCGAGCCGTGCGCGACCATGTCGTCGAGCAGTCCGCGCACGATCCGCTCGGTGTCCGGGCGGAGTTTCTCCACCCGGCGCATGGTGAACTCCTTGGCCACCAGCCGCCGCAGCCGGGTGTGCTCCGGCGGGTCCATGGTCAGCATCATGCCGCGCCGCAACGGCCACGGGGTGACCCGAGGGGTGTCCGGCGCGGTGGCCGCGTCCCCGCTGAAACGCAGGTCCACCAGGACCTGTTTGACCTCGGCGTACCCGGTCACCAGCCAGGCCTCGGCCGGTTCGCCGTCCCGCCCGCCATAGGGCAGGCGCACCTTGGCCACCGGCTCATCCCGTTGCAGCACAGCGTATTCCGGGTACAGGTCGAGCTTGACCGCCTCCCCGAACGGGTAAGCGGGGCAGGTCTGCGGTTCCACGGTCATGTCCCCCTCCTCACCAGGCCACCGGCAGCGACAGCGGCTGCCGGGCCAGCAGTCCGGGCTTCCACGGGATCTCCGTGGCAGGCACCGCCAGGCGCAGGCCGGGGAACCGGCTGACCAGGGCGGCGAGCACGAGCTGAAGTTCCATCCGGGCCAGCAGCGCGCCCAGGCAGTGGTGCACCCCGTGCCCGAAGGCCAGGTGCGGGTTGTGCTCCCGGGAGAGGTCGCGCAGCTCCGGGTGCTCGAACACGCGCGGATCGCGGTTGGCCTGACCCACGTTGATCAGCACCGCCTCGCCCGCGCGCACCAGCACCCCGCCCACCTCGATGTCCGCCTTGGCCACCCGCGGGAAGCTGCCCACCGACCGCAGCGGGATGACCCGCAGCAGCTCCTCCACCGCGGTGGGCACCAGCGCCGGATCGGCGACCAGCTGTTCGTACAGCTCGCGCTGGGACAGCAGGGTGTAGCTGAAGTTGCCGATCTGACTGGCGGTGGTCTCGTGCCCGGCGATGAGCAGGTTGAGCCCGACCCGGACCAGCTCGTCCTCGGTGAGCCGGTCGCCCTCGTCCCGGGCCAGCACCAGCGCGCCCAGCAGGTCGTCGGTGGGGTCGGCCCGGCGCTGGGCGATCAGCTCGCCGAGGTAGCCCTCCAGCTCGCCCCAGGCGTGGTTGATCTCCGCCGGGGTGTGCGCGGTGGTCGCGGTGAGCACGTCGGAGAAGGTGCGGAAGCGGTGCCGTTCGGTGTACGGCACCCCGAGCAGCTCGCAGATCATGGTGATCGGCAGCGGCAGCGACAGGTGCTGCACCAGGTCGGCCGGCTGTCCGTGCGCGGCCATCGCGTCCAGGAACTGCGCCACGTGTTTTTCCGTGTGCGGGCGGAGTTTCTCCACCCGGCGCATGGTGAACTCCTTGGCCACCAGCCGCCGGATCCTGGTGTGCTCTGGCGGATCCATGGTCAGCAGCGGGCCGGGGCGCAGCGGCAGCGGCTCGACCCGAGGGGTCGCCGGATCCATGGCCCGCGCCATGCTGAACCGGTGGTCGCCGAGCACCTGCCGCACATCGGCGTGCCGGGTGGCCAGCCAGGCCTCGGCGGGCTGACCGTCCCGGCCGCCGAAGGGCAGCCGGATGCGGCTCATCGGCTCCTCCTCCTGGAGCCGGGCATACATCGGATGAAGATCCAGTCGAACGGTTTCCCCGAATGGGTAAGTCCGTGCCATGGCTGGAAGTTAGGTATCGGCTGACTGGCTGGTCAATGCAGACATCCGACCGGTTCGGAGTTCCCGTTATGCCTGCCCACTGGCCGGTTCTGGTGGTATACGCGCGGCTCAGTCGGCGGTTTTCTCCAGCAGCGCGGCCACGCCGAGCCGGACATAGCGCTCGACCACCGCCGGATCGGCGGCGGCGAACTGGTCCGACTGGAGCACCGAACGGGCCAGGCCGATACCCATCAGCCAGGACAGCACCAGGGCGGCCCGCAACTCCGCGTCCGGGCCCTCTGTCAGCCCGGACAGCGCGGAGAGGTACCTGTCCCCGACCTCCCGGCGCAGGAACGCGGCGGCCTCGTCGTGACCGGCCGAACGGAGCAACGCGGTGAAGGCCCGCGCCTCGGCGTCGACCTCCTTGTCCAGGAGCTGGCGCAGCATCCGGACCGGGATGTCCTTGGCCGGTCCGGCCAGCAGTTCCCGCGAACTCCCGGCGACTACTTCACGGAACAACTCTTCCTTCGAACCGAAGTAGCGGAACAACAGCGCCTGGTTCGCCCCGGCCAGTGCGGCGATATCGCGGACCGTGGTGCGCTCGAACCCGCGTTCGGCGAACAGCTCGGCGCCGGCGGTCAACAGCGCGGCGCGGGTCGCGGCGGCATCACGGCGGCGTGGCTTCGCGGGCTCGGTCACCCGGACATTCTGAGTGACCGAGCTGCAAAAAAGGTGCAATCAATCCTGTTCGGAAGGTCAGGACACGCCGCGCACGTGCCCGTCGCCCCAGACCACCCACTTCGAGGAGGTCAGCTCGGCCAGCCCCATCGGGCCGCGGGCGTGCAGCTTCTGGGTGGAGATGCCGATCTCCGCGCCCATGCCCAGCTCGGCGCCGTCGGTGAAGGCGGTGGAGGCGTTGACCATCACCGCGGCCGCGTCCACCCTGGCGGTGAACTCCCTGGCCGCGCGCACGTCGCCGGTGACGATGGCCTCGGTGTGCCCGGACCCGTGCTCGTTGATGTGCGCGATGGCCTCCGCCAGGGAGTCGACCACCTTGGCCGCGAGGTCCAGGCTGAGGAACTCGGTGTCCCAATCCTGCTCGGTCGCGGGCACCGTCGGGACCCCGGCCAGCGCGGCGAAGCGCTCGTCGGCGTGCAGGGTGACCCCGTTCGTGGACAACTCCCTGGCCAGCTGCGGCACCAGCGTGTCCGCGATCGCGCTGTGCACCAGCAGCGATTCGGCCGCGTTGCACACGCTGACCCGGCGGGTCTTGGCGTTGAGCACGATCCGGGTGGCCATGTCCGCGTCCGCGGCGGCGTCGACGTAGACGTGGCAGTTGCCGACCCCGGTCTCCAGGGTGGGCACGGTGGCCTCGGTGACCACCGCGGAGATCAGTCCGGCGCCGCCGCGCGGGATGACCACGTCGACCAGGCCACGCGCGGTGATCAGGTGCCGCACCGAGGCGCGGTCGTGGCAGGGCAGCAGCTGCACCGCGTCGGCGGGCAGGTCCTGCCCGGTCAGCGCGTCGCGCAGGATGGCGACCAGGGCGGTGTTGGAGCGCTCGGCGGTGGAGGATCCGCGCAGCAGCACGGCGTTGCCGGATTTCAGCGCGAGTCCGGCGGCGTCCACGGTGACGTTCGGGCGGGCCTCGTAGACCATGCCGAGCACGCCCAGTGGCACCCGGACCTGGCGGGTTTCCAGGCCGTTGGCCAGGATGCCGCCACGCAGCACCTCGCCGATCGGGTCCGGCAGCCCGGCCACGGTGCGCAGGCCGTCCGCGATGTCCCCGATCCGGGCCGGGGTGAGGGCGAGGCGGTCCAGCAGCGCCTGGGTGAGTCCCGCCGCCCGGCCCGCGTCGAGATCGGCGGCGTTGGCGGCGAGCACCTCCCCGGCGCGGGTGGTCAGGGCCTCGGCCATGGCGTGCAGGGTGGCGTCCTTGACCGCGCGGGTGGCCACGGCGAGCGCGCCCGCGGCGGCCCTGGCCCTGCGGGCGGCGCCTAGCACCTGCTCGCGCAGCTCGTCGGTGGCCGGCACGACTTCCTGCTCGGTGATGCTGCTCACCGGTCAAGCCTACGGGGCGGCATCAACCGAGTTCACGGGGCCGCCGAGAGGCTGTCGGGGGCATGCGGCATGGTGGGGGCCGTGGACGAACAGGTCTTGCGCGAACTGGCCGAGGAACGCCTTCGAGCACTGGCGGGCCCGGAGGCCCGGCTGCGCGAGGACCAGTGGGCGGCGATCCGCGCGCTCGTGGTCGACCGCAGGCGCACGCTGGTGGTGCAGCGCACCGGGTGGGGCAAGTCGGCGGTGTACTTCGTGGCCACCGCGTTGCTGCGGGAACTCGGCGAGGGCCCCACGGTGATCGTCTCGCCGCTGCTGGCGCTGATGCGCAACCAGGTCGCCGCGGCGGCGAAGGCCGGGGTGCAGGCGGCCACCATCAACTCGGCCAACGCGCAGGAGTGGGAGACCGTGCAGGAGGCCGTCGCCATGGGCGAGGTCGACGTGCTGCTGGTGAGCCCCGAACGGCTGAACAATCCGGACTTCCGCGACTCGGTGCTACCGGAACTGGTGCAGGACACCGGTTTGCTGGTGGTCGACGAGGCGCACTGCATCTCCGACTGGGGCCACGACTTCCGGCCGGACTACCGCAGGCTGCGCACGCTCATCGGCGAGCTGCCCGCGGACATCCCGGTGCTGGCCACCACCGCCACCGCCAACGACCGGGTGGTGCACGACGTCGCCGAACAGCTCGGCCTCGGCGACCAGCAGGCCCTGGTGCTGCGCGGCCCGCTGGACCGGGAGAGCCTGCGGCTGGCCGTGGTCCGCCAGCCCAACGCGGCGCAGCGGCTGGCCTGGCTGGCCAAGACCCTGCACGAGCTGCCCGGTTCGGGCATCGTCTACACCCTCACCGTGGCCGCCGCGGCCGAGGTGTCCGCCTTCCTGCGCGAGCACGGGCACACCGTGGCCGCCTACTCCGGCCAGACCGATCCGGCCGAGCGGCAGCAGGCCGAGGAGGACCTGCTGGGCAACAAGGTCAAGGCCCTGGTCGCCACCTCCGCGCTGGGCATGGGTTTTGACAAGCCGGACCTCGGGTTCGTGGTGCACCTGGGCGCGCCGCAGTCGCCGATCGCCTACTACCAGCAGATCGGCCGGGCCGGCCGTGGTGTGCGGCGGGCCGAGGTGATCCTGTTGCCGGGCGCCGAGGATCGCGACATCTGGAACTACTTCGCCTCGCTGGCCTTCCCACCGGAGACCGTGGTGCGCCAGCTCCTGGACACGCTGCGCGGCGCCAGCGGCGCGATGTCCACCGCGGCCCTGGAGCCACGGGTGGAGCTGAGCCGTGGTCGCCTGGAGGTCGTGCTCAAGGTGCTCGACGTGGACGGCGCGGTGCGCCGGGTGCGCGGTGGCTGGGAGGCCACCGGCGAGGACTGGACCTACGAGGCCGACCGGTACGCCAGGGTGGCCAAGGCCAGGGACGCCGAACAGCAGGCGATGCTGGACTACCAGTCGACCACCGGCTGCCGGATGGAGTTCCTGCTCCGCCAGCTCGACGACCCTGGCGCCGCGCCCTGCGGCCGGTGCGACAACTGCACCGGGCAGAACTGGTCCGCCGAGGTGCCCGCCGAGGCGGTGGCCGAAGCGGGCGCCCGGCTGCGGCGGCCCGGGGTCGAACTGGCCCCGCGCAAGCAGTGGCCGACCGGCATGCCGACCATGGGCATCGAGCTGAGCGGGCGGATCCCCGGCGAGGAGTCCGCGGAGACCGGGCGGGCGCTGGGCAGGCTCACCGACATCGGCTGGGGCAACCGGCTGCGCGGCATGTTCGCCGCGGGCGCGCCGGACGAGCCGATCAGCGACGAGGTGTTCAACGCCTGCGTCACGGTGCTGGCCGACTGGAAGAACCACTGGTCGGCCCGCCCGGTCGGGGTGGTCGCGATCGAGTCCCGCAGCCGCCCGCAGCTGGTGGCCAGCCTGACCAAACGCCTGGCCGCCATCGGCAGGCTGCCGTTGCTGGGCCGGGTCGCGGTGGACGCCGGGGTACGCCGCTCCGGCGCGAACAGCGCGCACCGGGTGGCCGGACTCACCGCCGCGCTGCGGCTGCCCGATGACCTGGTCGCCAATCTGTCCACTGTGGACGGTCCGGTGCTGCTGATCGACGATTTCACCGACTCCGGCTGGACCATGACGGTGGCGGCCCGGCTGGTGCGCCGCGCGGGCGCGAAGGGAGTGCTGCCGTTCGTGCTGGCCAGCACCAGCTGATCAGCGTGCGAGCAGGCGTTTGAGCGGCGGCACGGCGGCCGCGGTGCGCAGCGCGGTGCGGAACACCAGGCGGCCGAACCGGTTGCCGGAGACGAACTGGCCCGCCGCGCGCAGTGAGTCACGCACGGCCTGGAAGCCGTAGTCGCGCATCTGCCGCTCGTAGTCGCCGACCGCGTCCAGCAGCCCGCGTTCGCCCCGGTGCGCGGCGATCAGGTTGTGGCCCAGCACGTGCGCGTCGCGCAGCGCGATGTTGGCGCCGATGCCGCGGAACGGCGTCATGCTGTGGATGGCGTCGCCGAGCAGGGTGATGTTGGTGCTGGGCCAGGGATCCACCGGCACCGAGGTGCGGATCGTCATCAGGGACACCACCGCCGGGTCGGTCTCGGTGACCAGCCGCCGCAGCAGCGGGTGCCAGTCGCGGATCAGCTCGCCCGCCCGCGCGCGCAGCCCGGCGGGATCCAGTTGCGCCAGCCCGGCTTCCTTGGTGGCCAAGGCCCACATCAGGTAGCTGCTGGTGTTGTCGAACAGCGCCGTGTCCACCGCGTAGGTCTCGTCGTTGCCACCGATGCCGACGGCCCGGTCGCCGTCGAGTTCGTGCGGCGCGAGGAACATGCCGTGATCCTTGGCCGCGGTCACCAGTTTGGGCCCGGCGAGCAGGAGATCCGGCAGCCAGGCCCGGTTCTCCGGGGTCAGCGGCAGTTTGCCCACGACGCCGCGCACGCCGGTGTCCACCCGCTGGGCGTGCGGCAGGAACTGGCGGCGCACCCGGGAGTTCCCGCCGTCCGCGCCCACCAGCAGATCGGCGGTGGCGGTGCCGCCGTCGGCGAAGTGGCAGGTGATCTCCCCGTCCGGCGCGCGCTCGTAACGCTCGAACACCTTGCCGTGCCGGACGATCCCGTCCAGTCCGGCGGAGAGCACCTGGTGCAGGGTGATCCGGCTGACCGAGTGGTGCGCGTCCCACGGCGCGGGCGGTTCGGCCGGACCATCCAGCAACAGCAACGGTTCCAGCCCCTGGCTGAGGAAACCGAAGCCGCCGCCGTCGCGGCCCGCGGTGTCCAGGAACGTCCGCCAGATCTCCGGCGGCAGGCAGCCGTGCAGCGCCCGCGCGCCCTCCGGGTGGATGTGCACCCGGTAGCCCTGCAGCCGTTCGGTGCGCGAGGGCGACCGCTCGTACACCGCCACCTCCACCCCGGCCCGGTGCAGGCTCTGGGCCAGACACAACCCGCCGGTCCCGCCGCCGACCACCGCCACTCGAAACGCCATGACCCACTCCCCGCTCGTCGACTCCACTGCGTCCGATAATCAACCAGTTGGATGATTAAGTCAACTGAGTGGGTGACTAAGTTCGCCGAGTCGATCGGATACCGTGGCCGGGTGGCAGATCCGCAGCAGCCCCAGCGCAGGTCACGCCGCTCCCCGGCGGCGGGTGAGCGGCAACGCGACGCCGAGCGCACCAAGGCGAAGATCGTGGCCGCGGCCGTCACCGAGTTCGCCGCGAAGGGCTACGCCGCCGCCAGGGTCAGCGAGATCGCCGACCGCGCCGGGGTGAACAAGCAGCTGATCTCCTACTACTTCGGCGGCAAGGAGGGCCTCTACCTGGAGGTCAACCGGAGCTGGGACACCGAGAGCAGGCCGCTGGCCGCCCCGGGCCTGCCACTGGCCGAGGTCGCCGCCGGGTTCGTCCGGCACAGCGCGCGCAACCGCGACTACGGCCGGATCATGGTGTGGGAGAACCTGTCCGAGGACTTCCCGGACGATCCGAACCAGCGCGAGTTCTTCCAGGCCAGGGTCGCCGAGATGCGCCGCCGCCAGGAGGAAGGCGAGATTCCGGCCGATGTGGATCCGGACTGCCTGCTACTGGCCCTGATGGCGGCCGCCAGCGCCAGCCTCACCCTGCCCAGGGTGGCCCAGATGATCAGCGGCGAGGACCCGTCCTCCCCGGAGTTCACCGCACGCTACGCCGAGCAGCTGACCCGGATCGTGCGGCACATCCAAGGCTAGAACGGCACCAGATCGTCGGCGTGCACGACCTCGCGACGCTGTTCGGCCGGCAGTTCGTGGCTGGACCGGCCGATCAGCCCTGGCAACTCGACCGCGTCGAACCCGGCCACGCCCCTGGCCACCACCTGACCGCGCAGGTCGAGCAGCTCCACCACGTCCCCGGCCTCGAAATCGCCGTCCACGCCGGTGATCCCGGCGGCCAGCAACGACCGGCGCCTGCCGACCACCGCGGCCACCGCGCCGTCGTCCAGGTGCAAGCGGCCGGCCGCGCCCGCGGCGTGCCCGAGCCAGAACCGGCGTGCGGACAGCCGGGGACCGGTGACCGCGAACGCGGTGCCCACCTCGGCCGGACCGAGCGCGGCTGCCGCGTCGGCGGCGGCGGTCAGCAGCACCGGGATGCCCGCGGCCGAGGCCAGCCGGGCGGCGGCCAGCTTGGAGGCCATGCCGCCGGTGCCCAGCCCCGAACCCGCCGCGGTCACGTCGACATCGTCCATATCGGCGGAGTCACCGACCTCGGCGATGAGTTTCGCGCCCGGCTCCTGGGGATTCCGGTCGTACACACCGTCCACATCGGATAGTAAGACCAGCGCGTCGGCGCCGACCAGGTGCGCCACCAGGGCGGCCAGCCGGTCGTTGTCACCGAAGCGGATCTCGTCGGTGGCCACCGTGTCGTTCTCGTTCACCACCGGCACCGCGCCCAGGGCCAGCAACCGGTCGAAGGTGCGCTGCGCGTTGCGGTAGTGCGCCCGCCGCACCACATCGTCCGCGGTCAGCAGCACCTGCCCGACCACCAGGTCGAAGCGGGCGAAGGAAGCGGTGTAGGCGTGCGCGAGCTGGAGCTGGCCGACGCTGGCCGCGGCCTGCTGGCTGGCCAGGTCCCGGGGCCGCCGCCGCAGGTTCAGCGGCGCCAGTCCCGCGGCGATCGCGCCGGAGGAGACCAGCACCACCTGACTGCCCGCGTGCCTGCGCGCGGCCAGCGCGTCCACCAGGGCGTCCAGCCGCGCCGGGTCCAGTCCGCCCGCGGCCGTGGTCAGCGAGGACGAGCCCACCTTCACCACGATCCGCCGGGCGGCGGCGATCCGGCTCCGCGCCTGCGACAGCGTTGCCACCGGGGTGGTCACTCCTTGTCGTTCTTGGTTTCCTCGTCGCCGAAGTCCTCGACCTCGACCAGCCCGCGCCGCACCCGCTTGGCGTGCTTGCGCTCGGACGCGCCGATCCGGTCGTTGGGCTCCAGCCGGGTGTCCGTGCCGCGGCCGCTGGTCGGGCCCATCGCGGCCACACCAGCCGGGGTGGAGGGCTCCCAGTCGAAGGTCATGTCGCCGATGGTGACCGGGCAGCCCGGCACCGCGCCCATCCTGGCGATGGTCACCTCGACGCCCAGCCGGTTCAGCCGGTCCGCGAGGTAGCCGATGGCCTCGTTGTTGTCGAAGTTGGTCTGACGCACCCAGCGCTCGGGCCGCTCGCCGCGCACGATGAACCCGCCCTCCCGCTCCGGGTCCGCCACCACGGTGAAGTCCTGCTCGTCGACCGCCCTGGGCCGCAGCACGATCCGGGTGGCCTCCTGCTTGGGCTGGGCGGCCCGGTACGCCTCGACCTCGGCAGCCAGCGCGTAGCTCAGCTCACGCAGGCCCTCTCGGGTGGCGGTGGAGACCGGGAACACCTTCAGCCCACGGGACTCGAACTCCGCGGTGACCATCTCGGCCAGCTCGCGGGCGTCCGGCACGTCGATCTTGTTCAGCACCACGATCCGCGGCCGGTCCTCAAGCTTGGTGCCCAGTGACGGGGTGTAGCGGGCCAGCTCCAGCTCCAGCGCGTCCACATCGGACACCGGATCGCGGCCGGGCTCGAAGGTGGCGCAGTCCACCACGTGCACCAGCACCGCGCAGCGCTCGATGTGCCGCAGGAAGTCCAGGCCGAGGCCACGGCCCTCACTGGCGCCGGGGATCAGGCCGGGCACGTCGGCCACGGTGTAGACGATCTCGCCAGCGGTGACCACGCCCAGGTTGGGCACCAGCGTGGTGAACGGGTAGTCGGCGATCTTGGGCCGGGCCGCGGACATCACCGCGATCAGCGAGGACTTGCCCGCCGAGGGGAAGCCCACCAGACCGGCGTCGGCCACCGACTTGAGTTCCAGCACCAGGCTGCGCGTCTCACCGGGCTCGCCCAGCAGCGCGAACCCTGGCGCCTTGCGGGCCCGGCTGGCCAGGGAGGCGTTGCCCAGCCCGCCGCGGCCGCCCTGGGCCGCGATCAGCCGGGTGCCCTCGCCGACCAGGTCCGCGATCACCTCGCCGTCCTCGCCCAGCACCACGGTGCCGTCCGGGACGCGCAGTTCCAGGTCCTCGCCGACCGCGCCGTCCTGGTGCGAGCCCTTGCCGAACTTGCCGTTGCCCGCGCGGGCGTTGGGGCGGAAGTGGAAGTCCAGCAGCGTGTGCACGTTGCCGTCCACCACCAGCACGACGTCGCCACCACGGCCGCCGTTGCCACCGTCCGGTCCGCCGAGCGGCTTGAACTTCTCCCGGTGCACCGAGGCACACCCGTTGCCGCCGTTGCCGGCCGCCGCGTTGATCACAACGCGGTCGACGAACCGAGACACTGCTCCTCCAACATTTTCACTCTGCGAATACACGACGCGAGGGGCGGGCCGGATATTCCTCCGGCCGCGCCCCTCGCCAAGGTCGTGCAGTGTCTCGAGACGAAGCCTCAGGCCTCGACCGGGACGATGTTCACGGTCTTGCGGCCACGCTTGATGCCGAACTTCACCGCACCGGCGGACAGCGCGAACAGCGTGTCGTCCTTGCCGCGGCCGACGTCCACACCGGGGTGGAACTTCGTGCCGCGCTGACGGATCAGGATCTCCCCGGCCTTGACGACCTGGCCACCGAAACGCTTCACACCCAGGTACTGGGGGTTGGAATCGCGGCCGTTACGGGAGCTGGATGCGCCCTTTTTATGTGCCATGGCTAGTCAGATCCCTTACTTCGCGATGCCGGTGACCTCGACCTTGGTCAGCCGCTGGCGGTGACCCTGGCGCTTGTGGTAGCCGGTCTTGTTCTTGAACTTGTGAATGCGGATCTTGGGGCCCTTGGAGTGCTCCACGACCTTGCCGGTCACGGCGATCTTGCCCAGGGCGTTCGCGTCGGTGATGACGTCGTTGCCGTCCACGACGAGCAGCGCGGGGAACGAGACCTCAGCGCCCGGCTCGCCGGTCAGCTTCTCGACCTCGACGACGTCGCCGACAGCCACCTTGTACTGCTTGCCGCCGGTCTTGACAATCGCGTACATAGGTCCGGAAGTCTCCTGCTACTCGGTGTCGGTATTTCCTCGCAGTCAGCACCGGACCCGTAGGTCCTGATCCTGACTGATCGGGCGCGCCTTACGCCCTGGGTGTTGCACCTGGGCGGGCTGCGCTTCATGACCGAAGGCCATGATTCAGCCCGCCTGACGGCGGGCCGTACATCAGGTTACGGCCCCGCCGTCAACTGGGTCAAACCGGGGTGGCGCCCAGCACGTTCTCGCTTGTCAGCCTTCTTTGATACCGGCCACCGGCGGGCCTGCGGCCCGACGGACGGCCCGGCGCGGCTGGCGCCTGCGGGCGGCCGCGGGGACCGTCGCCGGCTCCCGCTCCTCCTCGTGCTGGCCACCGTGGCCGTTGAGCGCCGCACCGGCCGGCTCGGCCGCCACGGGCTCGGGCGTGAGCGCGGCGGGCTGTTCGGCCGCCACGGGCTGCTCGACGGGCTCCGGCGCGGCCTGGGCCCGCGAGCGCCGCACCCTGGTCCGCCCGGTGGCGGGCTGCTCGGGCGTGACCGCCTCGGCCTGGACGGTCACCGGCGCGGTCTCGGCCGGGATCTGCTCGGGCGCGGCGATCTCGACCGGCTCGGCCTGCGCGACCTCGGTCGCCGCCTCGGCAGCGGGCTGCTCCTGGCCGCCACCGCGGTTGCGCTGGCGGGACCGGCGGCCCTCCTTGCCTGCCGAGCCCGAACCCGAGCCCGCAGCAGCCGCGGCGGGAGCACCCGCCGAGGAACCGTTCCCGTTGCCATTGCCGTTCTGGCCGTTGCCGCTCTTGCCGTTGCCGTTCTTGGCCCCGCCGTTGCCACCGCCATGGGAGTGCATCGGCTCGGTGGAGACCACCAGGCCACGTCCGCGGCAGTGCTCACAGGTGGCGCTGAACGCCTCCAACAGACCGGTGCCGACCCGCTTGCGGGTCATCTGCACCAGGCCCAGCGAGGTCACCTCGGCCACCTGGTGCCGGGTGCGGTCGCGCCCGAGGCACTCGGTGAGCCTGCGCAGCACCAGGTCGCGGTTGGACTCCAGCACCATGTCGATGAAGTCGACCACGATGATGCCGCCCACGTCCCGCAGCCGGAGCTGGCGGACGATCTCCTCGGCCGCCTCCAGGTTGTTCCGGGTGACCGTCTCCTCGAGATTGCCGCCCGACCCGGTGAACTTGCCGGTGTTCACGTCGATCACGGTCATCGCCTCGGTGCGGTCGATGACCAGGTAACCACCGGAGGGCAGCCAGACCTTGCGGTCCAGCGCCTTGGTGATCTGCTCGGTGATCCGGTGCTCGGTGAAGACGTCGTTGGCGCCGACGTGCTTGCGCATCCGGGAGGCCAGGTCGGGAGCCACGTGCTGCACGTAGTTCTCGATCACCTCGCCTGCCTGGGCGCCCTGCACGATCAACCCGGAGAAGTCCTCGGTGAACAGGTCACGGATGACCTTGATCAGCAGGTCCGGCTCCTCGTAGAGCAGCTGCGGAGCCTGTGCCTTGGGCACGTCCGCCTTCTCCTTGATGATCTCCCACTGCGCGCGCAGCCTGCTGACGTCGCGGCCGAGGGCGTCCTCGCTGACGCCCTCCGAAGCGGTCCGGATGATCACGCCGGCGTCCTCGGGCACGATCCGCTTGAGGATGTCCTTGAGGCGCTTGCGCTCGGTGTCCGGGAGCTTGCGGCTGATGCCGGTGGCGCCGCCGCCGGGCACGTAGACCAGGAAGCGGCCCGGCAGGCTGATCTGGGTGGTCAGCCGGGCGCCCTTGTGCCCCACCGGGTCCTTGGTGACCTGGACCAGCACGCTGTCGCCTGTGGACAGTGCCTGCTCGATCTTGCGGGCCTTGCCCTCCAGCCCGGCGGCGTCCCAGTCGACCTCACCGGCGTAGAGCACCGCGTTGCGGCCCTTGCCGATGTCGACGAAGGCGGCCTCCATGCTGGGCAGCACGTTCTGCACCCGGCCGAGGTAGACGTTGCCGACCAGCGAGCCGCTGCCGGCGGAGGTCACGAAGTGCTCCACGAGCACCCCGTCCTCCAGCACCGCGATCTGGATCCGGTCCTCACGCTCGCGGACCACCATCTTGCGGTCCACCGCCTCGCGGCGGGCGAGGAACTCGGCCTCGGACAGGATCGGCGCGCGGCGACGACCGGCCTCGCGGCCGTCCCTGCGGCGCTGCCGCTTGGCCTCAAGGCGGGTCGAGCCCTTGACGCTGCGGACCTCGTCGTCGGAGGACAGCGGTCCGGGCGGGGCGTCCTGGCGGTTCTCCCGCACCTCGCGGACGTGCACCACGGTGTTCGGCGGGTCGTCAGCACGCGGCGAGGACTCGTCGTCCGCACCGCCCTTGCGCCGGCGACGCCGGCGACGGCGGCGGGTGCCCCCGGCCTCGTCGTCCTCGTCATCGTCCTCGGCGACCGGCTCCTCGGCGGCGGGCGCGGACTGCTCGGTCTCGTCGAACCCGTCCTCACCCTCCTCGCCGTCCTCGGCCGCGCCGCGACCACGGCCACGCCCGCGACGGCCCCGGCGGCGACGGCGGCGGTTGCCCGCGTCCTCGTCGTCGTCCAGACCGCCCTCGGCGTGCTCGTCGTGCTGGTCCTCGTCCTCGGCCTCCGGCTCCTCCACCGGCGCGGCGACCGGCTCCGGCGCGCGCTTGCGGGCCGGGGCCGGGGCAGGCTGGGAAGGTGCCATGAACAGCGGCTGCGGTGCGGCGAAGACCGGTGCGAACGGGGCCGCTACTGGCTCCGGCTCGGCCTCGGCGACCGGCGCGTCCAGCGTCGTGTCGTCGAGATCCACCTGGTCCTCGGCAGGCAGCAACGCCTCGGCGACCCGTTCGGCCACCTCCCGGCTGATGCTGGACTGCGCACTGCGCACGGTCTCACCGAGCTGCTCGAGCGTCGTCATGACGTCCCGAGAGCTGGCGCCGAGCAGCTTGGCCAGCGCGTGTACCCGCAGCTTGGGGGGCAGGCTCGCCAGCTCCCCGGATGCGGTGCTATCCCCGCCGGTGTTGCCGGCAGGGCTTTCCATGTTCGACATGCAGCTCCTCCGCCCCCGGGCGCGTCCAACTCGGACGCGGCCGCGCAGGGGCCTTTCTGTTCCAGTCACCGCCGCACCGCTTGAGCAGCCCGGCAGGAATCCTCCACAACCCCCTGTGTCCCCGGACATGGGTCCGGGCGCCAGACGGTTAGGTCATTTGACGACGTTCTGCGCCGTCTACCACCGACCTACCGCGGTGCGTCGAGCACCGGCGGGGTTGCCTCCCGGTCAGGGGCGAGCGGATCAGTGAGGTCACCACTGTCGTCAAGCCGTCCTTGAGCCAGTCGGCTCGCTTTCGCGGGTACCGGTGGCACGAGATCGGCGACGACGCGGAGCGCGCTCAGCACGTCATCCGGCCGGACGGTAGGTGTTGTCTGCCGTACGACCGCTGTGAGTATCCCACACCGGAGGCCGGGTTGCGGCCCATCACCCACATGGGTGGTTGTCGTCTCAACTTCCGAATCCACCCGGAGATCGACCACGGCCGCCCTGGCGTCGATCATCCGGCGGCCGTCCTTGAGCAGTCGTTCGACCTCGACGACCTCCCTGGCCAGCAGCTCCTCGACCGCCTTGGCCAGCTCGGCCGGGTCCACCCCCGGCAGTTCGATCCGCCACCGGCTGGCCTCGATCCGCTCCGGCAGGGTGCCCGGACCAGCCTCGACCGCTTCCAGGACGTCCAGCCCCGGCGGCAGCGCCGTGTCCAGCTCGACCCGCAGGACCTCCGGGTCGACCCGGTGCACGAGCTGGATCTCCACGTACTCCGCCTCGCTGGCCACCCCGGTCGGCGCGGCGCCGATCCAGGAGACCTTCGGGTGCGGGCTGAAGCCCTGCGAGTAGGCCATCGGCACCCCGGCCCGCCGCAACGCGCGCTCGAAGGCGCGAGCGACGTCACGGTGTGAGGTGAAACGCAGCCTGCCCCGTTTGGCGTAACGCAGGCGCAGTTTCTGCACCGCGGACGCGGAGGGATTGGGCTGGTGCTGAGTGGACAGGTCTGCTCCTCGGGCGGGCTGTTCCGGTCTGACTGGTCGAAGAGGCTACCGGCATGACCCGGTCGACACGCTTGTCTGGCCGGGCCACCATGGCTACCGTCCGGGCGGAATCGGTACGCGGACAACCCCGAGACGTCCGTATTACCGAGCCGATGTACACGATGACGGAGGTCCCCCCGTGCCTCTGCCCTTCCGTGTCCGGATCGGCGCGACCCTGCTGGCCGCGCTGACCGGGGCAGGGCTGCTCGCCGTGCCCGCTGGCGCCAACCCCGAGGCGCCCGAGCGGACCGGCGAGTCGGTCGCGCCCTGCCGGACTGGGCTGCCCCTGCGCTACCTGGTGCTCTTCCCGGCCGGCACGACGGCGGCCGAGGCGGAGTCGCAGGTCAAGGCCAACTGTGGTGCCACCACCGCGTACTACCCGGAGATCGGCGTCGCGGTGGCCGGTGCGGCCGATCCCGACTTCGTCAGCAGGCTCGGCGCGGACCGGGTGGTCAGCGCGGAGGCCCAGATCAGGGCCGCGCGCAAGAAGTCGGCAGGACGCGGACCCGCGGGTCCCCGGCTCGCCCCTGACCGGCGCCCGGCTGGCACGGACCGCACCGACGAGCAGTGGGACATGGCCGCGATCCGCGCCGACCAGGCCAACCAGGTCACCGTGGGCAGCGGGGACGTGCTGGTCGGCGTGCTCGACTCCGGTGTGGACGCCGGGCACCCGGACCTGGCCGCCGCGGTCGACCCGGCCGCCTCGGCGGGCTGTGTCACCGGCCGCGCCGACCAGCGGCGGAGCGCCTGGCTGCCCACCGAGTCCCCGCACGGCACGCACGTGGCCGGCACCATCGCCGCGGCCAAGGACGGTCGCGGGATCACCGGCGTGGCGCCCGGGGTGCGGCTGGCCTCGGTGAAGGTGGTCGACGACGACGGTTACGTCTACCCCGAGTCGGTGGTCTGCGGGTTCATGTGGGCCGCGGCCAAGGGCATGCGGGTGGTCAACAACAGCTTCCTGGTCGACCCGTGGGTGCTGACCTGCCGGGACCGGGCCGGTCAGCGGGTGGTGCACGAGGCGGTCAGCCGCGCGGTGCGCTACGCGGTCGGCCGCGGCGTGCTCGCGGTGGCCGCGGTCGGCAACGACGCGGTCGACCTGGCCAATCCCGGTGCGACCGCGGCCAAGCTCGGGCTGCCCGGCGGCCGGGTGGACAACCGGTGCGAGGCGCTGCCCGCCGAGTTACGCGGGGTGGTCGCGGTGTCCTCGGTCGGCGCCGAGGGGGTCAAGGCCAGTTACAGCTCCTACGGCTTGGGTGTGGCGCAGCTCACCGCGCCCGGCGGCGATCACCGGCAGACCCCGCCGGGGCTGGACAACGGCTGCGTGCTCTCCACCGTCCCGCACGGCGGCTACGGCTACCTGTGCGGCACCTCGATGGCGACCCCGCACGTGACCGGGGTGGCCGCGCTGCTGGCCTCCCGCTACCGCTCGGCGAGCCCGGCCCAGCTCACCCGGCTGCTCGGTCAGCAGGCCGTGTCGCTGGACTGCCCGGCCGACTACGACCTGAACTCCGACGGCGCGCAGGACGCCACCTGCAATGGCTACGCCGGCTACAACGGCTTCTACGGCCACGGCATGGTGGACGCGCTCGCCGCGGTCCGGGACTGACCCCCGAACGGTTCGAATTTCCCCGTGGCTCTGGGAAAACCGGGTGCTGTCGTGATCGACTGTGCCCGTTTTCCACGCTGGCGAGGAGGATCGGATGTCGAAGCTCGGCCGCCTGGGGGCGGCGACGCTGGCCATGACGACCGGGGTGGTGCTGCTCAGCGCCGCACCGGCCGCGGGAGCAGCGCCGACCGGTGCGCCGTGCGCCACCGAGGGCACGTCCTACCAGTACGTGGTGGTGGTCAGGCCGCACACGCGGGAACGCGAGGTGCGCCAGGAGATCACCGGCAACTGCGGGAAGTTCGACCACTACTACCCGGAGATCGGCGTCGCGGTGGCCACCTCGGTGGACCCGTCCTTCGACCGGCGCGTCGGGCTGGACAAGGCTTACAGCGCGAAGAAGGCCAGGGACGCGGTGACCGGTCTGGGCCGCGGTCACACCGCGAAACTGGAGTCGGTGCAGGCCGTCGTCGCGGGTGATGAGGACCTGTCCGGGCAGTCCTGGGACATGCGCGCGATCGGCGCGGACCAGGCCAACAAGATCAACCCGGGTTCGCGGGACGTGGTGGTCGGCGTGCTCGACTCCGGCGTGGACCCCAAGCACCCGGACCTGGTCAAGGCGCTGGACCCGAAGCTGTCCGCGGGCTGTGAGACCGGCAAGCCGGTCAACGAGGTCGCGGCCTGGTCCCCGCTGGGCTCCGCGCACGGCACGCACGTGGCAGGCACCATCGCCGCGGCCAAGGACGGCAAGGGCATCACCGGCATCGCGCCCGGCGTGCGGATCGCCTCGGTCCGGGTGATCAACGACGAAGGCATGATCTACCCGGAGTCCGCGGTGTGCGGGTTCATGTGGTCGGCGGCGAAGAAGTTCACCCTGACCAACAACAGCTGGTTCGCCGACCCGTTCTTCTTCTGGTGCCAGGACAAGCCGGGTGAGCGGGTCGGTTTCGAGGCCATCCGCCGCGCCCTCGCCCACGCCCACCGCGCCGAGGTGCTGACGGTGGCCGCCGCGGGCAACTTCGCGCTGGACCTGACCGATCCGACCCACGACCCGGCCGCCGAGCACCCGGTGGACAAGAAGTGCAAGCTGCTGCCCGGCGGCCTGCCCGGCGTGGTGTCGGTGTCCTCGACCGGCTTCGACGGCTCGCTGTCCAGCTTCAGCGACTACGGCCGCGGCGCGATCACGGTGAGCGCGCCCGGCGGTGACTTCACCGAGCCGCCGCCCGGCCAGGGCCCCGGCTGCCCGCTGTCCACCATCCCGGACGGCCAGTACGGGTCGATGTGCGGGACCTCGATGGCCTCCCCGCACGCCGCCGGGGTGGCCGCGCTGATCGCCTCCGGGCTGCCCTTCCGCTCGGCCGCCCACCTGCGGTTCCTGCTGGCTGCGCAAGCCGACCCGAAGGCCTGCCCTGGTGGCGACGAGCGCTGCACCGGCTCGAAGCTGAACAACTCGTTCTTCGGATCCGGGCAGGTCAACGCGCTGCGCGCGGTGCGCTAAGCCATCCGGCCGCTGTGCCGCACCGCCTCACCCTTCTAGGTTCCTTCACCGGAAGTGTCACCTAGTTGGGGAGGCAGTGTGTCGGCAACACGTCGATGGAGCACCGCGCTGGCGGCGACGGCCTTGATCGGCGGCGCGCTGGGGGCAGCCCCGGCCGCCGCCGAACCGGCCGCGGCGCCCTGCGACCCCAGCGGGACCGCCTACCGGCACGTCGTGCTGTTCACCCCCGGCACGCCGGAATGGGCGGCGACCAGGGAGATCAGCCGCAAGTGCGGCAAGACCGACAGCTACTACCGGGAGATCGGCGTGGCGGTGGCCGCCTCGGCCGATCCCACCTTCGAGTCCCGGTTCACCCTGGAACGCGCCTACAGCGCGGAGAAGGCCGCCAAGGCCCTGGCCGCGACCTCCCGGCTGGTCGCGCCGACCGCCGAGGTCAGCGCGCGGGGTGTGACCGAGGACCTCTCGCCGCGGTCCTGGGACATGCGCCAGATCAAGGCCGATGAGGCCAACAAGATCAACGTCGGCTCCCGGCGGGTGGTGGTCGGGGTGCTCGACTCCGGCGTGGACGCCGATCACCCGGACCTGAAGGCCGCGGTGGACCCGGCGCTGTCCGCGGGCTGCACCACCGGTCACCCGGTCCAGGACAAGCCGGCCTGGATGCCGAGCAACTCCTCGCACGGCACGCACGTGGCCGGCACCATCGCCGCGGCCAAGGACGGTCAGGGCATCACCGGCGTCGCGCCGGGTGTGCGGCTGGCCTCGGTGAAGGTGGTCAACGACGAGGGCATGATTTACCCGGAGTCCGCGGTGTGCGGGTTCATGTGGTCCGGCGCCAAGGGTTTCCAGGTCACCAACAGCAGCTGGTTCATGGACCCGTGGATGTTCTGGTGCAAGGACAAGCCGGGCGAGAAGGTCGGGCACGAGGCGGTCCGGCGGGCGATCTCCTACTCGGTGCGCAACGGCGCGCTGAACGTGGCCGCGGTCGGCAACAGCGCGATCGACCTGGCCAACACCACCAAGGACCCGGCCAAGCCGCACCCGGTGAACGAGAACTGCGATGAGGCGCCGGCCGAGTTCGCCGGTGTGGTCGGGGTGTCGGCCACCGGGTACGCGAAGAAGCTGTCGGGTTACTCCAGCTACGGCAAGGGCGTGGTGGACGTGACCGCGCCCGGTGGCGACGGCGCGCAGCCGCCGCCCGCCGGTGAGGGCTCGGGCTGCCCGCTGTCCACGCTGCCGGGTGGCCGCTACGGCACCGCCTGCGGCACCTCGATGGCCTCGCCGCACGCGGCCGGGGTGGCCGCGCTGCTGGCCTCGAAGTACCGGGGCGCGCCGCCGCAGGCGCTGGCCTGGCTGCTGGGGCACCAGGCGGATGAGCTGCCCTGCCCGGCCGGTGACGCCCGGTGCACCGGTCCGGCCAGGGACAACGCGTTCTTCGGCAAGGGTCTGGTGAACGCGCTCAAGGCGGTCAGCTAAGCACGCCAAAGGCCCCCGGTTTCCCTTGTGCGTCAAGGGAAACCGGGGGCCTTCGCGTTGGGCTCAGCCCTGGCTGAACGCCGGGTTGCTGACCGGGCTGCCGGTGCCGACCGGGGTGATCGGCAGCAGCACCCGGCCGGTCGGGCCGACCTGGATGTCGGTGTTCATCGCCGGGCACACACCGCAGTCGAAGCACGGGGTCCAGCGGCAGTCGTCCAGTTCACGCTCGTCCAGCGCGTCCTGCCAGTCCGACCACAGCCATTCCTTGTCCAGGCCCGAGTCCAGGTGGTCCCAGGGCAGGACCTCCAGCTCCTCGCGTTCCCTGGTGGTGTACCAGGCGAGGTCGACGCCGACCTGCGCCAGCTCGATCTCGGCGCACCGCACCCAGCGGTCGTAGGAGAAGTGCTCGCCCCAGCCGTCGAACTGACCGCCCTCGCGCCACACCCGCTCGATCACCCGGCCGAGCCTGCGGTCTCCTCGGGAGAGCAGTCCCTCGATCAGCGCAGGCTTGCCGTCGTGGTAGCGCATGCCGATGTTGCGGCCGATGGACCGGTCGGTGTTGATCTCGTCCCGGAGCTTGCGCAGCCGGTCGTCCACGGTGTCCGGATCGCACTGGGCGGCCCACTGGAACGGGGTGTGCGGCTTGGGCACGAACCCGCCGATGGAGATGGTGCAGCGGATGTCCTTGCGCCCGGAGGCGGCCCGCCCGGCCTTGATGACCTCCTTGGCCATCCGGGCGATCTGCAGCACGTCCTCGTCGGTCTCGGTGGGCAGACCGCACATGAAGTACAGCTTCACCTGCCGCCAGCCGTTGGCGTAGGCGGTGCTGACGGTGCGGATCAGGTCCTCCTCCGACACCATCTTGTTGATCACCTTGCGCAGCCGTTCGCTGCCGCCCTCCGGAGCGAAGGTGAGCCCGGAGCGGCGGCCGTTGCGGGACAGCTCGTTGGCCAGGTCCACGTTGAAGGCGTCCACCCGGGTGCTGGGCAGGCTCAGCCCGGTCTTGGTGCCCTCATAGCGGTCGGCAAGGCCCTTGGTGATCTCGGCGATCTCGGAGTGGTCGGCGCTGGAGAGCGAGAGCAGGCCGACCTCCTCGAAGCCGGTGTTGGCCAGCCCGCGCTGCACCATCGCGCCGATGCCCTCGATCGAACGTTCCCGCACCGGCCGGGTGATCATGCCCGCCTGGCAGAACCGGCAGCCGCGGGTGCAGCCGCGGAAGATCTCCACGCTCATCCGCTCGTGCACGCTCTCGGCCAGCGGGACCAGCGGCTGCTTCGGGTACGGCCAGTCGTCGAGTTCCATGGTGGTCCGCTTGAACACCCGGTAGGGCACCCGGTCGCGGTTGGGCACGACCCGCTGGATGCGGCCGTCGGGCAGGTACTCCACGTCGTAGAACCGCGGGATGTACACCCCGCCGGTCTCGGCGAGCCTGGTCAGCACCTCGTCCCGGCCGCCGGGGCAGCCCTCGGCCTTCCAGGTCCGGATGATGTCGGTGACCTCGAGCACGGCCTCCTCGCCGTCGCCGAGCACGGCGGCGTCCAGGAAGTCCGAGATCGGCTCCGGGTTGAACGCCGCGTGGCCACCGGCTAGCACGATCGGGTGGTCCTCGGTGCGGTCCTTGGCGTGGATCGGGATCCCGGCCAGGTCCAGCGCGTTGAGCAGGTTGGTGTAGCCCAGCTCGGTGGCGAAACTGACGCCGAGCACGTCGAAGGCGCCCACCGGGCGGTGCCCGTCCACGGTGAACTGCGGGACACCGTTCTCGCGCATCAGTTTGGCCAGGTCAGGCCAGATGGCGTAGGTGCGCTCGGCGAGCACGTCGGGCAGCTCGTTGAGGATCTCGTAGAGGATCATGACGCCCTGGTTGGGCAGGCCGACCTCATAGGCGTCCGGGTACATCAGGCACCACCGGACAACGGCCTCTTCCCAGGGCTTGACGGTGGCGTTCAGCTCCCCGCCGACGTACTGGACGGGCTTGGACACCTGCGGAAGCAGCGGTTCAAGCTGGGGGAAGACAGACTGCACACTCACGCGACCAGGGTAACGCCCATCGGCCGGTATCTCTGCCCGACCAACCCCAAGATCGCGAGTTATCCACAATAGCGAGTTATCCACAGCCCCAGCGCCCACCCGCTGGCGCCATCAGCACCCACCGGTCCAAGCTCGCCTCATGCCCACCAGCACCCCGCCCCGCGTCACCGCCGGGATCCGCGAACGCCTGACCGAGCCGACCGAGCCCAGAGAAGAGGGCCTGCGCGACAAGTCCAGGGGGGAGGGGACGTCAGGCGCGCAGGCCCGCCCCGATCTTAGCCACGCCCCCAGGCAAAACCCGCCCACCTTCACCCGTCCGTGCAGCACCTTTCCCAAGCCGGCCAACAAATCCCGCGCGACCTCACCTCACCGCAGCAGCAGCTTGTCCAGTCGTCGGGTGGTCACCCACATCCCGACTCCCGCGATCACCACGAAGTACGCGAGATGCTCCAGCATCCCGACCCCGACGTGCCCCGTGGTGAGCCCCCGCATCAGCTCGACCGCCCGGTACAGCGGCAGCCACTCCACGATCCACTGGAGCGGCCGCGGGTACACCGACAGCGGGTAGAAGGTGCTGCAGAACAGGAACATCGGCAGGATCGCGAGCTGGATCAGGTCGAAGTCCTGCCAGGAGCGCATGAACGTGGTGCAGGCCATGCCCGCTGCGGCGAAGGCGAAGGCCACGAACAGCGCGGCTGGCAGCACCAGCAACGCCCAGGGTGAGGCGATGAGGTCCATGCCGAACATCACCAGCAGGAAGCCGCTGGAGTACAGGCCGCCGCGGATCACCGCCCAGGTGATCTCGCCGACGGCGACGTCCAGTGGGCCGAGGGAGGTGGCCAGGATCGCGTCGTAGAGCTTGGCGTACTTGAGTTTGAAGAAGACGTTGTAGGTGGCGTCGTTGATGGCGCCGTTCATCGCGGAGGAGGCCAGCAGCGCGGGCGCGAGGAACATCGCGTAGTCCATCGGCTGTCCGTCGGGCCCGGCGACCTGGCCGACCATGCTGCCGAAGCCGATCCCGAGGGAGAGGAGGAAGAACAGCGGTTCGAGGATGCCCGACACCAGGTTCAGCCAGGACCTGCGGTTCACCAGGAACGCGCGCTCCACCAGCATCCGGCCCCGGCCGGCGTAGAGCCCGGCGGGCAGGATGCGCAGCAGCGGCCCACCGGACCGGCGCCCGGCCTGGGCCACCCGGCCACCAGCCATGTCCCGGCCACCAGCCACGTCACCGCCGGCCACGCGATCACCGATCATCCGGTCGTCGTTGGTCATGTCAGTTCGCCAGCCTTCGCCGGAAGTTGCGGGCAGCCAGCGCGGCGCCACCGGCCAGCAGGGCGAGCAGGTAGGCGACGTGGCCCAGGGCCGGCCACAGCTGCAGGCCGCCGAGCACCGTGCCGCGGGCCAGTTCGGTGCCGTGCCAGAGCGAGGTGAGCCAGGCGATCGGCTGGACGAAGTCGGGCAGGCGGTCCAGTGGGAAGAAGGTGCCCGCGAACAGGGTCATCGGCATCAGCACGAAGCGGAAGATGTTGCCGAGGGTCTGGCCCTCGTCGTCGACGGTGGCGACGTAGGCGGTCAGTGGGGCGGCGAAGGCCATCCCGGCCAGCGTGGCGAACAGCAGTGAGATGAGCACCAGCGGGCTGCGGACTCCGCCGAAGAACGCGGCCACCACCAGGTAGATGGCGCCGGAGAGCAGCAGCCGGGCCGCCGTCCACAACAGTTGCCCACCGACGATCTGATGGGGGGTGATGGGTGAGGCGTTGATGCCCCAGTAGACCCGTTGCCACTTGAACGAGGACAGCACCGGGAAGGTCGACTCCCCGGTGGCGTTCTGCACGGCCGAGACGACCAGCAACGCCGGCGCCAGGTACTCCAGATAGGACACGCCGCCGGGCACAGCCCCTGGTTTGACCTGGGAGCCGATGCCCAGGCCGAGGGCGAGCAGGAACAGCAGGGGCTGGCCGACGCTGGAGAAGAAGGTGGCTCGCCAGTTGCGCCGGTACCAGGTCCACTTTCCTTCCACCACAAGGAAAGCGGCCCGCAACGCGCCTACCGGGCTGCCGGTGGCGCGCCGGTGCCCTGGCTCGGCGCGGTCCTCGGTCTGGTCGCTGGTCATCAGTCCACCAGGGTTCGGCCGGTGAGCCGGAGGAAGACGTCCTCCAGCGAGCTGCGGCGGACCAGGCTGGTGATCGGGCGGATGCCGCGCTCGACCGCGGCGGCCAGCGCGGACTCGCCGTCTGCGGTGTAGAGCAGCAGGCGGTCGGGCAGGATCTCGACGCGTTCGGCCAGGTCGGCGACTGTGGGCGCGGCCTCGGTCTGGTGGCCGGGGGCGAAGCGGAGTTCGAGGACCTCGCGGGTGGAGTGGGCGGCGATCAGGTCGGCGGGTGAGCCCTCGGCGACGATGCGGCCGTTGTCCATCACCACCAGGCGGTCGCAGAGCTGTTCGGCCTCGTCCATGTAGTGGGTGGTGATGATCAGGGTGACGCCTGCCTGCTTGAGCCGGAACAGCCGGTCCCACAGCAGGTGGCGGGCCTGCGGGTCCAGGCCGGTGGTGGGCTCGTCGAGCAGCAGCAGCTCGGGGTCGTTGACCAGCGAGCGGGCGATGGTCAGCCTGCGCTTCATGCCGCCGGAGAGCGAGTCGACCTCGGCGTCGGCGCGGTCGGCGAGCTGGGCGAAGTCCATCAGCTCGGTGGCCTTGGCCTTGACGTGCGCGCGGGAGAGGCCGAAGTAGCGGCCGTAGAGCTGGAGGTTCTGCCGGACGGTCAGCTCGGTGTCCAGGTTGTCCTGCTGCGGGACCACGCCGATGCGGGCGCGGATCCGCGGGCCCTGCACGTCCGGGTCCAGGCCGAGCACGGATAGCTCGCCGCCGCTGCGCGGGGACACGCAGGCGATCATCCGCATGGTGGAGGACTTGCCAGCGCCGTTGGGCCCGAGGAAGCCGTATGCCTCACCGGCGCGGACCTTCACATCGATGCCGCGGACCGCCTCGAAGTCGCCGAAACGTTTGGACAGCCCGTTCGCCTCGACCAGCCAATCGTCGCCGTTCACGCAGGCGACCGTAGCCGAGGGCACCGACAGAACTGAACGTGTTTTTCTCGGGCAGACACCGAAGGCGTCCCCGCTGACCTGCGGGGACGCCTCCGGAACTGCTGTTGTATCCGGCTCAGCCGGCGAGGTTGGGGAACCAGAGCTTGATCTCGCGGGCGGCGGACTCGGGCGAGTCGGAGCCGTGCACGAGGTTGAACTGGGTCTCCAGGGCGAAGTCGCCGCGGATGGTGCCGGGGGTGGCCTTCTCGACCGGGTCGGTGCCACCGGCGAGCTGGCGGAACGCCGGGATGGCGCGGGTGCCCTCGACCACGACGGCCACCAGCGGGCCGGAGGTGATGAAGTCCAGCAGGCTGCCGAAGAAGGGCTTGCCGTCGTGCTCGGCGTAGTGCTGCTCGGCAACGCCGCGCTCGACGGTGCGCAGCTCCAGCGCGACCAGCTTCAGGCCCTTGCGCTCGATGCGGGAGATGACCTCACCGACCAGGCCACGGGCAACGCCGTCGGGCTTGACCAGGACCAGGGTGCGCTCGCTCACGACGTACGTTCTCCTTGTTCGGGGTACCGGCTCGGGATGCTCGCGCGCAGGTTACCTGGCGGGCCGCTCAGCCCCGTCCGCTCCCCCGCCGCGCGCTCCGGCGGAGCTGGATGATGCGCGCGTACCCGGGCACCGCCACCAGCAGCACACCCAGGATCGCCGACAACAACAGCGCCACGCCCAGCGGCAACGTGCCGGTGATGCCGAAGTAGGAGATCTGCACGTCCTGGCTGTTCTCCAGGATGAACACCAGCAACAGCAGCAGCACCACGGCCGCCACCACGAACACACTCCACAGCCCGCCGAGGCGGTTGCGCCCCGGTTGCGCGGCGCCGGGCTGGGCGGCGCGTTCGTTCGCGCGACGGCGGGCAGCGCGCGGGTCGGTGCGTTGCTCGGTGCCGGGGTCGGGGCGCTGGTGCTCGCCGGTGTGCTGGCCGGAGCCGTCGGGGGTCTGGGCTTCGCTCATCGTGGTGCCTGCCTTCCAGCGCGGGTTCTCCCCAGGTACTTCGGCTACCCGCAGCGACCACTCGATTCACCGGTTGGGCGAAACACCGCCCGCCCGAGACCGGGACGCGCGCCGCGCGCTCCACCAGCTGAGCCTACGGCGGCCCAGCGCGCCACCCAAGCAGCCGAGCCGCAGACCCATGGCGGGATTCGGCTCGGCCGCACCACCGACCCAGCGGCCCCGGCCCCGGCCTGGCCCAGCCCAGCCCAGGCCAGCCGGGCCGGGCCGGGCCGGGCCAGGCGGGCCCAGCCAGGCCGGGGCCGCAGTCCCGGCGTGTGATCACCGCACCAGCACGGCCACCGTCCGTCCCGGCACCCGCGCCCGATCCCCCGCCACGCTCGTCCCCCGCACCACCGGATCACCGCCACCGGCCTGCAGCTCGTGCAACCGCCACCCACCACCCGCGGGCAGCGCCACCTCACGCGCCCCCGGATCCGGGTTGATCACCACCAGCACGCCCCGCCGCGCCGGGTCCACCTCCGGTCCGGCCATGTCGTCCAGGTGCGCGAGCACCGTGCCGGGGGCGGCTTGCGGGCCTGGGTCGGGGAAGGTGAGTTTCTGTTGGACCAGGGCTTGGTCGGACAGGGTGAACAGCGGGGAGGACTGCCGCAGCCGCAACAGGTCCAGGGTGCGGTCCAGGGCGGTGCGGAGGTCGGCCGGGCCTGGTTTGAGGGCTGGGTTGGCGAGCAGGGGTTTGGCGTAGGGCCACTTGTCGCGGTTGTCGGGGGCGGGGGGCAGGCCGGCGCCGAAGGCCGAGGTTTGCAGGGCCGGGTCGTAACGGTTGAACCAGTCGCCGGAGTCAAAACTGTTGCGGTCCAAGGACTTCGAGCGCAGGAACTCGGTGCCCGCGTGCACCAGCGGCTGGCCTTGGCCGAGCAGGGCCGGGGCCAGGGCGAGGGTCTGCATGCGGATGCGGTCGGACATCGGCGTGCCTGGCGGGAGTTTGTAGGCCAGGGCGTCGTAGAGGGACTCGTTGTCGTGGGCGTCGACGTAGGTGATCGACTCGGCCGGGCCCGCGGTGTACCCGGCGCGGGCGCCGTTGTAGCGGACGTCGCGGCCGGTGGTCTCGGCGCCGTTGGTGGCGCGGAAGCGGAAGTCCGCCGCATTTCCCGCCAGGCCGAGTTTGACCAGGTCGGTGTAGTTGGTCAGGCGAGCCAGTTGCTCTGCGGGGGTGCCGTTGGCGGGGCTGCCGTTGGGTGCGCCGGCCAGGCCGGAGCCCAGGCCCTGGACGCGCGGGTCGGCGTCGAAGGGGCCGCCGCCGCGGACGCCGTCGCGCAGCCGGTCGTTGAAGGTGCCGATGCCGGTGCCTGCCATGTTCGCCTGGGTGGCCTGCTCGAACCGGGCGTTGCCGCCGACCTCGCCGAAGTCCCAGCCCTCGCCGTAGAGCCGGATGTTGCGACCATCCACCCCGTCCCTGGCCACGGTCAGCCCGTCCAGCGCGGCGCGCACGGCCAGGATGTTGGCCTTGGGGTGGTGGCCCATCAGGTCGAAGCGGAAGCCGTCCACCTTGTACAGCCGGGCCCAGCGTTGCACCGAGTCGACCACCAGCTTGCCCATCATGGCGTTCTCGGTGGCGGTGTTGGCGCAACAGGTGGAGTTGGCCACCGAGCCGTCCTCGGTGAGCCGCTGGTAGTAGCCGGGCACGACCCGGTCCAGCACCGACTTGGGGTCGTTGCCCGCGGCGGCGGTGTGGTTGTAGACGACGTCGACGACCACCCGGTTCCCGTTGGCGTGCAAGGCTTGCACCATCTCGCGGTACTGGCGGGCGCGGGCCTGGCCGGACTGGGCGTCCGGGGTGGCGTAGGAGCCCTCGGGCACGTCGTAGTGCCACGGGTCGTAGCCCCAGTTGAACCCGTCCTTGGCCGCGGCGCGGGTCACGCACTCCTGCTGCTGTTCGGAGTCCGCGGGCAGCGCGGGCAGGCCGCAGGCGGGTTTCTGCTGGTCGGCGCGGCGTTCGGGGATGGTGGCGATATCGAAGGTGGGCAGCAGGTGCACGGTGTCCATGCCCGCTTCGGCCAGCGCGCGCAGGTGTCGCATGCCGGTGGAATCGCGGTGGGTGAACGCCTTGTAGGTGCCGCGATCGGCCTCCGGCACGCTGGTGTCGCCGATGGAGAAGTCGCGGACGTGCAGTTCAGTGATGGCGTGCCGGGCCGGGTTCGGGCCCAGGCCCTTGGCGACCTCGCGATCCCAGCCGGGCGGGGCTTCGCGCAGGTCGGTGAGCTGGGAGTGGGTGGAGTCGACGGTCAGCGCGAGCGAGTACGGGTCGGTGACCACGGCGGTCTCGACCTTGCTGGTGCGCGGCTGCCAGGCGGTGACCTCGAACTGGTAGTAGCGGCCCAGCCAGTCACCGAACCCGCTCCACGCCCCGGAAGCCGGATCACGTTGCAGGGTCAGGGTTTGACTGGGTGCCGTGGTCGCCTCGGGCGGGGTGTGCCCGAACAGTCGCAGCCGCACCGACTTGGCGGTGGGCGCCCACAGCCGGACACCGGCCGGCTGGGCCAGCGGACCGAGAGTCAGGCCCGCCGCGGCCGGGGCGTAGTGCGCGTCGAGCACCCCGGCGAGCTGCACTCCGGTGGCGTGCCGGAGCGCGCCGCCTGCGTCCCGGTGCACGGCGACGACCTGGCCGCGCACCGCGTCCCGACCGCTGTCCACATCGGACGATCTCAGCCGGTAGACCGGTTTTCCGCGCAGGTGTGGGAACTTCGCCGCCAGTTCCGCGGACAGCCCGCCGGGATCGGGCGCGAGTCGCAGCACCCGCCCGCCCTGGACCTGCCCGGCCACCACGGCGATCCGCCCGTCCGGGTCGTGCCGCAGTTCGTAGCCGTCGGACTCGGCGGCGGGCACATCCCACACGACCCGGTCCTTGCTGACCCAGATCGCCTTGGCCTTGCTCAGATCCGCGTCCGCCGGGGCCGCCGCCGAGGGCGGCAGCACGTAGGACACCGAGCCGTCCGGCTTGGTGGATCCGCTGGCGTACCAGACTTCGTGACCGGTCGCGCCGAGCTGGATCCGCTGGTCCGGACCCGGATCCTTGGTGTCGCCGCGATGCAGCAGGTAGCTCAGTCCGGTCGCGCCCTCGGCCAGTGGCACCGACCAGGTCAGCCCGAACCCGTCCGTCCGGTCGGGTCGCTGGGACTCGTTCCAGGACGGGCTGGGCGTGGCGGATCCGCCCCAGTGGTAGAGCGTCCAGTCCGGGTAGTCCCCGGCGGGCCGGTGGTAGTGCAGCACGATCCGCCGCTCGGCCGCCGCCCGGCTGGCGTGCACGGCCTGATCCCCTTGGCGCAGCCAGGCTTCGGCCCCGCGGACGGGTTCGATCCGGCCGGTGACGTCGGTCGCGCCGTCCTTGAGCACGGTCAGTTCGACCGGCGCGCCACTGCCGTTGACCCGCACGCTCGCCCGGACGCCGTAGTCGTCCCTGGCTTCCAGGGGCAGCTCGGCGGGCTGGTCGGCCGCGATGCCGCCGCCCACCCGCAATCGCAGGCCGCCGTAGTCGCCGCCGGGCCGGTGGTACCGGATCTCGACCGCCCCGGTGGCCGCGCTCTGCCTCGGGAACACCGGCGCCTGACCCTGTTTCAGCCACACCTGCGGCGTGATCGAGGGGTCGACGAACCGGTCGCCACTGACGTCCTTCTCCTCGCCCTTGTGCACGAGGAAGCCGACCTGTTTCGCGCCCGGCTTGAGTTTCACCCAGGCGAACCGCCCGTACCCGGTCTCCCCGGCGAAGGGCAGCGGCCGTTCCCACGCGGTGGGTTCGGCGACCTCGCCCCACACGTGCAGGCCCCAGCCGTCGTAGTCCCCGGCAGGCCGGTTGTAGTGCACCACCAGCCAGTCCGGACTCGGCTGCGCGCCGGTGCCACCGCCCGGCGCGGCCACCAGCGCGATCTCGGCGCCGTCCGCGGTGAGCCGTCCGGCGGCGTCCTTGACCACGGTCCGCAGCTCCACCCGCGCGCCCGCCTTGGCCCCGGGCAGCGCGGCGAGGTCGGCGTACACCCGGTACGGCGCGGCGTCGTCGGTGCCGAGCACGGTCCAGTCCCGCTCCCCCGCCACCCTAGCGGCGAAGGTGGCCTGGGCGAACGGCGCGGTCACGTTGTCCGCGCGCAGTTCTACCCAATCTCCCAGTCCGGTGCCCGCGGGCGGCGCGACCAGCGTGGGCTGCCCGGAACCGCTGCCCTGCACCGGTATCCGGCCGGTCGAGCGCAGCACCACCGCGGACAGTGGCGGCACGCTCACCCGCACCGCGCCGTCCACCCCGCTGACCAGCGCCGCGTCCCCACCCCAGACCGTGCGGAAACCCAGTCCTGGCGCGGAAACCGACACCCTGGCCTCGGCCGGAGTGGTCCCGCCGTTGGCCACCACCACGTGCTCGACCTGGGTGTCCCGGTCGATCCGGCTGAAGGCCAGCACATCCCGCTCAGCCAGTCGCAGCACCTGGTTGCCACGCCGCCACACCGGATCACCGTCCACAAAGGACGACAGCTGACCGAGGTGCCGGTACAGCGGGTGTTTCGGGTCGAAATTGTCCGCGGCGGGGGTGGCGTCGGTGCCGATCTGGTCCTGTGCCAGCCATTCCGGCACCTTGCTGGGGAACATGTCCTGCCGGGCGTCCTTGTCCCCGCCGGTGCCTGCGAAGCCCTGTTCGTCGCCGTAGTAGACGACCGGGTTGCCGCGCCAGAAGTACATCAGGCTGTGCGCCAGCCGCAGCCGTTCCAGGGTCTCCGCATCGGACATGCCGGGGCGGTCCTGGCGCAGCATGGTGGCGATGCGGCCCATGTCGTGGTTGCCCAGGAAGGTGGGCAGCGCGTTGGCGTTGGAGTCGGCGTCGGTGTAGCGGTCGTCGGCGAGCAGCACCTGGGCCAGCCGGTCCGCGCCCTGACCGGCGGCGAACCCGCGGGCACCGCCCTGGAACGGGAAGTCCAGCACCGACTGCAACCGGCCACCGGTGGTGTACTTCGAGGTGATCGCCGGATCGCCGTCGTAGACCTCACCGAAGACGAAGAAGTCCTTCTTTCCCTTTCGCCGAGCGTGTTCCCGCACCTTGGGCGCCAGCGCCCGCCAGAACTCCAGGTTGACGTGCTTGACCGTGTCCACCCGGTAGCCGTCGATGTCCAGCTCGTCGATCCAGCTGGTGAAGATGCCGGTCATCCCGTCGACCACCCGGGGATGCTCGGTCATCAGGTCGTCGAGCCCGTCGAAGTCGCCGTGCGTGGCGGATTCCCCGGCGAAGGTCGAGTTGCCACGATTGTGGTAGAGCGTGACATCGTTGAGCCACTTCGGTTTCTTCGCCTCGGCGTCCCCGGCGCGCAGCACCGGCTCATAGGCGAAGGACCGGCGGGCGTCCAGTTTCGGGAAGTCCTTGCCACCGGCCAGCGCGGCCAGGTCGATCGGCCGTCCGTCGGCGTCCAGGTAGGGCTGCGCGCCAGTGCCGCGGTAGTCGTACTTGGCGCCCGCGTAGTCGATGACATCGGCGGTGTGGTTGGCCACGATGTCGAAGAAGACCTTCATCCCGCGGCCGTGCGCGTCCCTGATCAGCGCGCGCATTTCTTGCACCGTACCGAAATGCGGGTCGAGCGAGGTGTAGTCGGTGGTCCAGTAGCCGTGGTACCCGGCGGAGGCGGTGCTGCCCGAGCCCTGCGTCCAGCGGTTGCGGAACATCGGGGTCAGCCACACCGCGGTGGTGCCCATGCCGCGCAGGTAATCCAGCTTGGACCGCAGTCCGGCCAGGTCACCGCCGTGGTAGTAGCCCTTGTCCGCCGGGTCGAAGCCGTGCCGGGACCGGTCGCCCGGACTGCCCGCGGTGTCGTTGCGTGGGTCGCCGTTGGCGAACCGGTCCGGCAGCAGGAAGTAGAACCGTTGCCCGGCCAGGTCCTCGCGCAACGCGTCCCGGCCGAGTCGCCGATCACCGTCGCGCACACCCGCGGGCAGATCGGTGACCGCGCCGACGGCCAGCGGCGGCGCGGGTGGCAGCGCGGTCGCGGGCGGGGCGAGCGCGGGCAGTGCGGTCACCACCAGCGCCGCGCCCAGCAGGGCTCCACCGGCTCTCCGCATCCACCTGCGCTGCCGCACGGCGACCTCCTTGTCGCAAGTTTTTGCACACCCGAACGGGCGGGTCGGCAGAAAACCACGCGGCTCATCCGATGGCAATACTCCATTTACCTGCAAGAATTTTCAGTCGGTAGCCGGAGCAGCCGGGCCGCCCGGGGCAGCAGCCACCAGTTCCAGCGGCCCAGCATGGCCACGGTCGCGGGCACCGCCACGTCAAGGCGAAGACGGTGACCGGCACGAAGGTGCCGATGGCCCCGTCCGGCCGCAGTCCGAGCAGTTCCTCGGTGCCCCAGCCCCATTGCCACAGCAGCACCATCGCGCCGAGCACCGCGCCCAGGGACAGCAGGTTGAGCAGGATCGCCTTGAGCGGCGGCAGCAGCGAGCGGAAGGCCCTGGCCAGCAACACGTAACTGAGCAGGGTGAGCACGGCCAGCATCCACGGGAACGCGGTGTAGGCGGTGGTCGCCGGACATGGCGGCACAGCGACAGTCCACAGTGGACCAACAGGCGGGACGACCTTCCGGATCACCCTGCCGTTGACCTGATTCAGCGACGCTGGGGTTCCAGGGTGGTGGAGAAGAGCGAGCGGGCGTTCTGATCGCGCAGGTGCACGGTCAGGCATCCGCTGGGGCCGTCGATCTGGACCTGGCCGAAGTGCTGGAACCCGGCCATCGGCGAGGTGTTCGGCGCGGGCGGGGCGTTGACGAACACCGCCTGTGGCCCAAAGGTCGGGTCCAGCTTGTTCGGGCCGAACGCGCCGGCGTGCAGCGGGCCGGAGACGAACTCCCAGAACGGGCTGAACTCGGTGAAGGCGGCCCGCTCCGGCGCGTAGTGGTGCGCGGCGGTGTAGTGCACGTCCGCGGTCAACCACACCACGTTGCGCACTCGACGGCGGTGGATCTCCCGCAGCACGATGGCGAGTTCGGCCTCCCGGCCCGCCGGTGCGCCGGGCTGACCGTTGGCCACGCCTTCGATGTTGGCGCCGTCCGGCACGATCAGCCCGATCGGCAGATCCGCGGCGATGATCTTCCAGGTGGCCCGCGAGCGGTCCAGTTCCCTGGTCAGCCAGCGGGTCTGGGCCGCGCCCAGGATCGGCTCGAACGGCGCGGTGCCCGGGGTGTTGGGGCCCTTGTAGGTGCGCATGTCCAGCACGAAGACGTCCAGGTGCGGACCGTAGGAGACCTTGCGGTACACCCGGCCGTCCACCGCGTCGGCCTTGCGCACCGGCAGCCACTCGTGGAATGCCTGGAAGGCCCGCTGGGCCAGCACGTCCACCCGCTTCTCGGTGTAGCGGGCGTCGTCCAGGATCTCGCCGGGGTACCAGTTGTTGGTGACCTCGTGGTCGTCCCACTGGTTGAGCTGCGGCACGCTCGCGTTGAACCGGCGCACGTGCTCGTCGAGCAGGTTGTAGGCGAACTGGCCGCGGTACTCCTCCAGGGTCTCGGCGACCTTGGTCTTGGCCGGGGTGACCAGGTTGCGCCAGGTGCGGCCGTCCGGCAGGACCACGGTCTCGCTGAGCGGGCCGTCGGCGTAGACGGTGTCGCCGCTGCACAGGAAGAAGTCCGGGCGCAGCGCGGCCATCCGGGAGTAGATGCTCATGCCGCCGAGGTCGGGGTTGATGCCCCAGCCCTGGCCGACGATATCGCCGGACCACAGGAAGTTGACGTCCTGGCGGCCGCGCGGGGCGGTGTGGAAGGAGCCGAGCACGGGCTCACTGCCGGTGCGGCCGTGCAGTTCGTGCGCGGTCACCCGGACGTGGTAATCCCGGCCGGCGGTGAGCCCGGCGACCCGGAGTTCGCCGGTGCCGTCGGTCTCCGGGGTGAGCACCGGGCCCCAGAACTTGCGGACGTGCCGGAAGTTCTCGTCCCTGGCCACCTCGACCAGCAGCCGGGACGGCCGGTCGGCGCGGGCCCAGACGACGGCGCTGTCCGCGTCGACCTCGCCGAACTGGATGCCGTGGCTCAGTTTCGGGCGGGCGCTCGGGATGAGCGGGGCTGCCGCGGCTGCGGTGGACGCGGCGGCGGCGGTGGGCAGGAGCAGGCCGGTGGCGAGCGCCCCGGCACCCGCGGCGCCGTAACGCAGCAGGGAGCGTCGGTTCAGGGCTGGGGTTTCGGGCACCCCCGGGTTGTAGTCGCCAGGGGCGACCACAGTCCAACGCGGAGGCAGACAGAAGGTGAACCTGTCCTCCGACCGTATGAAGCCACGCAACCCGATTGGGCGCTTTGTCGTCTAGGTATGTGACGGGCTTGTCGGGGGCCCGGCGAGAAGGGGTAGCGCATGGAGAAACACATGACCGCCCTCCGTTTCCTGGTGGCCGCCGGCTGGTCCGGCACCCCACTCGGCGACGCCCGCGATCCGGACGCCCTGCTCTATGTGCGCAGACTCGGCGCCATCGCGGACGCGGTCCTCGTGCTCGGGCCCGAGGAGGCCGAGGCGAAACGGATGATCGACGGCCGGGTGACCTGGCACATCAGTGGTTCGGTCGCGGAGGTCGTCGACGCGGTCCTGGCGCTGCCGCATCTACTAGTCGCCGGCTGACTGTGCAAGCCGGGGCTCCCCGGAACCGGGCGTTTGTCCACAACCGGGGAGTTATCCACAGCCAGCCACGCTCCCCCTGGTCCCACTCCAGTCGACCGTGTCATGGTCCTGGAGTGGGACCCCCGGCTCCAGGAAGCCGAGGGACACCCACACCGCGGTCCGGTCCGGCTCAGCCCTGGTCGGCCGCTGCCGCGGCAGCCAGACTGCGGGCCAGTTCCCGTCGGAGCCAGAGGAGGTACGCCCAGATCAACGCGAAGATGACGCCGAGCACGCCCAGGGTGAACACGACGAAACCCGCCGCGATCATCGCCACCTGAAGTGCCACCGCGACCCAGACTCCCCACGGGAAGCGGATCAGCCCGGAACTCAGCAGCATCGCCACGGCCAGCACGGCGACCAGGACGCCGCCGGTGGTGCCGATGCCGCCGCCGAGCTTGGCGACCACCGGTAGCGCCAGGGCCACCACGATCGCTTCCATGATCAAGGTGCCCATCATGATGCCGCGGAGGGCCTTGGCCGGGTTCTTCATCGGCTTGGGTGCGCCGTGGCTCATGCGGGTGCCTTCCCCAGCAGGGCGCGGGTCTCGCCCGCGGTGACCACGGAACCGGTGACCACGACGCCGCCGCCGTAGACGGGCTCGTCCGGGTTGTCGGTCTCCTCGGCCAGCCGGATCGCGGCTTCCAGTGCGTCCGGGAGGTGGGGTTCGACCAGGATCCGGTCCTCGCCGAAGATCGGCAGGGCCAGCACGACCAGGTCGTCGATGTCCATGGCGCGGGGTGAGGAGTTCTGGGTCAGCACGATCTCGTGCGCCACGGACTCCAGCTCGGTGAGGATGCCGGTGGCGTCCTTGTCGCCCATGACCCCGACCACGGCGACCAGCTTGCGGAAGCCGAACTCGGCCTCCAGCGCGGCGGCCAGCGCCTTGGCCCCGTGCGGGTTGTGCGCGGCGTCGATGAGCACGGTCGGCGCGGTGCGCAGGCGCTCCAGCCTGCCCGGCGAGCTGACCGTGGCGAAAGCCTCGCGGATGGCCTCGATGTCGAGCTGGCGGTCCGGTCCGGCGCCGAAGAACGCCTCGACCGCGGCCAGCGCGAGCGCGGCGTTGTCGGCCTGGTGGGCGCCGTGCAGGGGCAGGAACACGTCCTCGTACACCCCACCGAGTCCCTGCAGCCGCAGCAGCTGGCCGCCGACGGCGATCTCGCGCTCCAGCACGCCGAACTCGGCGCCCTGCCGGGCCACCACGGCGTCGGTCTCGGCGATCCGGCGCAGCACCTCGGTGGCGGCCTCGGCCGGCTGCTCGGCCATGACCACGGTGGAGCCGGGCTTGATGATCCCGGCCTTCTCCTTGGCGATGCCTGCCAGGTCGCCGCCGAGGAAGTCGACGTGGTCGATGGCGATCGGGCAGATCACCGCGACCCGGCCATCGGCCACGTTGGTGGCGTCCCAGCCGCCGCCGAGGCCGACCTCGACCACGGCCACGTCCACCGGGGCGTCGGCGAAGGCGGCGAAGGCCATGCCGGTGAGCACCTCGAACTTGCTCATCGGCACCGGCTGGCGGCCGTCCACCAGGGACACGTACGGCTCGACGTCCCGGTAGACCTCGATGTAGCGCTCGGGGCTGATCGGGGCGCCGTCGACGCTGATCCGCTCGGTCACGAGCTGCAGGTGCGGGCTGGTGTAGCGGCCGGTGCGCAGACCGATCCTGGTGAACAGGGCATCGATCATGCGGGAGGTCGAGGTCTTGGCGTTGGTGCCCGCGATGTGCACGACCGGGTAAGAGTGCTGGGGGTCGCCGAGCAGCTCGGTCAGCAGGCGGATCCGGTCCAGCGAGGGCTCGATCTTCGTTTCCGGCCAGCGGGTGTCCAGCTCCGCCTCGACCGCGCGCAGTGCGGCCAGCGACTGCACCGGCTCGGTCTGACTGTCTGTCACGTCGTCCGAGTCTACGTACCCGCCGATCAGACCAGCGGCAGGCCCGGTGAGCTGAACACCGTCCGGTCCGCGCGCACCGCGAACACCGAGCAGCCCGGCTCGGCGGCGGCCCAGGCGATGCCGTCCTCGCCAAGGGCGAAGGCGGCGGTGGCGGTGGTGTCCGCGACGGTCAGGTCGGCGGCGAGCACTGTCACGCTGAGCAGCGCGCGGCGCGGCGGCAGGCCGGTGCGGCCGTCCACGATGTGTGCGCCGCGCTCGTAGGCCGCCGAGGTGGCCACCGCCGCCGAGCCGACCTCCAGCACGCCGCAGAGCTGATCGGCCTGGTCCGGGTGCCGGATGCCGACCCGCCACCGCTTGCCCGGCTCCGGCACGCCGTGGGTGAGCACATCACCACCGGCGTTGAGGCAGAAGTCGCGTGCCCCAGCTCGGCGCAGCAGCCCCGCGGCGCGCTGCACCGCCCAGCCCTTGACCACCGCGCACGGGTCCAGCGCCCGGCCCGGCAGCCAGGCCCGGAACGCGCCGCCGGTGCGCTGCTGGTAGTCCACGCAGACCTGCAGCACGTACCGCAGGTCGGTGCTCAGCTCGGACTCGGCCAGCTCACCCCGGCTGAACAGGCTGACCTCGCTGTCCAGCCGGAACGGGCTGAACCGGGCGTCGACCTCGTGCAGCCAGTCGAAAACCCGCCGCACCGCCTGCTCGCCGATCCGCTCGTCCCGCAGGTCCACCGACACCGGCAGCCCCATCACCTGCTCGACCCTGCGCACCGTGCCCACCGCGGACATCAGCGCCCCTTCGCGTCGATCGCGGCCTGCAGCGACTTCGCGTAGGCCTGACTGGTCTGGGTGGCGCCGGAGACGGTGTCGATATCGGCGCTCTGCGCGCTCAGCGCGGACTGCCGAAGCCGCGGCAACGCGCCCTGGGTGCGAGTGCTGGTGGGTGCCCGCAGCGCGCGGACCTCGGTGATCCGGTCCCCGGTGAAGGTGACCTGGACCTGCACCGAGCCGTAGCTGGTGGACTCGCTGGACCCGGTGGTGCTGGTGCTGGCGGGCTGGCCGGAACCCCCGGAAGGCGGTGCCGCGCCGCTGGTGCCGGGGGCGGCCGGGCTGGTCTCGGCGGGGGCGGGATCGGCGAGCACGGCGGTGCTCTCGTGCGGGGTGGCCTCGAAGCGCCACAACGGGATGAGCCCGGCGACGGTGAGCAGCAGGACGGGGATGACCCGGCGCATGGGGAGGGTCCTCTCGGGAATGGGGAGGTCAGGTGAGTGGGGGTCGGCTGGCGAACCGGCGGGGGTCGCTCGGCGGGAGCGGGGCCGCTCGGCGGGGCGGGGCGGGGCGGGTGTCGGTCGGCGGGGCGGGTGTCGGTTGGCGGGGCGGGTGTCGGTTGGCGGGGCGGGTGTCGGTTGGCGGGAGCGGGGCGTCGGCGGTCAGCTCGCCAGGCTGAAGCGTTCGGCGTGGATCTGGTCGCGGGGCACGTCCAGTTCGCGCAGGCCACGCAGCACCGCGTCGGTCATCGGGGGCGGGCCGCAGACGAAGACGTCCCTGGACCGGATGTCGGGCACCAGCGCCGCCAGGTTGGCCGCGTCCAGCAGGGGTCCGTGCTCGCTCCGCGCGTCGTTCGGGCCGGTCAGCAGGTGCAGCACCGCGCCCCTGGCGTGGGCCAGCTGGGCCAGTTCGCCGAAAAGCACCGCGTCGCCGTGCGCGCGCACCCGGTAGAGGACCACCACGTGCCCGGCCATGTCCTCCAGCAGCGCCCGCACCGGCGTGACGCCCACGCCACCGGCGACCAGCACCGCGTTCGGGGTGCGCTGGTGCATGGTGGTGAACGCGCCGTACGGCCCCTCGGCGAAGACCCTGGTGCCCGGCTGGATGTGGCGCAGACCCGCGCTGCCGGGGCCGAGGGCCTTGGCGGTCAGCCGCAGCGAGCGGCCGTCCGGAGCCGCGGAGAGCGAGAACGGGTTGGCCTGCCACCAGCGGTCCTTGGCCAGGAAGCGCCACAGGAAGAACTGGCCGGCGTGGGCGGGCAGGCGGTCCAGGTGGCGGCCGGTGATGTAGACCGAGACCACGGTGTCGGACTCCGGCACCACCGCGGTCACCCGGAACCGGTGTCGCAGGTTGCGCCACAGCGGCAGCAGGAACCGGCCCAGTACCACCGATCCCAGCGCCAGCCCCCACAGCGTCCACCAGTAGGCGCGGGCGAAGGGCGACCCGGCGAAGGTGCGCCCGGCCGCGAGCTGGTGACCGAAGGCCAGCAGCACCGCGAGGTAGGTGTAGAGGTGAATGAAGTGCCAGGTCTCGTAGGCGAGCCTGCGCCGGGCCGCGCGCACCGACACCGCGCCGACCATCATGATCAGCAACAGCGCCACGATGGCCCGCAGCACACCGTCCACTGTGGTCGCCAGCTCGGCGAACTGGGTCAGCACCGGCAGATTCTCCGCCTGCGCGTAGCCGTAGGTGATGAACACCGCGTGCGCCAGCAGTGTCCACAGCAGACCGAAGCCGGTCCACCGGTGCCAGGAGGTCAGCCGATCCATCCCGATCCGGCGGTCCAGCCAGGGCAGCCGGGCCACCAGCACCAGCTGGAAGGCCATGATCAGCGCGCCGTACAGGCCGGTCAGCCTGCCCAGCAGGATCAGCGCGTTGGCGTCGAACCCGGCCGCGGCGAACAGTCCGGCCACCACGGCCGCGTTCGCCGCCAGCAGCGCGTACAGCCCGGTGCGGGCCACCGCCTTCGGGCGCAGGGACGGGGTCGGGGTGGGCGGTGTCGGCGGTGCGGGGGCTTCAAGCGTGGTCACTGGTCTGCTCCTGCTCGGGTCTGCGGCAGCGCTGGGGGCTTCGGTTGTGAGCCTCGCCAACGAAGCTGTGGCCACGCTGTCCCGAAGCTGTCGACTTGCTGTCTCGTGCCCGCGTGGCCGCCCACGGCCTCGCCGCGGGGCCCGGACTGACGCACCATGTGCAGGTGAGCAACGACAGCCAGGTCCGTCTGCTGGTGGTGGACGACGAACCGCACATCGCCGACCTCGTCGCCACCGTGGCCCGCTACGAGGGCTGGCGGGCGGCGACGGCAGGCACCGGCGCGGAGGCGCTGCGGCAGGCCGCCGCGTTCAACCCGGACATCGTGGTGCTCGACCTGATGCTGCCGGACCTGGACGGGTTCAGCGTGCTGGACCGGCTGCGGGAGAGCGGCTCACTGGTCCCGGTGGTCTTCCTCACCGCCAAGGACGGCACCGCCGACCGGATCGTCGGCCTGACCCGCGGCGGCGATGACTACCTGGTCAAACCCTTCTCGGTGGAGGAGCTGATGGCCCGGCTGCGCGCGGTGCTCCGGCGCAGCACCGCCCAGGCCTGGACCCCGCAGGCGCGTTCGGTGCTCCAGGTGTCCGACCTGACCCTGGACGAGGACACCAGGGAGGTCCGCCGGGCCGGGAAACTGGCCACGCTCACCCCCACCGAATACGAACTGCTGCGCTACCTGATGCGCCGCTCCCCCGCGGTGCTGACCAAGGCGCAGATCCTGGACCACGTGTGGGAGTACGACTTCGGCGGCCGTTCCAACGTGGTCGAACTGGTCATCTCGCATCTGCGCCGCAAGGTCGACAACGGCCATGAACCGCTGATCCACACCATGCGCGGGGTCGGCTACGCGCTGCGCCAGGCCGTCCAGTGAGCCGAGGCGGCCGCTGGCGGGCGGCCTGGCGGCGGACCCGGCTGGGCACCAGGCTGTCCCTGGCGCTGGGCGCGTTGTCGCTGGTGGTCTTCGCCGTGGTGGGCACCGTGATGGTGACCAGCATGGAGGAGTACCTGGCCGCCCGGCTGGACGAGCAGATGAAGAAGAGCCAGATCGAGCAGACCGCGGCCTGGCGGGAGAAGGGCGCCCCGCAGCCGCCCTGGTCCTGGCAGTCGGTGCTCTTCGACATGCGCGAGGGCAAGCCGAAGATGGTCAAGGCCACCAGCGGCGCCATCCAGCAGAACATCGACAAGCTGGCCAAGGTCGCCCAGGAGGTGCACGGCCAGGACGAGGACATCTACACCACGCTGAACCTGTACGGGAAGGACGGCACCTTCCGGGTCCGGGCCTGCACCATCAGCGGTAACGAGGTGCTGGTCAGCGCCGCGCCCAGGGACGACCTGGACGGCACGGTCAACTGGTTCATCACTGTCTGCGTGGCCATGTTCCTGGTGGCGCTGCTGGTCCTGGTGGTCTCCGGCAGGCTGGTGCTGCGCCGCGGCCTGCGCCCGCTGGCCCAGATGGCGGGCACCGCGCACGACATCCGCTCGCACGACCTCACCGACTCCGCCCAGCTCCCGGTGCGCGCCACCGGCGACGGCGGCGGCGGGGTCGAGGTGGAGGAGCTGCGCAGCGCGTTCAACCTGATGCTGGAGCACATCGACACCTCACTGGCCGCGCGCACCGCCGCCGAGCAGCGGCTGCGCCGGTTCGTCGCGGACGCCTCGCACGAGCTGCGCACCCCGCTGACCTCCATCCGCGGCTACGCCGACCTGTTCAAGTACGCCGCCGCCAACGAACCGGCCGAACGCGACCGGCACCTGGCCCGCATCCGCGAGGAGGCGGGCCGGATGACGGTGCTGCTGGACGACCTGCTGCTACTGGCCCGCCTGGACGCCGCCGAGGTCGAGGAACCACTGCGCCCGGAGGACATCGACCTGGTCGCACTGGCCAACGCCGCCGCCGACGCCTTCCGCGCCGCCCGCCCCGGCCACCCGCTCACCGTGGTGCTGGCCCAGGACCAGCTGGCCCTGCGCGCCGACCCGATGCGGCTGCGCCAGGTCCTGGACAACCTGCTGACCAACGCCGCCGTGCACACCCCGCCCGGCACCGAGGTCGAACTCGCCGTCTGGGCCGCCGACGAGCACGCCCTGATCCGGATCGGCGACAACGGCCCCGGCATCCCGGCCGCCGACCAGGAACGCATCTTCGACCGCTTCTACCGCGTCGACGACTCCCGCTCCCGGAACAAGGGCGGCAGCGGCCTTGGCCTGGCCGTGGTCCGCTCGCTGGTCACCGCGCACGGCGGCACGGTCGAACTCGCCAGCGCCCCGGGCCGCACCACGTTCCTGCTCCGCCTGCCGCTGAGCTACTCCGGCGAGCCGGGCGCGCGCGGCGTGGCCGGTCCCAGATCCGAGAGCTGATATCCGTCGGGATAGGCCTTCATCTGTCCGCCCGGGGTGAAGGCGCTGCTCGTCCTCGGCTTGAGCAGGCGCTGGATCCGGGCCCGCAGCCGGAAGCCCAGCTTCACCGTGGTGCGCAGCGCCCACGGGGTGCGCGGCACGCCCAGCGCCCGGCGCAGCGGTTCGTCGTCGATCACGTCCAGCAGCGCCAGGCCCAACAGTCTGCCCAGGGGACGGGCTCGCGGGGGGAAGCGGTCGGCGATGAGTTGCTGGGAGGCGCGCAGCAGGCGGGTGTTGGCCGGGGTGTGTGCGAAATGCTCGCGTTCGTAGGTGTCGAACCAGTGCTCGTACTTCTCCCAGCTCGCCGGGATGTCCGTGATGCCCATCCGGGAGCCCAGCTCGCGATAGAAGTGGTAGGCGGCGATCCGCTCGGCCTCCACCGGGCGGCGCCAGCCATAGCGGTCCAGCCAGCGGAAGGGCACGAACATGAAGGTGCCCAGCACGTACAGGTAATCGTCGTTGCTGATCGTCCACGGGCGGTGCGCGCCGTTGGTGATCCGCAACGCGCCGCGGGCCCTCGGGTGGTCGAAGCCGTGCTCGACCATCTCGAAGATCAGCAGGCCGGTGTCCTCGGCGCGTTTGACCGGGTCGTGCTCGATGTGGCCGGTGTGCGCGAGCAGGCCGGAGATCGAGGGCACCGCGTAGGTGCGGTAGAAGGCCAGTTGCAGGGCGATGCTGACGTCGAAGCTGAACTCATACAGCGCGGTCAGGCGGTAGATCTCCGCGTAGTCGCGTTCGGGGTCCAGCTCCTGGATGCGCGCCAGGTGCACGAGTCGTCGTTTCATCGTCCGGCTTCCTCCGGCGCGGCGATGGCGGCCGCGCCCGTGCTGGTGGTCTCGGCGAGCACCTGTCTGACCACCGGGTCCCGGCGGAACGCGCGGGTGATCGCGCGCCACCGGTGCACCAGTTCGGCCAGGTCCTCCGCGCCGGCGGCGCTGCCGAGGGGGTTGTTCGTCACGTCGGGGATGCCCAGTTCACGGCGGCGCAGCGCGACCGCGTACCCGGCGGCGGCACGCACCGCGGCCACCAGCTCGGGCGGCCGGCCGCCGGTCAGCTCCTGGACCCTGGCCTGCACCTCGGGCGGGATGGCCGGGCGGAGCTGCTTGCCGCCGTCCTCCAGCTCGATCAGCCTGCGGTAGAGCCTGCGCCGGCCGGCACGCAGGTCGAACAGGTCGGCGCGGCGGGACTTCGGCGGGTCCAGGGTGATCTCCGGCAGCACCTCGGCGAAGCGGGCCCACAGCGGGTAGAGCGCGTGGTGCGCACGCAGGAACCGCCACCAGGCCGCGGTCGCCCCTGCCAGCCGGACCAGCGGCGCGCAGTGCCGCCGCACCCATCTGGCCACGGTCTCGCCCAGCGCGCACGCGGTCACGCCCAGCGTGGCCAGCGCGCAGGCCGCGGGCATCAGCCAGCCCTCCACCGAGTCCGCGGTCCAGCCAGGGGTCACCCCGAACAGCACCGCGAGCTGGAACCCCAGCTTGTGCGCGCAGAAGGCCAGCGTGAACACGTGCGCCAGCACCTGCAGCCGCAGTCCGACGAAGAGCCACCACACGTCCCTGGCCTTGGTGGACCACTGCCAGGCCAGCCGCATCAGGTTCAGCGCGGCCCAGCCCAGGTACAGGCTGAAGGTGGCGAAGGCCAGCGCCGCCACCGGATCACCCGGCCCGCCTGCCTCGTTGCGCCCGGCCGGGCCGTGCAGGAAGTCCCTGGCCCGTGGGGTGACCGCGAAGAGCAGCAGCATCACCGCGGTCACCGCGAACAGCACCAGCGCCTGCCGGGCGGCCCGGCGAGCGGCATCGGCCGGTTCCTCGATGGAGTAGAGGAAGAAGACCTGGATCAGGTACGCGGTGCCCAGCACCAGCACGTGCTGCACCGGCCAGGCCAGGTTGAAGCCGACCTGGTTGATCACCGGGTAGACCACCGGGAGCTGCACCGACAGCGCCAGGGCCAGCGCGAGGCAGCCCAGCAGCAGCGAGCGCACCGCCGGGTTGCCCGCCCGGCCGATGAGCTGGCGCAGCCGGGTCAGCACGGTGGCGAGCGTGGCCAGCACCACGGCCAGCACGAGAAGGCCGGCGGCGCTCACTGCTGGGTGGGGCCCAGTCCGTGCGCGAGCCGGTCGATCACCTGGGCCTCGTGCGGGGGCAATCGTTTGGCCTTGCGGCCCAGCACCCGGCCACCCGCCGCGTCGAGCAGCCGGGCGGAGAACTGGGTGGCGAAGCTCTCCGCCTCCCGCTCCTGCAGATCCTGGAACCCGGCCCGGCACAGCGCCTTGCCCAGCAGCTCCGCCCGCCGCGCCTCGTCGAAGTGCGGGAACAGCAGCCGCAGCATCGGCAGCCTGGGCTGCCCGCCCTCGCCGAGGCTGCGGTGCTCCAGGACCAGGTGGCCGATCTCGTGCAGCACCGTGTTCTGCTGGTGCAGCGCCGAGGTGGTGTCGTCGTAGAAGACGTAGTCGGCGTCGTAGGCCGAGACCAGCAGCCCGTCGAACGGCGCGACCCGCCCGCCCAGCACCTGGCTCAGCGGCATCAGCTCGATCGGATGCCCGCGCTGCTCACCCAGCCTGCGGCAGAACTCGCCGACCTGGAACGGCTGGGGTGGCGCCACCGAGGAGAGCACCTGGTCCAGGACGCGTTCCACCCTGGCGGGTACTTCGGTCACGCACTCACCCCCTCACCGGTTCCTGGCGCGGGTGGCCAGCTAATCAGGCTTCGGGCAGCGAAGCCAACCTCGCGGTAATGCGTTCGATCTCCGCCTCGGCCGCCGCCTTGCGCTCGGTGATCTTCTCCACCACCGCGGCGGGCGCCTTGTCGGTGAACGCCGGGTTGCCCAGCTTGGCCACGCAGCCGGCGAGTTCCTTCTCGTTGACCGCCAGGTCCTTGGTCAGCCGCTTGCGCTCGGCCGCCACGTCGATGGTGCCGGAGGTGTCCAGCTCGATGGTGACCGCGCCGGTGGGCAGGTTCAGCTCGAAATCGGCCGTGGCGGCGAACTCCGCGCCCGGTTCGTCCAGCTTCACCAGCGCACGCACCGAGGCGGTCAGCGCGGTCAGTCCGGCGGCGTCCAGCCCGGAGAGCCGGGTGGCCACCCGCTGACCGGGCTTGATGCCCTGGTCCGAACGGAACCGGCGGATCTCGGTGACCAGCTGCTGGACCGCCGCGATCCGGTCCGCCGCAACGGGATCGGCGCTCGCGCCGGAGACCGTCGGCCAGGCCGCGATGACCAGCGACTCCTCGCCGGTGAGCGCGGTCCACAGCGTTTCGGTGAGGTAGGGGGAAACCGGGTGCAGCAGGCGCAGCACCACGTCCAGGACGTGGCCGAGCACCGCGCGGGTGGCGCCGGCCCGGTGCTCGTCGTTGAGCTGGACCTTGGCCAGTTCCAGGTACCAGTCGCAGAACTCGTCCCAGACGAAGTGGTAGAGCGCCTCGGTGGACTTGGCGAACTGGTAGTCGTCCAGCAGACCGTCCACTTCGGACACCAGCGCGTCCAGGCCGTCCAGGATCCACCGGTCGGCGTCGGTGAGCGAGTCCCGCGCGGGCACCGGCACGGCCACGGTGGCGCCGTTCATCATGGCGAACCTGGTGGCGTTCCACAGCTTCGTGCCGAAGTTGCGGGAGCCGGCCACCCACTCCTCGCTGATCGGCACGTCGGTGCCGGGGTTGGCGCCGCGGGCCATGGTGAAGCGCAGCGCGTCGGTGCCGAAGCGGTCCATCCAGTCCAGCGGGTCGACCACGTTGCCGACGGTCTTGGACATCTTCTTGCCGTACTGGTCCCGGACCATGCCGTGCAGCGCGATGGTGTGGAACGGCGGCACGCCGTCCATCGCGTAGATGCCGAACATCATCATCCGGACGACCCAGAAGAACAGGATGTCGTAGCCGGTGACCAGCACACTGGTCGGATAGAACTTGGCCAGGTCGTCGGTCTTCTCCGGCCAGCCCAGGGTGGAGAAGGGCCACAGGCCGGAGGAGAACCAGGTGTCCAGCACGTCCTCGTCCTGGCGCCAGCCCTCGCCCGCGGGCGGCTGCTCGTCCGGGCCCAGGCAGATCTGCTCGCCGTTGGGGCCGTACCAGACCGGGATCCGGTGGCCCCACCACAGCTGGCGCGAGATGCACCAGTCATGCAGGTTGTCGACCCAGTCGAAGTAGCGCTTGGTCATCTCCGGCGGGTTGACCGCGACCTTGCCCTCGCGCACCGCGTCCCCTGCGGCCTTGGCCAGCGGGGCGACCTTGACAAACCACTGCAGCGACAAGCGCGGCTCGATCGGCTCCTTGGAGCGCGAGCTGTGCCCGACGCTGTGCAGGTACGGCCGCTTCTCCGCGACGATCCGGCCCTGCGCACGCAGCGCCTCGCGGACCGCGACCCGCGCCTCGAACCGGTCCATACCGTCGAATTCGGTGCCGGTGTGCGCGATCCGGCCCTGCTCGTCCATGATCGTCGGCATCGGCAGCTCATGCCGCTTGCCGATCTCGAAGTCGTTCGGGTCGTGCGCAGGGGTCACCTTGACCGCGCCGGTGCCGAACTCCGGGTCGACGTGCGCGTCGGCCACGACCGGGATCTTGCGCCCGGTCAGCGGCAGCTCGATCAGCGTGCCGACCAGGTGCTTGTACCGCTCGTCATCCGGGTGCACCGCGACCGCGGTGTCACCGAGCATGGTCTCGACCCGGGTGGTGGCCACCACGATCGCGGCGTCCCCGTCGCCGTAGCGCATGGAGACGAGTTCGCCCTCGACCTCCTCGTGGTCGACCTCGGCGTCGGAGAGCACCGAGCGCAGCGTGGGCGACCAGTTGACCAGCCGCTCGGCCCGGTAGATCAGGCCCTCGTCGTAGAGCTTCTTGAAGATGGTCAGCACCGCGCGGTTGGACTTCTCGTCCATGGTGAACCGCTCGCGGGTCCAGTCCACGCTCTCGCCAAGGCGGCGCATCTGGGCCAGGATCTTGCCGCCGTACTCGGCCTTCCACTCCCAGGTGCGCTCGATGAACGCCTCCCGGCCCAGCTCCCGGCGGCTGGTGCCCTCGGCCGCGAGCTGCTTCTCCACCAGCGCGTGCACCGCGATGGAGGCGTGGTCCATGCCCGGCAGCCACAGCGTCTCGAAGCCCTGCATCCGCTTGCGCCGGATGATCAGGTCGATCAGCGTGTGCTCGAAGGCGTGCCCGATGTGCAGGCTGCCGGTGACATTCGGCGGCGGGATGACGATGGTGAACGGCGGCTTGTCGCTGCCCGCGTCGGCGGTGAAGTAACCGCGCTCGACCCACCGCTGGTACAGCTCGCCCTCTACCTCCGCCGGAGCGAACTGGGCGGGGAGTTCGGTGCGGGCCTGCTGCGGAAGGGTCTCGGTCACAGCAGTCGATTCTACGGGGGCGTCGAAACCGGAATTCCCGCTGGTCGCACCGACCCCGACCAGCGACAAGACTCCCGGACCTGCGGCGGCCGCTGCTAACCTCGGCACGTTTTCACTCATTCGGGGGGTTGGCATGACCGAGGACCCACAGGTGCGCGAGATCAAGCGCCGTGCGTTCTGGCGCCGCAACGGCGGCCGCTTCCTCGGATTCGGCCTGGTCATCGCCCTCGGCGTGACCGGGGCGGTGCTCTACCGGACCGGCCTGCTCAACGGCCTGGCGCCCGACGGCATCGGCGGCGCGAACCCTGCCAGCAGCACCCCCAAGGTCAACCTGACCACCCCGTTCCTGGGCACCGAGGCCGGACCGTGGGCCGACGGCGCGGCCGGGATCACGCTGCCGGAGACCGGCAAGCTCGGCAAGTACAGCGCGGAGCAGGTCAGGGCCTTCGCCGAGCAGGTGCGCAAGGTGCTGATCACCGCCCGGCTGGACCGCCGGGTGATCGTGGAGGGCAAGACCGAGCACGTGTTCGCGCTGATGGCGCCCGAGGCGCGGGAGCAGTACGACGAGCACCGGGAGAAGGAGAAGCTGCCGGTGGACGGCGGCTCGTTCCTCTACACCCGGATCGCCCCCGGCTACCCGCTGCTGGAGGTCGAACCCAAGGTCAAGGGCGAGCTGAAGGTGTTCCTGGACGCCAAGGGCAAGCTGACCGCGACCACCAACTACGTGATGGCCTACGCCTTCAAGCCCGACCAGCCGGAGAAGATCACCGACCCGCACGAGCTGATCGCCATCCAGCGCCGCGAGGCGGAGTGGTTCCTGGAGGACAACAAGCAGATCCGCAAGAGCCAGCACGGCCTGTGGTGGGGCGAGAAGTTCAACGGCTACGACTACCTGATGAGCTGCTCGGCCTCGGAGAAGGAACTGCTCGCGCCGACCTTCCGGGAGAACCAGCAGCGCCGCACCACGGGTCCGGAGCCCACGGCCAAGCACGATCGCAAGCACTACTTCGACCCGAACTCGCCGGTGGGCGATGAGGACGGCTGCAAGAAGTAGAGGCTGTGTTGAATTGGCGTGCTCCGCACGCTGGATTTTTCGCCTCTGAGTCGCCTCGTCGTGTACCCGCCGCACGCGAAGCAAGCTTCGGATGCGGCGGGCACACGACAAGGCAACGCGAAAAATCGGTACCCCGCCGCAGGTGAAGAGCCCGCCGTGTCGCTGGCGCGCCACGCCTTTTCGCAACAAGTGATCGCGTGGTCCTGCTGTGTGCCTTGTCTTCTCCGGTCCTGGCCAGTGGCCTTCTCGTGGTGGGGTTGGGCACGTACGATGCCGGGAAAGCGCATTCCGTCCATGGCCGCAAGGAGATCCGTTGATCGTTCCTGGTCTGGTTTCGGTGACCTTCCGGCAACTCGGTGTGCCCGAGGTGGTGCGGTTGACCGCCGCGGCGGGCCTGGCCGCGATCGAGTGGGGTGGCGATGTGCACGTCCCGGCCGGGGATCTGGCCGCCGCCGAGACCGCGCGCGAACTGACCGCCGCGGCCGGACTGAGCGTGGCCGCCTACGGCTCCTACTACCGCGCGGGGCACAGCGATCCGGCCGAGCTGGACCCGGTGGTGCGCACCGCGGCCGCGCTGGGCGCGCCGTTGATCCGGGTCTGGGCGGGCAAGCTCGGCTCGGCCGAGGCGGATCCGGCGCAGCGGGCCTGCACCGTGCAGGCGTTGCGGCGGGCGGCCGAGGCGGCGGCGGGGCACGGCATCCGGATCGCGCTGGAATATCACCGGAACACCCTCACCGACACCCTCGCCTCGGCCACCGCGCTGTTCGCCGAGGTGGACCGGGCTGAAGTGGTGCCCTACTGGCAACCCACCGGTGGCCAGCCGGGGGCGGTGGCGCTGACCGAGGTGCGGGCGTTGCTGCCGGAGCTGGTGACCGCGCACGTGTTCAGCTGGGGTCCAGGTGGTGGGAAGGATCGGCTGCCGCTGGCCGAACGGGCAGACCTCTGGCGGCCGGTGCTGGCCGAACTCGCCGCGGACGGCCGGGACCGGTTCGCGCTGGTGGAGTTCGTGCCGCAGGACTCGCCGGCGATCTTCCTCCGGGATGCGGCCACCCTGCGTGACTGGTTGACCCACCCGCTCGGGTGACATTTGGGGGGCACCCGATTGGTGGTTTGCGGGCACCCCGGCGCAGGATGTGGACATGGCGCGTGAGGCACCCGAACACGATGTCGACGAGACCGGCCTGACGGTCTCCCGGCCGAAGACCTGGGCCGCCGGGATCCCCGGTGTCCTGGTGTCGTTGCGGCACGGCGTCGAACAGATGGGGGCCTTCCGTACGGCTCGCACGTTGCGGCTGCTGAACCAGCGCGAGGGCTACGACTGCCCCGGTTGCGCCTGGCCGGAGGCACAGGGACACCGCAAGCTGGCCGAGTTCTGCGAGAACGGCGCCAAGGCGGTGGCCGAGGAGGCGACCAAGCGCACCGTGGGCCGGGAGTTCTTCGCCGCGCACCCGGTGGCCGAGCTGGCAGGCAAAACCGACTACTGGCTGGGGCAGCAGGGCAGGCTGACCGAGCCGATGGTGCTGCGGCCCGGCGGCAGCCACTACGAGCCGATCTCCTGGGACAACGCCTTCGAGCTGCTGGCCGGGGAACTGCGCGGGCTGCCCTCGCCGGATGACGCGGTCTTCTACACCTCCGGCCGCACCAGCAACGAGGCCGCCTTCCTGTGGCAGCTGTTCGCGCGCAGCCTGGGCACGAACAACCTGCCGGACTGCTCCAACATGTGCCACGAGTCCTCCGGCGCGGCGCTGAAGGAGACCATCGGCATCGGCAAGGGTTCGGTGAGCCTGGCCGACCTGGAGTCGGCGGACCTGATCGTGGTGGTGGGCCAGAACCCGGGTACCAACCACCCGCGCATGCTGTCCTCGCTGGAGCAGGCCAAGGAGCGCGGCGCGAAGGTGGTCGCGGTGAACCCGCTGCCCGAGGCCGGGCTGATGCGGTTCAAGAACCCGCAGAACGTGCGTGGCCTGATCGGCCGGGGCACCCCGCTGGCGGATCTGTTCCTGCAGATCAAGCTGGGCGGCGATCTGGCGCTGTTCCAGGCGGTCGGGCACCTGCTGCTGCTGGCCGAGCGGGCCGCGCCGGGCACCGTGGTCGACTGGGACTTCGTGCAGGAGCACACGCACGGTTTCGAGGCCTACGCCGAGCACCTGCAGAAGCTGGACTGGTCCGAGGTGGACCGGGCGACCGGGTTGTCCCGCAAGGAGATCGCCCGGTTCAGCCGGATGCTGATGGACTCCGAGCGCACGGTGATCTGCTGGGCAATGGGGCTCACCCAGCATCGGCACTCGGTGCCCACCATCCAGGAGGTCATGAACGTCCTGCTGACCCGCGGCATGATCGGCAAGCCGGGTGCGGGCGTGTGCCCGGTGCGCGGCCACTCCAACGTGCAAGGCGATCGCACCATGGGCGTGTGGGAGAAGATGCCGGAGGAGTTCCTGGCCGCGCTGGAGCACGAGTTCCACATCACCGTGCCGCGCAGGCACGGCTTTGACACGGTGGAATCGTTGCGCGCCATGCGGGACGGGCAGGCCAGGGTGTTCCTGGCCATGGGCGGCAACTTCGCCGCGGCCACCCCGGACACCGAGGTCAGCGAGGCCGCGCTGCGCAACTGCGCGCTGACCGTGCAGGTCTCCACCAAGCTGAACCGCTCGCACGTGGTGCCCGGCCGCGCCGCGCTGATCTTCCCCACCCTGGGCCGCACCGACCGGGACCAGCAGGCAGGCAAGGACCAGTTCGTCACGGTCGAGGACTCGATGTCGGTGGTGCACCGCTCCCGCGGCAGGCTCAAACCGGCCTCGCCCGTGCTGCTGTCCGAGATCGCGATCATCTGCCGGGCGGCCAGGGCGACCCTGGGCGACGGGCATCCGGTGCCGTGGGCGGAGTTCGAGCGCGACTACGACAAGATCCGGAACCGGATCGCGCACGTGGTACCTGGTTTCGCCGACTTCAACCGCCGGGTCCGCCAGCCGGACGGGTTCGTGCTGCCGCACCCGCCGCGGGACTCCCGCCGGTTCGAGACCAGCACCGGCCGGGCCAACCTGACCGTGAACGCCTTCGAGGCCCCGGAGATCCCGGCGGGCAGGCTGCTGTTGCAGACCATGCGCAGCCACGACCAGTACAACACCACCATCTACGGCCTGGACGACCGCTACCGCGGCGTGCAGAACGGCCGCCGGGTGGTGCTGGTGAACCCGGAGGACCTGGCCGAGCTGGAGATCCCGGACGGCGCCATCGTCGATCTGGTCAGCGAGTGGGCGCAGGATCCGCAGAAGATCAAGGAACGCCGGGCCGAGCGGTTCCGGGTGATCGCCTACCCGACCGCCCGCGGCTGTGCGGCGGCCTACTTCCCGGAGGCCAACGCCCTGGTGCCGCTGGATGCCACGGCGCGGATCTCCAACACCCCGATGTCCAAGTCGATCGTGATCCGGCTGGAGCCGCGCCGGGCCTGAGCGTTCATCTCGTGGCGGTGGCCGCGGTCAGTTCCCTGGCCGCGGCCACGCCGCCATCCTGCATGCGCCGCAAGCCATCCGCGATCCCGTCCGCGTCCGCGCGCACCGCGTCCAGCAGCGCCGCCGAGTCGGTCAGCGCGTCCGCGACCAGTCCGGTGAAGGCCAGCGCGCTGCCCGTGTCGATCATCAGCACCGGCAGTAGCAGGCTGATCTTGTGCCCCAGGTCCACCAGCCGCTGGTGCAGTTCCTCGTGCTCCCGCCGGGCCTGGGCGAACCGCTCGGCGTGCCCGGCCAGCAACGTCGCCGTCGCGGCCAGGATCTCCGCGTCCTCGCCGAGCCGCGTGCCCTCGGCCGAGATCACCTCGGCCGCCGCGGCCGCCGCTTTTCCTTGCCAGGGCACGGTGTCGGCGTACTCGGCGAGCAGTTCCGCGCCGGTGTCCCGCAACTCGGTGGCCGCCGCCCGGTAGGCCCCGGCCAGATCGGCCAGCCGGTCCGCGTCGCCGGTGAGCGGGCCGAGCTGGGTCATGCCCATCCGGATGCCGTCCTCCAGGGTGCTCACGGTGAGGGTCTCGGCCAGGTTGGTCAGCCGGGTGGCGCGCAGGGCCAGGTCCTGACTGTCGCCGCGGCTCATCGCAGGCCCTGCTTGTCATCGGCGGTGGCGTAGCCCTGCAGGCTGTCCCTGGCCTGGCTGGTCAGCGTGTCGAAGGCGCGCACCCTGGCCCGCAGGGTGTCGAAGAGGTGCTGCTGGAAGGCCAGGTGCGTCTTGCCGGCGTCGGTGGTCGCGAAGGTCGCGCCGTCCCTGGTGCCCGCGTCCCAGCTTGTGCGGGTGGCCTCGATGTCCTTGGTGGCCAAGGACAACCGCTGGGCCAGCGCGCGCAGCTCGTCCTGGTTGAGCCCGAATCCGTTCATGTCCGCCCCCTCCCGTGCGGGAGGCTATCGGGTCGCGGACACCCCTGGGTGCCGGGAGCGACAACTCGATCGCTCCCGGTGCCCGGTGGGTCTCATTCCCCCAGGTGCAGCACGGCGAACACGGCGCCCCACGGGTCGGCCAGCACCGCCATCCGGCCGTAGGCGGTCTCGGTGATCTCCTCGACCACCGCACCGCCCAGCTCGCGCGCGGCAGCCACGGTGGCGTCCACATCGGAGGTTCCGAAGTAGACCAGCCAGTGCGGCCGTTCCTCCTCCCGGTGCACCGGCTCGGCGCTGGCCACCTGCTGCCCGGCCAGCTCGAACACCGGGTACTCCGGCGCGCCCCGGACCTCGCTGTAGTCGTAGTCGAAAATGCTGCCGTAGAAGGACTTCGCCGCGTCCACCGCGGTGGTGCGCAGCTCGTTCCAGACCAGCGTGCCGTGCTCGTTGACCAGTCCGGCGCCGTGGTGCTCATCCGGCTGCCAGAAGCCGATCAGCGCGCCTGCCGGGTCCAGCGCGATGGCCATGGTGCCGAAGGAGCCGACCGTCATCGGCTCCACCACGATCGTGCCGCCCGCCGACCGCGCCCGCGCCACCGCGCCCTCGGCGTCCTCGGTGTGCAGGTAGCTGCCCCACATCGGCGGCGCGTCGGGCTGTGCAGGGCCCAGCCCGGCCACGATCCGGTCCCGCACCAGCGCGTTGACGTAGTAGCCGTACTTCTCCTCGCCAGGGGTGTAGGTCCAGCCGAAGAGCGCGGCGTAGAACTCCTTGGCCGCGTCCAGATCCGGTGTGGACACGTCAACCCAGCTCGGCGTGCCCGCGGTGTAGCCGTCCCGCTCCGGCATGGTCGGTTCCTTCCGTGAGGTGGACGCCCAGTCTGTCCCGCCCCACCGACATTCGCGCTCTCAGCCGGTGAACAGCTGGGTCACCTTGCGCACCAGCTCGAAGAGCCCGTAGGCGAAGGGCAGGCCGACCCACAGCCAGGCGAAGGCCATGACCGGCTTGTACCGGGGATTCATCAGACCGCCTCCGCCTTGCTCGGCGCGGCCAGCGGCCGCTGGGGTTCGTGGAATCGCGGATGCACCGGCCGGACCAGCTCGTTGGCGATGAAGCCGACCACCAGCAGACCGATCACGATGTAGAGCGAGGTGGTGTAGAGCGCCGGACCGGACTTGCCAGCGGCCTTCTGCGCGTCCGCGATGGCGTTGATGATCAGCGGCCCGAGCACCCCGGCCAGCGACCAGGCGGTGAGCAGGCGGCCGTGGATGGCGCCGACCTGGTAGCTGCCGAAGAGATCCTTGAGGTAGGCCGGGATGGTGGCGAACCCGCCGCCGTAGAAGGACAGGATGACCATGGCGCACCCCACGAACAGCGGGGTGGAGACGTCCCCGGCCAGTGCGATGGCCAGGTAGAGCAGCCCGCCGACGCCGAGGTAGAGCCGGTAGATGTTCTTGCGCCCCACCAGGTCCGAGGTGGAGGACCAGACGAACCGGCCGACCATGTTGGTCAGCGAGAGCAGCGCGACGAACCCGGCGGCCGAGGCCGCGCTGACCGGCAGCGTGGAGTTGGCGAAGAAGTCCCTGATCATCGGCGCGGCCTTCTCCAGGATGCCGATGCCCGCGGTCACGTTGAAGCACAGCACCACCCACAGCAGCCAGAACTGCGGGGTGCGGATGGCGTTGTTCGCCGAGACCTGGGCGGTGGTGATCATGCCACCGGCCGCGGCCGGTTTGGGGGTCCAGCCCTTGGGTTTCCAGTCCGGGGCGGGCACCCGCACCAGCAGCACGCCCACGGACATGAACACCGCGTAGACCAGGCCGTGCGTGATGAAGGTCTGCGCGATGCCGGTGATGTCCTTGCCGAAGCCGTCCAGCATGGCCGCCGACCAGGGCGAGGCGATCAGCGCGCCGCCGCCGAAGCCCATGATGGCGATGCCGGTGGCCATGCCCGGCCGGTCCGGGAACCACTTGATCAGGGTGGACACCGGGGAGATGTAGCCGATGCCGAGCCCGATCCCGCCGATGCCGCCGTAGCCGAGCACCACCAGCCAGTACTGCCGGGTGGCCACGCCGAGCGCGGCGATCAGGAAACCGGAGGAGAAGCAGACGGTGGAGACGAACATGGCCCAGCGCGGACCGTTACGCTCCACCAGGGTGCCGCCGAAGGCCGCGGAGAGCCCGAGCATCACGATGCCGAGCTGGAACGGCAGCGCGCTCGCGGTGCCCGACAGCGACAACGCGCCTTCCAGCGGCGACTTGAACACGCTCCAGGCGTAGGCCTGCCCGATCGCCAGGTGCACCGACAGCGCGGCCGGAGGGATCAGCCAGCGGCTCCAGCCGGGCGGCGCGACCACCCGGGAGCGGTCCAGGAAGCCGAGCGCCACAGCGCACCTCCGGGCATATAGTTGAAGTGGCAACCTAAGTGCGCAACCTAGGCTCTGGGTCCCAGGTTGTACAGGGTTTGGAGGTCCTCGGATGGGACGGGTGACAGCACGTCGTCCAGTGCTCCGGATCTCGCCGAAGGGAGTGCTGCGCAGGCCGGACGCGCTCGCCGTCGAGGAGCCACTCGAACTGCGGGTCAACGGCCGCGCACTGGCGGTCACCATGCGCACTCCCGGGCACGATGTCGAGCTGGCACACGGCTTCCTGCTCACCGAGGGGGTCATCGGCGACGCGCCGGACGTGCGCACCGCGCGCTACTGCGACGGCACCGACGACGAGGGCCGCAACACCTACAACGTGCTCGACGTGGCCCTGGCCGAGGGCGTGCCGCCGCCGGATGTCGGCGTGGAGCGCAACTTCTACACCACCTCCTCCTGCGGGGTGTGCGGCAAGGCCGCGCTGGACGCGGTCAAACTCAAGACCCGCTTCTCCCCCGCCGCGGACGACTCCCGGATCACCCCGGCCGTGCTCACCGGCCTGCCCGGGTCCCTGCGCGCCGCGCAGCGGGTCTTCGAGGCCACCGGCGGCCTGCACGCGGCCGGACTGGCCACAATGGACGGTGAGCTGCTCGCGGTGCGGGAGGACGTCGGGCGGCACAACGCGGTGGACAAGGTGCTCGGCTGGGCGCTGCTGGAAGGCCGGGTGCCGCTGGGCGGGCACGTGCTGATGGTCTCCGGCCGGGCCTCCTTCGAGCTGGTGCAGAAGGCCGCGATGGCCGGGCTGCCGATGCTGGCCGCGGTGTCCGCGCCGTCCTCGCTGGCGGCGGAACTGGCCGCCGAGCAAGGCATCACCCTGATCGGCTTCCTGCGCGGGGAGTCGATGAACGTCTACACCGGCGCGGAGCGCATCGTGCTGCCGGAGTAGCACCGGCGAGACTGGGCCGGTGCAGCCACTTGAGGGAACCACCGTGCTCGCCATCGAGCAGGCCGTCGCCGTGCCCTATGCCACCCGCCTGCTGGCCGACCTCGGCGCCCGGGTGATCAAGATCGAGCGGCCGGGCACCGGGGACTTCGCCCGCGGCTACGACACCGCCTGCGGTCCGGTGTCCAGCTACTTCGCCTGGGTCAACCTGGGCAAGGAGTCACTCACCCTCGACCTCAAGCATCCGGACGGCCGGGCCGTGCTGGACCGGCTGCTCGACCGGGTGGACGTGGTGCTGTGCAACCTCGCCCCCGCCGCGGCCCGCCGCCTGGACCTGGACGCGGACAGCCTGCGCGCGCACCGCCCCGGCCTGATCGCCGGTGAACTCTCCGGCTACGGCGAGGAAGGCCCGTACGCGACCCGCAAGGCCTACGACGCGCTGATCCAGTCCGAGGCCGGACTGATCGAGTTGACCGGCGAGGGCGAGATCACCGGCCGGGCCGGGATCTCGGTGGCCGATATCGCCGCAGGCGTCCAGCTGCACGCCGCGGTGCTGGCCGCGCTGCTGCGCCAGGCCCGCACCGGCGAGGGCGCCACCCTGCGGCTGACCCTCCTCGAAGCGCTCGCGGAGTGGATGCACCAGCCAATGCTCTACGCCACCGGCACCGGCGTGGTCCCTCCGCGGACCGGGGCGCACCACGCGAGCATCGCGCCGTACGGGCCGTTCCGCTGCGGGGACGGGGACAGCGTGCACCTGGCGGTGCAGAACGAGGGCCAGTGGCGACGGCTGTGCGCGGTCACCGGGCAGCCCGGACTGGCCGAGGACCCGCGGTTCGGCACCGTCGCCGACCGGGTCGCACGCCGGGCCGAGCTGCACGCGGAGTTGCAGCCCGCCTTCGACCGGACCACCGCGGCCGAGCTGCTCGCCGCCCTGGACGCCGCCGACGTGCCCGCCGCGCGCACCCGCACCGTGCTCGACCTCGCCGGACACCCCCAGCTGGCGGTCCGGGATCGCTGGGCACAGGTGCCAGTGCCTGGCGGCGCGACGGTCCGGATGCTGCGCCCGCCGGTGGACGATTCGGGCTCGACCTGGGCCCCAGCACCCGTGCCGGACCTGGGTCAACACAACCATCTGGTACTTGACTGGCTCGGCTATCACCCAGAAGAGATCAACAACCTCCGGCGGAACGCGGTTATCTAGTCACCTTCCGTGACAGTGTGTCCTGAATCACCCCCACCTGTGGCGAACCAACCGACCGAAAATGGCGTCTGCCATGTAACACAAACGGAGCAATCCACGGTTTCTCTCTGTGAGGGGGTGTGCAGGGGATGCACGAACACAAAGCCAGGGGGCTCGTCTCCCGGCGCACGGTGCTGTGGGGAGCACTGGCCGGGGCAGCCGCGGTCGCCGGATTCGGCGCCACGCTGAGTCACCAGGACGAGCTGGGACAGGTCGATCCGAGTGTGCTGCGCACGCTGGGGGCCGCCGGAACCGGCACGACCACCAAGCCGGGCAGCGGCGGCACGGTGCGGGTGGAGCGGGTCTTCTCCGCGCACCGCAATCGCGAGGTCGACCTGGTGACCATGTCACCGCAGGCCGACCGCAGCGGCCTGCCGGTCTGTCTGCTGCTGCACGGCCGTTTCGGCACCGCGCGCAACGCGGCGCCGGGGGCGCTGCCCTCCGCGCTGGCGGCGGCGGTCGCGCGTGGCCAGGTGCCGCCGTTCGCCTTTGTCGCGGTCGACGGCGGCGGCAACAACTACTGGCACGCCCAGCCTGGGGACAACCCGATGGGCATGCTGCTGGACGACCTGCCGGGCTGGCTGGCCGAACGCGGTCTCGGCGGCGGTGACGGCCTGCCGTTCGCGGTGGCGGGCATCTCCATGGGCGGGTTCGGCTCGCTGCTCTACACTCGCCGCCGCCAGGAACGCGGCCGCCCGGTGCGCGCGGTCGCGGCCATCTCGCCCGCGCTGATCACCTCCTGGCCGGAGATGCACAAGCGCAAGGCGTTCCGGGACAACGCCGAGTGGGAGTCGATGAACCCGTTGCGGCACATCGACAAGCTCGGCTCGGCCAGGGTCGGCCTGTGGTGCGGCACCGAGGACAGCTTCATCGACGGCAGCCGCCAGTTCATCCGGCAGGCCCGGCCGCTGGTGGGCTCCACCGGACCGGGCCGCCACGACAGCACCTACTTCGACCGGGTCAGCCCGGACATGGTCCGCTTCATCGGCCGCCACCTGCCGCCGGTCTGACCTGCTGGGCCCGTTCGTAGAGCGTGCGGACCTGGGCGCCGAAGTACGGGCTGTGGTTGTGCAGGATCTCGTCCCCGCCGAACTGGTGGCCGCCGACCAGGCCGAGCACCTCGCCCCGCGCGGTGAGCCAGGGCCCGCCGCTGGTGCCGGTCAGATAGCCGCGGCAGTCGAACCCACGCTGGGTCCGGCTGAACTCGGTGGTCCAGTTCCGGCAGGTCACCGGGCGCTCGTCCCGGACCGGGTAGCCGGGCACCTCGACCACCTGGTCCCGCCGGGTGTCCAGGAGCAGCCGGTGCGATCCGGTCCGGTCCTCGATGCCCGGGTCCAGCACCAGGACGGCCACGTCGTGGTCCGGATCGGCCCGCTCCCGCCACTCCGGGCTCACCACCACCTCGCGCACCGGCCAGGTGCCGTGCGGCCGCTGGCCGTCCCGGTAGCCGGGCACGAAGGCGGTGTTCCGCCGCGGTGGCCCGGTCTCGTTCTCGAACATGCAGTGCGCGGCGGTGATCAGCAGGTTGCGCCCCGGACTGGTGATCACGGTCGCGGTGCAGAAATGCGGTCCGGCCCCGCCTTCGGCGAACAGCGCGCCCACCGCCGGGCGCCCGTCGAAGGCCACCGCGACCGGCGGCTTCGGCGGCCTGGGCGGGTATCCGCCGTCGCCGTCCGCGACGGCCACGCTGGCGGGCACCGCCAGCAGCACCAGCACCGCACCCGCCAGCGAGGACCTCATCCGGCCCGCACCGCCTTGGCCGCGTCGACCAGTCCGTAGCCGTAGAAGCTGGTGCGCCCCTGGCTGTCCGTGCCGCAGCGGGCATCCCCGGCGGGGCAGGCCAGCGGCTGAACGCCGGTGCGCAGCAACAGTTCCTTGAGTGCCTTGGGCGGCAACTTGCCGTACTTGCTGGCCAGCAGCGCCAGCACACCGGCGACCTTGGGCGCGGCGGCCGAGGTGCCGCCGAAGGAGCCGTAACCACCGTCCGGGGTGGTGGACAGCGGCATGGCCGGGCCCTCCCCCGCCGGTGGTACCTGGGCGCGGTCGCCACCGGGAGCGGTCACGTGCACGGTCCCGGCGCCGTAGTCGCTGTAGCTGGACAGCGTGCGGCCGTAGCCGACCGCGGACACGGTGACCACCTCGGGCAGCTGGTTGGGCAGCAGCCGGCAGTTCTTGTCGATGGTGTTGCCCGGCGGCCGCAGCGGATCGGTCTTGGGATCGGTCAGGTCGGCGGCGAAGTTGCCCGCCGAGGCCACGTGCAGCACCCCGCGCCCGGTGGCGTGCCGGACCGCCCTGGTGATCGCCTCAATGGCCACCTTCTCCCCCGGCCGGTCCGAGCACAGGAAGGCCCACGGGCCGCTGGACCAGCTGCCGTTGGTCAGGGTGAACCTGTGCCGGGCGGCCCACATGAACCCGCACACGACGCCCTCGGGGTCCATGTAGCCGTCCGGCCGCATGAGCTGCACCGAGGCGATCCGCACCCCGGGCGCCACCCCGGTGATGCCCTTGCCGTCGGCGGCCGCGGCGAGCACGCCCGCGACGCCGGTGCCGTGCCCGTGCTTGGGGCCCCAGGCCGCCGGATCGGTGTCCGGCTTCCCGGTCTCGCAGCCCGCGGACAGCGCCGGGTCGAGCGCCCCGGCCAGTTCCGGGTGCTTGCCGTCCACCCCGGTGTCCAGCACGCCGACCACGACGTCCCGGCTGCCAGTGGTCACGGTGTGCGCCTGCGCGGTGCGCAGCATCCGCATGTCCCACTGCTCGCCAGTGCGGTCCGGCTGCTCGGCCGAGGCCAGCGCGCTGGCCTCGGCGACCGGCCCGCGGGCCTTGGCCGCGCTGAAGGCCCGGTCCACCCCGATCCGGCCGTCGAAGCCGGCATCGGCACTGGCCACGGCCACGCCGATCTCCGGGTAGTAGTGCACTGGCGTGCCGCAGTGCGCGGTGAGCTGCCGTCCGACGGTGGCCCGAGGGGTGTGCGGGCCGAACAGCACGGTGTAGGTGAAGGCCGCGGGCGCGCAGTCCGCGGTAGCGGCGACGGCCGGCGTCACCGGCGCGAGCAGCGCCAGCGCGAGCAGACCGGACACGGAACGAAGGATCACCCGATCGTTCTACTACGTGCGCGCCCGCGCCGGGCTGCCATCGAGCAGACCCGGCACCCGGCCCAGCGTCCAGGCCAGCACCTCCGGCCACGGCCCGAACCCGGTGTCCTCATCCAGGTGCTCCCCGCCGGGAACCAGATCCAGCTCCACACCCAGCCCCGTGGCCAGCCCATACGCGTCCACCCGGGCGCAATACGGATCGCCCTGCCCCGCTACCAGGCGGGTGATGCTGGCCGCCCGGCGCAACGCCCGCGGCTCCACCGGCGGCGGATTCAACCCACGCACCTCGGGATGCCGCCAGCCCGGCCCCGGCGGAGCCACCAGCAGCACCCGATGCGCCCGCCGATCCCGCCCATCCACCCCCGCCGCGTGATGCAGCCACAGCGTCGCACCCAGCCCATGCCCAAGCACCACCAGGTCCGCCGAGGGCGCCGCCGCGGCCAGACTGGCCCGCAACACCGCCAACCACCCACTCAGCTCAGGCGCGGGCAACACGGGCGCGTCCACCACAACCCCCAGCCCACGCAACTGCCCCGCCAGCCAGCTCAACCAGTGCCCAGCCCCGGCACCCCGCCACCCGTGCAGAAGAACCACATGCAGCACTCGCATGATCCAGACATACCGCCCGCCCACCCACCACCGATCCCCCACCCAACAAAAACAACCGGATCAGGCGTCCCACAACAACCAACCCGGCGTACAACAACGGCCAACACTCCGAGCAAGCGCTCACAACCTCCCGCGAGTGTTGGCCGTTGTCGTACGGCGAGTTGGCCGTTATGGACGCCGAGTTGGCCCAACTCGTACGCCAAGTTGGCCGTTGTGGGACGGCGGCGGGACGGGGCGGAGGGGTGAAACCCCCACGACGAGGGCCCTCGCGTGTTCTCCGTACGGCCTGGAGCATGCAGACCACACCCCGATGAGCGGCCCCTGCAACACAAACCGCAGCCCGGCCAACCCAACGCGACGGGGGCCGCTCATCGGGGTGTGGTTGGCTGGCGGAAGGCCGTACGGAGAACACGCGAGCCCTCGGAGCCACGCTGGGTCTCGAGTCGGCAGCCCAAACCCCGCCCCGCAACCTGCTCGCCCGGGTGTTGATCTGCCCCACCCCTCCGGTGGTCTGCCCGGCCGGCGAGGCCATCCCTTTTTGATCTTCGGGTTGAAAATCAAGAGCGAAGATCAAGATCAAGTGCGTCCTCGCCGGACGGGCAGAAATCAAAGGATGGGGGGAAGAACAAAGATCAAGGGCAAAGAGCAGTGCTCGTGTGCGGTTCCCCATCCCCGCCAGCCCTCCGATACCAAACCACATCCCGGGCAGCGGCCCGGTCACGCTGGGTTCGCCGGGCAGCGGATTGTGTTGCAGGGCCGCTGCCCGGGATGCGGTGTGTCCTCTCCAGGCTGACGGGGATGGGGAACCGCTCGGGGAAAGTTTTCGAAAAGCCACCCCCGCCGCCTGTCCCGGGCTTCGCCCGACCGCAGTGCCTACGGCGTACAACAACGGCCAACGTGCCGTACGACAACGGCCAACACGCGCGGAGGTTCAAACCTCGCCGGCGTGTTGGCCGTTGTTGTACGGGGTGTTGGCCGCTATGGGCTAGGCGGACTTGTCGCGGCGTTCGCGGCGGGACGGCTGGCGGGAGACGATCGTGGGGTTCACGTTCTCGCGGACCGTCTGCTCGGTGATGACCACCTTGGCGACGTCGGTGCGGCTGGGGATGTCGTACATCACCGGCAGCAGCACCTCCTCCATGATCGCGCGCAGTCCACGGGCGCCGGTGCCGCGCAGTACCGACTGGTCGGCGATGGCCTCCAGCGCGGTCTTGGTGAACTCCAGCTCCACGCCGTCCATCTCGAACAGCTTCTGGTACTGCTTGACCAGCGCGTTCTTCGGTTCCGAGAGGATCTTGACCAGGCTGACCTTGTCCAGGTTCATCACGCTGGCCACGATCGGCAGGCGGCCGATGAACTCCGGGATCAGGCCGAACTTGATCAGGTCCTCCGGCATGACCTGGCCGAAGACGTCGGTGGCGTCGACCTCGGCCTTGGAGCGGATCTCCGCGCCGAAGCCGACCCCGCGCTTGCCGGTCCGCTCGTGCACGATCTTCTCCAGGCCCGCGAAGGCCCCGGCCACGATGAAGAGCACGTTCGTGGTGTCGATCTGGATGAACTCCTGGTGCGGGTGCTTGCGACCGCCCTGCGGCGGCACGCTCGCGGTGGTGCCCTCCAGGATCTTCAGCAGCGCCTGCTGCACGCCCTCGCCGGAGACGTCCCTGGTGATCGAGGGGTTCTCGCTCTTGCGAGCGATCTTGTCCACCTCGTCGATGTAGATGATGCCGGTCTCGGCCCGCTTGACGTCGTAGTCCGCGGCCTGGATCAGCTTCAGAAGAATATTCTCGACGTCCTCGCCGACATACCCGGCCTCGGTCAGCGCGGTGGCGTCCGCGATGGCGAACGGCACGTTCAGCAGCTTCGCCAGGGTCTGCGCGAGGTAGGTCTTGCCGCAGCCGGTGGGCCCGAGCATCAGGATGTTCGACTTGGCGATCTCGATGCCGTCGTCCCGGCCGTCCCTGCCCCGGTCGCCGGCCTGAATCCGCTTGTAGTGGTTGTAGACCGCCACCGAGAGCGTCCGCTTGGCATCGTCCTGGCCAATGACGTACTGGTCGAGGAACTCGTGGATCTCCAGGGGCTTGGGGAGTTCGTCGAGCTTGACGTCCCCGGCCTCGGCGAGTTCTTCCTCGATGATCTCGTTGCAGAGGTCGATGCACTCATCGCAGATGTACACGCCGGGGCCGGCGATGAGCTTCTTGACCTGCTTTTGGCTCTTGCCGCAGAAAGAGCACTTGAGCAGGTCTCCGCCGTCACCGATACGTGCCATGGCCGCTGACCTCTGTCCCCTCTGGCGCGCCCTGACGACGCGCCTGGCCGTGTTCGCTGTTGACGGTACCCGCACTACCCCGGGCAGCGGGAGGTCGACAAGCTCTCTGAAGCATCCAGACCTGTCACTGAATACTTCCGAGGGCCCCAGCCTCCCCCGTACCCGCCGAGCACCGCCAGTCCTGGGCGGCGCTCGGCGTGTCGCGGATCACGGGGTACCGGCGTTGGTCAGGACTGGGCGGACAGCTTCCGGTACGGCAGCACGGTGTCCACGATGCCGTAGTCCTTGGCTTCCGCCGCGGTCAGGATCTTGTCGCGGTCGATGTCCTGGCGGACCTGCTCGGGCGTCCGCTCGGTGTGCCGGGCCAGCGTGGTCTCGAGCTGACGGCGGATCCGGTCGATCTCCCGGGCCTGGATCTCCAGGTCCGACACCTGACCGTACACGCCCTCGGTGGAGGGCTGGTGGATCATGATTCGCGCGTTCGGCAGCGCGCCCCGCTTACCTGGAGTGCCCGCGGCCAGCAGCACGGCGGCCGCGGAGGCGGCCTGGCCGAGGCAGAAGGTCGCGATGTCCGGGCGGATGTACTGCATGGTGTCGTAGATGGCCATCAGCGAGGTGAAGGAGCCACCCGGCGAGTTGATGTACATCGTGATGTCGCGGTCCGGGTCGTCGGACTCCAGGAACAACAACTGCGCCATGACGTCGTTCGCCGAGGCGTCGTCGATCTGCACCCCGAGGAAGATGATCCGCTCCTCGAAGAGCTTGTTGTACGGGTTGGACTCCTTGACCCCGTAGCTGGTGCGTTCCACGAACGACGGCAGCACGTAACGGGACTGAGGGCGGTAAAGCTCGCTCATCTTCTTACTCCTCGTACTCGTGCTGGCGCTCAGCCGCGCGGCAGCTGGCTGGCGGAGGTGGCCACGTGATCGATGAAGCCGTACTCCTTGGCCTCCTCCGCGGTGAACCAGCGGTCGCGGTCGGAGTCGATGACGATCTTCTCCACCGGCTGCCCGGTCTGCGTCGCGATCAGCTCGGCCATCTCCTGCTTGTGCTTGATCAGCATCTCCGCCTGGATCGCGATGTCCGCGGCGGTGCCGCCCAGCCCGGCCGAGGGCTGGTGCATCATGATCCGCGCGTGCGGCAGGGCGGACCGCTTGCCCCGGGCGCCCGCGGAGAGCAGGAACTGACCCATCGAGGCGGCCAGGCCCATGGCCACGGTGGCCACGTCGGGCTTGATCAGCTCCATGGTGTCGTAGATCGCCATGCCCGCGGTGACCGAGCCACCGGGGGAGTTGATGTAGAGGTAGATGTCGCGCTCGTCGTCCTCGGCCGCGAGCAGCAGCAGCTGAGCGCAGATCTGGTTCGCGATGTTCTCCTCGACCTGGGAGCCCAGGACGATGATGCGCTCACGGAGCAGCCGCTCGTACACCGAGTCGTTGAGCGTCAGCCCTGCGCTGCCTGCCCGCATCTGGGGCGCCGGGACGGTCGGGTACTGCGTCACGTGTGCCTGCTTTCGGTTCTGGAGGATCTCTACAAACGACCCTAACGAACGCGGGCGGTGTCGTACTCCCGACACCGCCCGCGTTCGCTATCAGCGTGTTCCGGAATCATTTCGGCAACGCGCGGTGTTGATCACTCCGCGGTGGCTTCGGCCTGCTCGGCCTCGTCCTTCTTGTTCACGTTGCCGAACAGCTCATCCAGGTCGACCTTGTTGCCGGAGGCATCGGTGACGGTGGCCTGGGCCACCACGCCTGCCAGGGCCTTGCCGCGGCGCACGTCGGCGTAGATCGCGCCGAGCTGGCCGGACTGCTGGGCCCGCTGCACGTACTCGTCCGGGCTGATGCCGAAGCTCTGCGCCTGGTAGACGATGCGCTCGGTCAGCTCGTTGTCCGAGACGGTGGTCTGCTCGGCGTCCGCGATCGCGTCCAGCACCAGCTGGGTCTTGACCGTGCGCTCGGACTCGGCGCGGGTCTCCGCGTCGAACTCCTCGACGGTCTTGTCCTGGGTGGCCAGCCACTCGGCGAACCGGGCCTCGTCGTGCTCGAAGCGGTGCACCGCGTCGTGCTTGCGGACCTCGATCTCGGCGTCCACCGCGGTCTCCGGCATCGGGACCTCGGTGGCCTCCAGCAGCGCCTCCAGGACCTTGTCCCGCGCCTCCATGCCCTGCTGCATGGCCTTGACCCGGCCGAGCCGGGTCTGCAGGTCGGCCTTCAGCTCGTCCAGGGTGTCGAACTCGCTGGCCAGCTGGGCGAACTCGTCGTCCAGCTCGGGCAGCTGCCGTTCCTTGACGGTCTGCACGGTGACGTTGACCGCGGCCTCGCGGCCTGCGTGCTCACCGGCCACCAGGGTGGTGGTGAACGACTTGGTCTCCCCGGCGGAAGCGCCGACCAGTGCCTCGTCGATACCGTCCACGAGCTGGCCGGAGCCGATCTCGTAGGACAGGCCGTTGGTGCGGGCGTCCTCGACCTCGTTGCCGTCCACCGTGGCGGACAGGTCGACCGAGACGAAGTCACCGGTGGCGGCCGGGCGCTCGACGCCGACCAGGCTGCCGAAGCGGGCGCGCAGCTCATCGAGCTGGCTCGCCACGTCCTCGTCGGTGACCTCGACATCGTCGACGGAGACGGCCAGCTCGCCGAAGGCGGGCACGGTGATCTCCGGACGGATGTCGACCTCGGCGGTGAACTCCAGGCTCTGCCCGTCCTCGATCTTGGTGACCTCGATGTCCGGGCGGCCCAGCGTCTTCACCTCGCCGGCGTTGACGGCTTCGAGGTACTTCGCGGGGATGGCCTCGTTGACGACCTCGTCCAGGACAACGCCACGGCCAAGTCGGGTCTCCAGCACCCGCGCGGGCGCCTTGCCCGGACGGAAGCCCGGGATCCGGACCTGCTTGGCCAGCTTGCGGTATGCCCGGTCGAAGCTCGCCTTGAGCTCGTCGAACGGCACCTCGACGTTGATCCGGACGCGCGTCGGGCTCAGCTGCTCGACGGTGCTCTTCACGTATTCTCCTCGTGCGAACAAAAACAGGCGCGTGCAGACACCCGAGCGCTAATGACGCCGGGTCCTCCGGCGAGTCTAAGCGCACCCGCGGAGTCCACCGGTCGCGGGTGCGGCAAGGCCCCCGCGAAGGGCCGCGCTGCGTGATCGCCGGATGACCCCGCGTCGCCACGGCCGTTGTGTCCGCCTCCCCGCTTGCCTACCCTCGTCAATGGATCATCCCGCCGCCGGTCCGTTCGTGGGAGAGGGCGTGTTGATGACGAAAAATCGTTGCGGGCAAGGACTTCTGGCCGTGGTGGCCAGTCTGCTCCTGGTGGCGGCGTGCGGCGGCGGCCAACCGACCGAGCCCGCTGGCACGCATGGCGGGCACGGCGGACCGCCCAGCCCCACGGCCACCGGTCCACGCGCCGGTTCGGCCTCTCTCGGCACCCAGCTGACCTCGATGAACCAGGTGATCGACTGGGTCAGGCAGAAGACCGGCGCCTGCGCGGACGCCAAAACTGTGAGCAAGTCCGAACTACCCGGTTACCTGGGTGAGCTGCGGGCGAAGCGGTACGAGCCGTTCATCGCCGAATGGGCCACCTGCGCGGTGCCCGAGCACGCCAAGATCGGCCTGGTGCTGTTCACCCCGGACAAGATCAAGGAATTGCAGCGGTTCTGGCTGCGCGGCCTCGGCGAGGGTTCCCTCACCGAGAACCCGGACTTCGGCTTCGGCAACGGATTCGCGGTCACCTCGGCCGAGTTCGGCACCGAGAAACTCGGCCTGCGCCACCTGTGGTGCAAGCCGGTCAAGGGCGTGCAGGCGGACACCTTCCCGGCGGACGCGGAAGGCTGCGTCTTCGCCGCCCTCCCCGGCCACCACTGACCGCAGCCCACCCATGTCGCCGCCGCCGCTGCGCATCCTGATCGCCGACGACCACCCGCTGTTCCGCATCGGCCTGCGCGACCTGCTCACCGCCGACGGCCACGACATCGTCGGCCTGGCCGCCGACGGCATGGAAGCGGTCCGCCTGGCCGCCGAGACCGCACCGCACCTGGTCCTGATGGACCTGACCATGCCCGTCATGGACGGCTTCGAGGCCACCACCCGGATCCTGGCCAGGAACCCCTCGATCCGAGTGGTCGTCCTCACCGTCGCGGAAGACCAGGAAGCCATCCTCAAGTCCATCAAGGCAGGAGCCGCCGGCTACCTGCTCAAAGGCGCAGGCCCCCCAGAACTCCGCGCCGCCATAACCCAGGCCTGCACCGGCGAACCCCTCACAGCCCCGGCAACCACCCACAACCTGACCGACCGAGAACAAGAACTACTCCGCCTGCTGGCCAGACGACTGGACACCACGGCCATAGCCGACCACCTGCTGGTGAGCCCCAAAACAGTCCGCAACACCATCACCAGACTGCAAACCAAGCTGGGAGTACCGGACAGGGCAGCGCTGATCCGCTACGGCGTCCGGCGAGGGTGGGACGAGTAACAACTGAGGGACAAGCACAGAGACCACGCTGGTTCAGCACCAACCGCACCGTGGGGGTCCGGGGGCTCGGGCCCCCGGGTAGACACTTGGAGCCGAGGTGGCCTGCGCTTCTCAGCAGGCACACCTCGGCTCCGAGCGGAAATCGGGATGACAGGATTTGAACCTGCGACCCTCCGCTCCCAAAGCGGATGCGCTACCAAGCTGCGCCACATCCCGGGGTCTCGTGCAGACCATACCGCGCGACCCGGTAAGCTCACACCGGAGCCCGGCCAACCGGGCCCACGCGGGCGTAGCTCAATGGTAGAGCCCTAGTCTTCCAAACTAGCTACGCGGGTTCGATTCCCGTCGCCCGCTCCACGCTGCTCGCCCCGTGGTCGCGCCTTGGCGCTTCCCCGGGGCGTTTCGCATTTCAGCGGGGGCCGAGCCCCCGCGCCCCCACGCCGGCGGGCTTCGCCCCCGGACCCCCTGTTCGGGCTCGGCTTTGCCGTCGCTTTGGCTCGCTTCGCTTCGTACCTGACGGGTGTCAGGTTTTGGGGTACTGTACCTAACTAATGTCAGGTAACTCGGGTCGTAAGCGTCTTAGTCCTGGTGAGCGGCGGGAAGTGATCCTTCGGGCCGCGGGGGAGGTGTTCGCCTTGCGGGGGTATGGCGGGGCCTCTATGCGGGAGGTGGCTGGTGCGGCTGGGATCACTACGCCTGTGTTGTACGACCACTTCTCGGCCAAAGACGGGTTGTATCGGGCTGTGGTTGAGCGGCATGCGGATGACCTCAACCGGGCTTGGGCGGTGCCGCCGTCGGGGGTGTCGGCGGAGGGGCTGGTTCGGCACACCTTGTCGTTGATCTTTGCGTGGGTTGAGGGGAACGAGGTGGGGTGGCGGCTGCTGTTCGGGGAGCCGCCTGCTGACCCCGCGGTCTCCCCGGCCCACCAACGCGGTCAGCAGGATGCCTCCACCGCGCTCGCCGCGTTGCTGCACCGGCTTCCGCACTTGTCCCTGCCAGTGGGGTTGCCCCGTCCGCAGGCTGAGGCGGCGTTGGCCGAGGGGACGAAGTGGACGTTGAACGCCATGGTGGCGTGGTGGTTGCGGAATCCGGGGGTTAGTCGGGAGCAGGTTGAGGGGCTGACGGCGGATCTGGTTTGGCGGGGGCTTTCTGGGCTGACCGCTTCTACTGAGGGGAACAGCGATGAGTACGACGACTGAGCGCTACCGGGCCGCTGGTGAGGCTGGGGATCTGGCGGGGGTGTTGGCCACGTTGGCTGAGGACGTGGTTCTGCACTCGCCGTTGACCATGCGGGTGCGGTTTGTGGGGAAGCGGGAGGTTCGCGCGGTGCTGACCGTGGCGCTGCGGGAGCTGAAGGGGTTGCGGTATCGGTCTGATGTTGGGGATGAGCGGACTCGGGTTTTGGTGCATACGGCGACTGTTGGGGGGCAGGAGGTTGAGGAGACTGCCCGGGTTGAGGTGAATGAGGAGGGGTTGATCTCGTCGATCACCTTGTCGGTGCGGCCGTTGCCGGGGCTTACCGCGTTGATGGCGGCTTTTGGCGGGCCGATCGCGCGGGAGCTGGGGAAGCCTTGGTGGGTGGTGGCTTTGCTGACCTTGGCCGGGAAGCCGTTGGCGCTGTTGACCAGGGTCGGGGATCGGCGGCTGGTACCGCTGGCCACGCCCGACCGGGGTTAGCTAATGGCGCGGTTGCGGATGAAGTTTCGGTGCCAGGCGAGGTAACTCACCTCGATGTTGTGACCGGCTACTGTCCGCAATTCGCCCATCTTCTCGCCAGTGATCGCGTTGATGATGGTTAGGTCATCCTCGATGACGATGGCGCCTCGATCGAAGCGGGCATGGTCGTTCGGGCACAGGCAGAGGCAGTTTTCGGCGGAGTCTGGGCCGTTGCTTGGCATTCCCAGCGGCTTGATGTGCGCGGTCTCTGCATGGAACGACTTGGGAACCTCTAGCTGGAGCGCACAGACCTGACACCTGCTGTTGTGCTTGTTCTTGACCCACGCTGCCACCGCTCGCAAGCGCTTGACACTGTTACGGATCACCTTCGCGCGCTCGGGGGTGGCGACACCGGGTGGCGCACCCTTCTCAGCCTTGGCCACGAACTCAGCGAGGTTCGCCTCCGCGGTTGAGAAACCCGCCCTGACCACCTTGTAGCGCCACACCAGGTAGCCAGACTTGCCCTTCTCCGACCAGTACGAAGCCACTCGGAAGAGGCCATCGTATCGATAACCTGACGAGGGAGAATACTTCGGATCGCCCTTGTACCCACGAAGCACTCGAACCAGCGCATCCTGCTGCCGGTAACTTGTTCGCAAGGCTGCGTTGCCCTTGGTCATCTTCTGGTCAGCGACCTGTTTCCCGTTCTCATTGCCACCTTCGCCGGTGTAGATGATGATGTCGCCGAGATCGACGTCATCCTCGTAGCCGCCGGAGACGACGATGGACTCGGCACCATCCTTCTCAGTGCCACAGATTCCTGCTTGCCGTTGACGATGCACCAGGGCATCAAAAGCAGCGGCGCGGTCTGGGAAGTGTGTGTCTTCGGGGACCCAGGGCACCTCGCCAAAGCGGTCGAAGTTGATGTCGCCGAGTCCGACTGCGTTCAGCAGGGCCTCGGTGTCCTCGCCGGCGAAGTACTTTTCGATGATCTTCTGCGCGAACTTGTTGCGCACCTTGTGTTCGTGCGCGAGCGTTCGGTACACCGGATCGGTCAGGCCGCCATGCGGATTGTTTCGCGCGAGCCAGCTCACCACACCGGAGCCGTGGGCCGGTGGTACCGGCTCGCTGTAGCCGTCCAGTTCCCACAACTTGGTGCGGGACAGGGCGACGAACGGGTACTCCGGGCTTGCTTGGGCTCCGGGGTGGCCGAACTCCGCGAGTAGTGCGGTTAGCTCTGGGCGGACTGACTGCCAGGCGGTGGTGCGGGGCAAGCCTTGCACTGCTCGGCCGGCGGCCCAGAGCAGGAGTAGTGGTTGGTGGCGGGCTAGTTGGCCAGTTGCGGTGTTGACCCGCAAGTTGTCCAGCAGCCCAACGACGTCCACACCCGCCACGGCCAGCCCTCCCCGCTGTCGTACGTGGCGGTGACACTACCGAGAAGTGCCAGGCGGGGTGGAAAAATTCAGCGTGGGTGGGGTCGTGTCGGTCAGGCGGCGGCCGGGGGCTTCTCGTAGCGGTCCACGTACTCCTGCCCCGACAGCTCCATGATCTGGTACATGATCTCGTCCGTCACCGAGCGCAGGATCGGCAGTGACTCGTTCATGCCGTCGTAGCGGGTGAAGTCCAGCGGGGTGCCGAAGTGGATGGTCACCGGGCGGATGCGCGGGATTTTCTTGCCCAGGGGTTGCAGGCGGTCGGTGCCGATCAGGCCGACGGGGATGACCGGGGCGCCGGAGGTGAGGGCGAGGCGGGCGACGCCGACGTGGCCGCGGTGGAGCTGGCCGTCGCGGGAGCGGGTGCCTTCGGGGTAGATGCCGAAGGCGCCGCCTGCCTGGAGGACTTCCAGGGCGGTGTCCAGGGCCTGGCCTGCGGCTCGGCCCTTGCCGCGTTCGACCGGGATCTGGCCGAGGGCGGTGAAGACCCAGCGCATGACGGCGCCCTTGAGGCCCTTGCCGGTGAAGTACTCGGCCTTGGCCAGGAAGGCGACCTGGCGGGGGACGACCAGGGGGAGCATCAGACTGTCGGCGAAGGAGAGGTGGTTGGCGGCCAGGATGAACGGGCCGTCCTTGGGCAGGTTCTCCAGCCCGAGCACCGTCGGGCGCCACACCAACCGGACCAGCCGACCCAGTAGCCGCTTGAGCAACCTGTACAGCACCGAACCTCCTCGACACGCTCGCTTCGTTGAGCCTACGACCTCAGATGACCGGCGATGGACAGTGTCGTTACGACCGAGGTCGCAACCGGACAATTTCCCGGGTCGTGGTGTGCGCGCTCACCTCGCGGCGCGGAGGCGGGCGCGCACGGTCATCAGGGCGAAGCCGAGCAGGTTCTCCCCCGGCCACCGCGCCGGGTCGGCGGCCCTGGGGTCGTCGGCGGCCAGGCCGATGCCCCAGACCGCGTCCAGTGGGCTGGCCTCGACCAGGACGCGGTCGCCGGTGCCGAGCAGGTAGGCGGCCAGGTCGGGGTGCTGGGTGAACTTGAGTTCGTTGCCGGTGGTGACGATGGCGACGCGGCGGGCGGCCCAGGTGGCCGAGTCGAAGGACTTCACCTGGCGGCCCAGGGTTTTGGCCTCGCCGGGGTCGTCGGCGGCCAGGATGCGGGCCGCGGTGTCCTGGTCCTCGAACAGCAGGGCCTTGTGGAACATCATGTAGTGCTCGGCGCTGCGGAAACGCAGGCCGTCGTCGTCGAGTTCCACCGGCCACCACTGGCTCAGGCAGCCCTTGCCCGCGCTCCCGTCGGACTCGGGCCGGTGGCCCCAGAACAGCAGCAGCTCGGGCCGGTCCGGCCGGGCCAGCAGATCGGCCTTGGTCATGCCGGGATCCTCTCACCCCGGTTCACGCCACTGACCCACAGACAACCGGCCCCGCGTCGACCAGACTCCGCCGGGTGCAGTTGAACCGACACCTGGAGCACTACCTCGGCCCGCCCGAACACGAGTGGGACACCGACGACACCGGCGCGCCGATGCCGTTCCGGATCGCCCAGTTCGGGCCGGACCGGCCCTTCGGCGGGGTGCGCACGCACGCGACCGTCGGGCTGTCCGCGGCCCGGCTGGAACTGCCCGGCGGCGGGTGGGTGTGCCAGGAACTGGTCATGCACACCAGGGACGAGCAGCTGCAGGAGTTCGTGCCCGCGCTGCTGGACCAGGTCGGGGCCGAACTGCTGGGCACCGGACGCGGGCTGGACCGGGGTCAGGTGATCGGGCCGAGGGGGCAGATCTTCCCGGTCGGCGGGCTGACCGCCTTCTACGCGGCGTTACCGGTCTATCTGCCGGATGAGTTCCGGACGGTGCTGGTGACCGACCGGCCGGTGCAGTTGACCTGGCTGATCCCGATCACCACCGGCGAGGCGGAGTTAGCGCTGCGTATCGGCTGGGCGCAGCTGGAGAAGGCATTCGAGAACGAGGACCCGGATCTCACGGATTTCCGCCGGAGCGGTGTTTCCGCGGCTCGCCAGTTCGAATAGAAGAAATGGTGAATGCCGCGCTGGTGTCCCGTTTACGGGGAGGAACACCAGCACGGCGCCTTGCTACCCAGCCACCTACGGTGACGTCCACTCCTTCGAGCTAGCTGTTCTCGGGGATTGTGTTCGTTGTTTCCTGTGCGGGTCGCGGGCCGCACGGGCAATAGTTAACCGGGAATTGGCGCGGCTGTCGCTTCTCGAACGAGTGAGAACATGAGCACTCCTCGTAGTCGGCAAACACCGACCGCAACGGTGACAAGCAGTGACATCGATCTTGCCGCCATCTGGCCGCAACACCCTTCTCGGGTGATAGCTGAGCGTGACGACTTTCTGCTCTGAATGGGTGGTCACGCGGATCCCCGGTCGGGCACAGTTGCCGGCCGCCGTCGAGTGAATCTCACCTGGATGGCCCAGGGGTTCAGGTGACCGCGGCGATGGCGGCGCGGAGTGCGGCCACAGCCGACTGATCGCCTTCGACGGTCAGCTCCGCGGCGTCCCCGCGTCCCCAGAGCCACAGGTCCAGTGCGGAGGCCGGGCCGCGCAGCACCGCGTCCGGTTCGCCGCCGTCGTGGTAGTCGATCACCCACGGGTTCAGGCCGATGGTCCAGGCGCGGCCAGGAACCTCAAGGCGCACAACGTGTTCGCCCACGACCCTGGGCGGCTGGCGGGTGCCCAGCCACAGCGTCAGCAGCTCGTGCACGCCGTCCGCGGCCAGTCCGGCAGGCACCGGGCTGACTGGGCCGAGCGCGGACTCGGCGTCGGCGCGGTGGATCACCGCCTCGTGCGCCATCCGCCGGATCCAGAAGCCCAGCGTGTGGTCCCACGGGCACCAGGTCGCGCAGGGCCGGTCCGCCTGGCGCGGGTCCAGCAGGTCGAGCAGGTTCTCGGCGGAGACGGTGAAGTGGTCCAGCGGGGCCGCGGGGACCGGCATCGGGGCCCGGCGGCGGCCGGTCCGGATCCAGTCCACGACCAGGGCGAACACCTGGCCCAGGTGCGCGGTCAACTGATCCACCGTCCAGCCTGGGCAGGTGGGTACCGGCGCGTCCGGCGGGGCCGTGGTGACGGCGGCCCGGAACTCGCCGATCGCCACCCGCAACGCGAGAGCCAGGGATTCGGGGCGCATGCCCCCACCTTGCCCAAATCCGTTCGCGCCCGTCCAGGACCTGCGGTAGCAACACGGCATGACCTCACCGCTGACGGTCCGCCCGCTCACCGCCGAGACCCTGTCCGATCACCTCGACATCTGCCGCACCGCCTTCTACGCCGAGGCCGACGAGCCCACCCGCGCCGCCCAGCTGCGGCTGTGGGAACCGGCCCGCTTCCGCGGCGTCTTCGACGGGGACGAGCTGATCGGCGGCGGTGGCGTCTGGCCGCGCCGGATCACCCTGCCCGGCACCGGCCCGCAGCCCTTCGCCGGGGTCACCATGGTCGCGGTCGCGCCGGGGCACCGCCGCCGGGGTGCGCTCACCGGGCTGATGCGCTCGCTGCTGCACGACCTGCACGCCGAGGGCGCCGACCCGCTCGCCGCGCTGTGGGCCTCCGAGGGCGGCATCTACGGCCGCTTCGGCTACGGGATCGCGGTGGAGGCCAGCCGGGTCGAGATCGCCAAGGGCGCCCGGTTCCTGCCCACCGTGGACACCGGTACGGACCGGGTGCGCGAGGTGTCCAGGACGGTGGCCGAACCGCTGATCCGCGAACTGCACGCCAAGGTGGCCGAGCAGCGGACCGGCTGGCTGGAACGGGACGAGGACACCTGGCACTACCGGCTGCTCGACGGTCCCCCGCAGCGCGGCGGCAAGCAGGCCTGGCGGTTCGCGGTGCATCCCGAGGGCTACGCGCTGTTCCGGGTCAACGCCGCGCACGACGGACTCAGCCTGGACGTGCAGGAGATCGTCACCGCCACCCCGGCCGGGCACGCCGCGATCTGGCGGCACTTGCTCGACTCCGACCTGGTCAGCTCGATCAACTACTGGGGCTGCGCGCCGGATGAGCCGCTGCGGCACCTGCTGGCCGATCCGCGCGCGGCCAAGACCGAACGCGAGGACTCGCTGTGGGTGCGCCTGGTCGAGGTGGACCGCGCGCTGCCGATGCGCACCTACACCGGCCCGCTGGACACCGTGCTGGAACTGACCGACGAGTTCTGCCCGTGGAACGCGGGCCGGTGGCGGCTGGTCATCGACACCGGCGGGCGGGCCGAGCTGACCCGCACCGAGGACACGCCCGAGCTGACGCTGAGCAGCACCGCGCTGGGCTCGGCCTTCCTCGGCGGGGTCCGGCTGAGCACCCTGGCCGCCGCCGGTCGGGTCCACGAGCACCGGCCCGCCGCGGCGGCCGCGCTGAGCAGGGCTTTCCTGGTCGACCCCGCCCCGCACACGATGGAGATCTTCTGAGTGCGCTGGTTCACCCCACTGTGGGGAACCCCAGCGCCGGGGGTGCCGTTGGACAGGGTGACCGCGGGGGCCACCCGCGGCGCCCTGCGAACGGGAGGCACCCTTGGGTACCGCAATCGTGCTGCTGTTGATCGCGGTGGTGGTGGTCGGCGGGGTGCTCTACGCATCCCGGCAGAAGGCCGCGCGCGCCCAGCAGCAGCTCGCTGACGAGAAGGCCGAGGCCCGCCGCTGGAACGAGCGGCTGGGCGGCCAGGTGCTGAACCTGGTCGGCACCAACGAGGCGGCCCGGCAGGCCCTCTCCGACGCCTCCGGCAGCTACACCGCGGCCGGCTCGCAGATCGAACAGGCCACCTCGGCGGCCCAGGCCCAGCTGGCCAAGCAGACCGCGATGGAGGGCCTGTACTACGTGCGGGCCGCGCGTATCGCGATGGACATGGACCCCGGACCGGAGCTGCCCGACCTCAACGGCCAGCGCGGCGCGGGCACGGTGTCGGAGGACCGCGAGGTCAGCGTGGAGGGCCACCAGTACGCGGTGTCCCGCACACCCAGCTCGCACACCCCGCACTACTTCCCCGGCGGCATGGTGGCAGGCAGGCCGCTGCCGCAGGGCTGGTACAGCGAGCCGATCTGGAAGCCAGCCAGGGCCACCGGTTCCTGGGGCTCGGGCGCGGGCCTGCTCTTCGGCGCGATGTTCGCCGGCATGGCGGGTGTCGCGATCGCGAGCATGGCCGGGGACGTCATCGGCGGCATCGGCGACGGCCTCAGCGATATGGGCGACAGCCTGGCCGACGGTTTCGGCGACTTCGGCGGCGACTGGGGTGGCGGCGGCGGGGGCGGCGACGACTGGTGATCAGTCGGGCTGGCAGCCGGGACACCAATAGAGGTTCCGGCTGACCAGCTCGGCCATGGCCACCGGGGTGCCGCAGATCAGGCAGGGCAGTCCGGCGCGGCGGTAGACGTAGACCTCGCCGCCGTGCCGGTCCACCCGCGGCGCCCGGCCGGTCGCCTCGGGCAGGTGTTCGGGGCGAACGGTGTCGATCCGGCCCACCCGCACGCCGTCGGCCATCAGCACCGCCAGGTCCGCCCAGATCAGCTCCCACTCGGCGCGGGTGAGATCGCGGCCCGCGCGCAACGGCGGGATGTGGTGCCGGAACAGCACTTCGGCCCGGTAGACGTTGCCCACCCCGGCCAGCACCGACTGGTCCATCAGCAGCGCGGCGATCGAGGTCCGGGACTTGCCGATCTTCGCCCAGGCCCGGTCCGGTTCGGCGTCCGCGCGCAGCGGATCGGGGCCCAGCCGGGCGCGCAGGATGTCCAGTTCGGTGTCCCCGAGCAGACGGCAGGCGGTCGGGCCACGCAGGTCCGTCCAGTGCCCCGGGCCGACCAGGCGCATCCTGACCTGGCCCTGCGGCGGCTGCACCGGCAGCTCACTCTCGCTGAAAGTCCCGTACAGCCCCAGATGCACGTGCACGGTGACATCGCCGTAGTGGTGGAACAGGTGCTTGCCGTGCGCCTCGGCGGACTCGAAGACCCGCCCGTCCAGCACGGCCGCCTCGGCGGCGAAGCGACCCTGCGGACTGGACACCGCCACCCGGTGCCCGGCGAACTGCCGGTGGTGCAGCAGGGCGAAACGGTGCAGGGTGTGGCCCTCGGGCAACGTCGGCGCTCCTCGTCGGCTACTTCGGCCACCAGGCGATCACGGACTGGATCGCGTAGGCCAGCACGCAGTAGCCACACACTACGAACCCGCGCAGCACGGCCGAAGCCCGGTCCGCGGTGTCCCGGTGCCGACGCCCCAGCCAGATCCCGGCCACCGCCGCGACCAGCACCAGGAGCACGGCGGCGGCCATCATCTGCAACCCGACGCCGAGCACGCAGTCCGGCTGCCCGCAGGGCGGATCCCCCGGCCCGGACAGCCAGGGCACCAGGGCCGCCTCGCCGAAGTAGAGCACCAGCACGCCCGCGAGCGTGCCAAGGACCGCGACCAGCGGGGTGGCCAGCCAGGTGGTTCGAGATCGACTCACCCGGCTGGCTTACCCGGTCAGGCGCTCGGCAAAGCAGGCGGCTCGCCGGTGCGCTCGTACTCGGTGAGCAGTCCGATCCGGCGGGCGTGCCGCGGCTCGGTGGAGAACTCCCCCGCCAGGAACGCCTCCACGATCGCGGTGGCCTCCTCGGTGCTGTGCATCCGCGCGCCAACCCCGGCCACCAGCGCGTTGTTGTGCTGGCGGGCGAGCTGGGCGGTCTGCACGCTCCAGGTCAGCGCGGCACGGCAGCCGGGGACCTTGTTCGCGGCGATCTGCTCGCCGTTGCCGGAGCCGCCGATCACCACGCCGAGGCTGCCCTCGTCGGCGACCACCCGGCGGGCGGCCTCCACGCAGAAGGGCGGGTAGTCGTCCTCGGCGTCGTAGGTGTGGGGGCCGACGTCGACGACCTCGTGGCCGTGCTCGGACAGGTGGGCGGCGAGGTGGTTTTTCAGCTCGAAGCCCGCGTGGTCGGAACCAAGGTAAACGCGCACGGGCACGCAGTCTGCCAGCCCCGATATTCGCCTGACCTGGGCGGTCGCCTTTGCGAGGCTGGTCACATGACGGTTTTCGAGCAGGACGGTTACCGGGTGCGGCTGGAATGGGGCGGCGAGGGCGTGGCGGCGCTGGCCCCGCACTGCGCGGTGCTGGTCGTGGTGGACGTGCTGGTGTTCACCACCACGGTGGACGTCGTGGTCGGCCGGGGCGCGCGGGTGCTGCCCTTCGCTGTTGACGACGAGGCCGCCAAGGCCGCGGCGGAGGCCCGGGGCGCGATCATGGCCGGGCTGGGGCTCTACACCAGTCCGACCGGGTCGGTGGCCACCAAGGAGAAGTGGTCGCTGCGGCCGTCCTCGCTGACCGGGGTGCCCGCGGGCACGCTGCTCGGGCTGTCCTCCCCCAACGGCGGCACGCTGTGCGCGCGGGCGGCCGCGGCAGGCGCGACCGTGCTGGCCGGGTGTCTGCGCAACGCGAGCGCGGTGGCGGCCAAGGCCCTGGAACTGGCCGGGGACCGGCCGATCGGGATCATCGCGGGCGGTGAGCGCTGGCGGATCAACCCCGAGCGGCCGCTGCGCCCCTCCCTGGAGGACTACCTGGGCGCCGGGGCGATCGCGCACGGGTTGCGGCACGGGCGATCCGGCGAGGCCGAGCTGGCCGCGACCGCCTTCGCCGCGGTGGCGAACCGGGTGCCGGAACTGCTGGCGGACTGCGTGTCCGGGCGGGAGCTGACCGAGGCCGGGCTGTCGGCGGATGTCGAACTGGCCGGGGCGGTAGACAGCAGCACCGTCGCCCCGGTACTCGTGGACGGGATCTTCGGCGCCTAGGAGAGGACGTGCGGTGGACGGTCGCTGGGTCGAGGTCGCCGAGGGCGTGCTGGTGCGCAGGCACACCGAGCTGGATCTCAACACCGGGCTGGTGCTCGGCGAGACGGGCTGCCTGGTGATCGACACCCGTGGGGACGGGGTGCAGGGCGCGGAGCTGGCCGCCGCGGTCCGCGAGGTCACCCCACTGCCCTGGCGGGTGGTGCTCACGCACGCGCACTTCGACCACAGCTTCGGCGCGCAGGCGTTCGAGCCGTGCGAGATCTGGGCGCACGAACGCTGCGGACCGGCGCTGGTCGCGGGTGCGGAAGAGGACCGGAAGGCCTGGAGCGAGTACTACCGCGAGCAGGGCAGGCCCGCGATCGCCGAGGCCATCCTGGCCGCCCGGATCGTGCCGCCGACGCACCCGGTGCGCGAGCCGGTCGAACTGGACCTGGGCGGACGCGTCGCGCACCTGCTCCCAGCCGGGTTCGGGCACACCGACCACGACCTGCTGGTGTGGTTGCCCGAGGTCGAGGTGGTCTTCACCGGCGACCTCGTCGAGCAGGGCGCGCCGCCCGCCTTCAAGGGATCCTGGCCACTGGCCTGGCCTGCGGCGGTGCAGCAGGTGCTGGAACTGACACCGGCGGTGGTGGTGCCGGGGCACGGCGAGCCGGTGGACCGGGCCTTCGTGCGGGAGCAGCTGGCCGAGTTGAGCCGGGTGGCCGAGCTGTGTGCCGAGGTCAGCGCGGGGCGGCTGGACCGGGCTGCGGCGCTGCGTAAATCGCCTTACCCTGAAGACTTCACCGCAGATGCACTCGAAAGTGTGAGGTCTAACCCTGGCTACGCCTAACGGCACCGGATACTTGTGACGCTGAGCCAGCGGTCTGTTGCGTAAAGTCCGACAGTACCTACTCAATCGGGCTTCACCTCGCCTGGCTCGGTGAGCTGAACTATGCTCCGTGTGACAAGTGTCAAGTCAGCGTCGTAGGTGACACCCTGTGATTGCCTGCCACGTGGCGAGGAGGTGCTCGTGCACCAAGAGCCGCAGCCGACCACGACTGCGCAAAGGCCGGTGTACGCCAACGGCTCGCCCACTTTGCCCGAACCCAGCCGTGAGCTGGCCGAAGTGTTGCAGAAGGGCCCGTTCTCCAGAGCCCTGCACCTCGCGATCGAGGCAAGCGGGCTCAGCCTGGACCGGATTCAGTACCGGCTCGCCCAGCGTGGCGTGAAGGTCAGCTTGACCACGCTGAGCTACTGGCGGCATGGGCGTAGCCGCCCGGAGCGGCCGGACTCGCTGCGCGGCGTGCACATCCTCGAAGAGGTGCTGCGCCTGCCGGCCAATTCACTGATGAGCCTGCTCGGTCCGCGCCGTCCGCGCGGCCGGTGGCTCTCGCACACCCCGGGCAGCCTGGACACCGAACGCCTCTGGGAATCCCCGGACGGCCTGACCAAGCTGCTGGAGCGGCTGGAGGTCCCCTCCACCGCACAGCTGACCCGGCTCAGCGTGCACGACACGTACCTGCTGGGCGCGGACCGCTCGGAGAAGAGCCTGCGGGTGCGCGAGGTGGTGCGCGCCGAGGTCGACAAGGTCTCCCGGCACTTCCTCTACTACCGCGGCGACGATCCGGACCGGCCGGCGCCGCTGATCACCTCGACCCGCTACTGCAGGCTCGGCCGGGTGCGCTTCGACCCGGAGAGCAACTTCATGGTGGCCGAGCTGGTGCTCGACCGGGTGCTCTCCGCCGGGGACACCACGATCATGGAGTTCGAGCTGGAGTGCCAGTCGACCACTCCCGCGCACTTCTACGACCGGCGTTTCCGGACTCCCGCCCGGGACTACGTGCTCCAGGTGCACTTCGACCCGGCCATGGTCCCGGCGCGCTGCTTCCGCTACCACCGCCAGCTCGCCAACGCGCCCGAACAGGACGTGCAGGAGCTGTGGGTGGGCGCCTCCAACACCGCGCACTTCGTCTCGCTGGACGTCTCGCCCGGCATCTACGGCGTGCGCTGGGACTGGGACTGACGGCCTAGGACCAGCTCCGGACAAACCGCGGGCCCGCATCCAGCAACGGATGCGGGCCCGCGGTGCGTCGAGACGGGATCAGATAGCGCTGACCCGGTCCGCCTGGGGACCCTTGGGACCCTGGACGACCTCGAACTCCACTGCCTGGTTCTCCTCAAGGGAGCGGTAGCCCGAGCCCTGGATCGCCGAGAAGTGCACGAACACATCAGGTCCGCCGCCGTCCTGGGCAATGAAGCCGAAGCCCTTTTCCGCGTTGAACCACTTGACCTTGCCGGTTGCCATAAAACTCCTCGTCAATGCGAGCGGGGCCACCAATGGCAGTGGACCCGTCTCACCCCCGCGCCGCCCACGAGCAGGCCTCGTGGACTATGCGAGCGGCCATGACGCTACAGGGTGACACCGACGGGAAACAGGTGGGCACGAAGAGAACCCTGATGACCTGGACGGATTCCACCGGACGCCGATCACCCGTTCGGGGGCCACGAACCAGGTCGACGGGCGCGTGACCAGGCCGTTGAGTGATCAGAGCCGGAGTAGTCGGCCCGGCACAGCCAGTGGCCGGGCGAGGCCATGATTTTCCGATCACCCGAAGGGCCGCGCCGGGCTGCCCGCGCCACTGGACCATCGGGCCGTCCCGGTCCGGTCCGGCAGGCCGGTTTCCGGGCCCTGACAGCGTTTCTGCGGGCCGTCAGGACCCGGGGCGGGGTCATCCGGCGAAGGGGCTCAGCACTCGATCACGTTGACGGCCAGGCCGCCCCGCGCGGTTTCCTTGTACTTGACCTTCATGTCGGCGCCGGTCTCGCGCATGGTCTTGATCGCCTTGTCCAGCGAGACGAAGTGCGTGCCGTCCCCGCGCAGCGCCATCCGGGAGGCGGTGATGGCCTTGATCGAGGCGACCGCGTTGCGCTCGATGCACGGGATCTGCACCAGGCCGCCGATCGGGTCGCAGGTCAGGCCCAGGTTGTGCTCCAGGGCGATCTCCGCGGCGTTCTCCACCTGCTCCGGGGTGCCGCCCAGCACCTCGGTGAGACCGGCCGCGGCCATCGAGCAGGCCGAGCCCACCTCGCCCTGGCAGCCGACCTCGGCGCCGGAGATGGAGGCGTTCTCCTTGAACAACTGGCCGATGGCGCCCGCGGTGAGCAGGAAGCGGACCACGCCGTCCTCGGTGGCGCCGGGCACGAACCGGGCGTAGTAGTGCAGCACCGCGGGCACGATCCCGGCCGCGCCGTTGGTGGGCGCGGTGACCACCCGGCCGCCGGCGGCGTTCTCCTCGTTGACCGCCAGCGCGAACAGGGTCACCCAGTCCATCACCCGCAGCGGGTCGGTGGTGTAGTGCTCGTTGGACAGGGTCTGGAACAGCCCCGCCGCCCGCCGCTGCACCTTGAGCCCGCCGGGCAGGGTGCCCTCCCGCGCGCAGCCGCTGCGCACGCAGTCCTGGATGACCTGCCAGATGTGCAGCAGGCCGCTACGCACCTCGGCCTCCGGGCGCCAGGACAACTCGTTGGCCAGCATCACGCCGCTGATCGGCAGGCCGGTCTCGATGGTGCGTTCCAGCAGCTCCACGCCGTTGCGGAAGGGGTGCCGGACCGGGGTGTCGTCGACCTTGATCCGGTCGGCGCCCGCGGCGGTCTCGTCCACCACGAAACCGCCGCCCACCGAGTAGTAGGTCCGCGAGCGCAGTACCTGCCCGGTGGCGTCCAGGGCGGCGAAGGTCATGCCATTGGGGTGGTACGGCAACGACTTGCGCCGGTGCATGACCAGGTCGGTCCGCTCCTCGAAGGCGATCTCGTGGCTGTCCAGCAGCCGCAGCCTGCGCCGTTCGCGGATGCCGGCCACCCTCGGCTCCACCGAGGCGGTGTCCACCGTCTCCGGATCCTCGCCCTCCAGGCCGAGCAGCACCGCCTTGTCGCTGCCGTGCCCGTGGCCGGTGGCGCCGAGTGAGCCGAACAGCTCCGAGCGCACCGTCACCGTGTCGGCCAGCAGCCCGTCCGCCTTCAGGCCGTTGGCGAACGTGCATGCGGCCCGCATCGGCCCCACCGTGTGGGAACTGGACGGTCCGATACCGATCTTGAACAGCTCAAAGACGCTGATTGCCAACTCGCCACGCTCCGTTGAGTGGGGATGGGGCGGCGGCCCCATCCGGTCACCTACGAGTGTGACATGGCGGGCGGAGTGGCCTGGTTAACGCTGAATGGCTTTCAGTTCAGTGAATTCCTCCAGCCCGTGCAGGCCCATCTCCCGCCCGTTGCCGGACTGCTTGTAGCCGCCGAAGGGCGCCACCGGGTTGAACGCGCCGCCGTTGACGTCCACCTGGCCGGTGCGCATCCGCCGGGCGATGGCCAGCGCGCGGTCGGCGTCGGCGGAGTAGACCGAGCCGGCCAGGCCGTAGATGGAGTCGTTGGCGATGGCCACCGCCTCGTCCTCATCGGCGTAGGGCAGCACGGCCAGCACCGGCCCGAAGATCTCCTCCTGGGCGATGACCATGTCGTTGCGCACGTTGGCGAACACGGTCGGCCGGACGTAGTAGCCGACCGGGGTCTCCGCCGGGGTGTCCGCGCCGCCGATGGCCAGCGTGGCGCCCTCGTCGATGCCCTGCTGGATGTAGCCCTTGACCCGCTCCTGCTGGGCCTTGGTGACCATCGGGCCGACCCTGGTGGCCGGGTCCGTGGGGTCGCCGGGGGTGTACTTGGCCGCGACGTCGGTGAGCAGGCTCACGAATTCGTCGTGCAGCCGCGCCGGGATCAGCACCCTGGTGCGCGCGGTGCAGGTCTGGCCGCTGTTGATGAAGCAGTGCGCGATGGCCTGCTTGGCCGCGGCGGCCAGGTCGGCGTCGTCGAGGATGATGTTGGCGGATTTGCCGCCCAGCTCCAGCGAAACCCGCTTCACCGTCTCCGCGCCCACCGCGGAGATCCGGCGCCCGGCTGCGGTGGAGCCGGTGAAGGAGATCATGTCCACCAGCGGGTGCGACACGATCGCCTCGCCCACGGTCGGTCCGAACCCGTGCACCAGGTGGAAAACACCCTCCGGCACCCCGGCTTCGCGCACGATCCCGGCGAAGGCCTCGGCGGTGAGCGGGGTCACCTCGCTCGGCTTGAGCACCACGGTGCAGCCTGCCACCAGCGCGGGCACCACCTTGGCCACCACCTGGTGCAGCGGGTAGTTCCACGGGGTGATCGCGCCCACCACGCCGATCGGCTCGCGCAGCACCAGCGAGTTGCCGATCTCCTCGCTGAAGTCGTAGCCGCCGTCGATCAGGTCCACGATCCCGCCTGCCACCGCCACCGGCAGGCTGGCCTGCACCCTGGTGGAGAAGCTGATCGGCGACCCCATCTCGGCGGTGATCAGCTCGGCCAGCTCGTCCCGCCGGGCCGCGACGCCCTCGGCGATCCGGCGGCCGATCGCGGCCCGTTCGGCCAGCGGGGTGGCCGCCCAGCCGGGGAAGGCCGCGTGCGCCGCCCGGACCGCGGTGTCCACCTCGGCGGCGGTGCTGGCCTTGACCGACCCAATGACCTGTTCGGTGGCCGGGTTGACCACCTCGATGAGTTCGTTCGCCATGGGATCAGGGTGTCATGGGTTGTGCTGGGAGTTCGGGTAGCGAACCAGGTGGTGTCCACAAGGGACCGCGGGACCGCCCGCCTGCCACACCGGCGGGCGGTCCGCGCCTGGACTCAGGAGAAGTCCGGGTCCTCCGTGCGGGTCCGCTTCAGCTCGAAGAAGTGCGGGTACCCGGCCAGCAGCCGGGCGCCGTCGAAGACCTTGCCCGCGTCCTCGCCACGCGGGATCTTGGACAGCACCGGGCCGAAGAAGGCCACCCCGTCCACGTGGATGGTGGGCGTGCCCACATCCATGCCCACCGGGTCCATGCCCGCGTGGTGGCTGGCGGTCAGCTCCTCGTCGTACTCGGTCGAACTCGCCGCCTCGGCCAGCTCGGCGGGCAGGCCCAGCTCGGCCAGCGACTCCTTGATCACGCCGTCCAGGTCGCCGCCGCGGCCCTCGTTGTGGATCCGGGTGCCCAGCGCGGTGTAGAGCGGGCGGAGGATGTCCGGGCCGTGCGACTTGGCCGCGGCGATGGCCACCCGGACCGGCCCCCAGCCCTTGTCCAGCAGCTCCTGGTACTGCTCCGGCACATCGCGGCCGGAGTTCAGCACGGACAGGCTCATCACCCGGAAGTGCAAGTCGATGTCGCGGACCTGCTCGACCTCCAGGATCCACCGCGAGCTGATCCACGCCCACGGGCAGATCGGGTCGAAGTAGAAGTCGACGCGGGGGGTCTCACCGCTCATGACGCCTCTTTCGGTTTATGACTGTTGACGAGCCACTGGCAGCACGTCCTGCCTGCTACCAACCCCGCGCGGGGGCGAACTCTTCCCGGAGTCGGGAAACCGTTTCGACGTTCGTGGTTTGATGCCTGACGTCGTGCATCCCCAAGAGCAAGAACACGAGGTGACCCGTGGCCGCACCGAACCTCACGGTCGAGCAGGCACAGCAGCGTGCCGCGCTGCTGGAGGTGGAGTCCTACGCGATCGAGCTGGACCTCACCAACGGCTCCGGCGGGCCGGGCGAGAACACTTTCCGCTCGACCAGCACGGTCCGTTTCGCCAGCCGTGAGACCGGCGCCCAGACCTTCGTCGACCTGGTCGCGGCCGGGGTGCGCAGGGCCGTGCTCAACGGCGTGGAGCTGGACGTCTCCGCCTTCCGCGAGGAGGACGGGATCGTCCTGCCCGGCCTGGCCGAGCGCAACGAGCTGGTCATCGAGGCGGACTGCCGGTTCATGAACACCGGCGAGGGCGTGCACCGCTTCGTCGACCCGGTGGACGACGGGGTGTACCTGTACACCCAGTTCGAGACCGCGGACGCCAAGCGCATGTTCGCCTGCTTCGACCAGCCGGACCTGAAGTCGGTCTACCAGCTCACCGTGCTGGCCCCGGCGGACTGGAAGGTGCTCTCCAACAGCGCCACCGAGGTCGTGGAGAAGGTCGACGGCGGCGCCAAGCACGTCTTCGAGACCACCAAGCCGATGTCGACCTACCTGGTCGCGCTGGTCGCCGGTCCGTACGCGGAGTGGCGCGATGTGTACACCGACAGCGAGGGCGAGATCCCGCTGGGCCTGTACGTGCGCGCCTCGCTGGCCGAGTTCGCCGACAGCGAGCGGCTGTTCACCGAGACCAAGCAGGGCTTCGAGTTCTTCAACAACGCCTTCGGGGTGCGCTACCCCTTCGGCAAGTACGACCAGTGCTTCGTGCCGGAGTTCAACGCGGGCGCGATGGAGAACGCGGGCTGCGTGACCTTCCGCGAGGAGTACATCTTCCGCTCCAGGGTCACCCGCTACGACTACGAGCGCCGCTGCGAGACGCTGCTGCACGAGATGGCGCACATGTGGTTCGGCGACCTGGTCACCATGCGCTGGTGGGACGACCTGTGGCTGAACGAGTCCTTCGCCACCTGGGCCTCGGTGCTCGCGCAGGCCTCGGCCACCGAGTACAAGCACGCTTGGACCTCCTTCGCCAACATCGAGAAGTCCTGGGCCTACCGCCAGGACCAGTTGCCCTCCACCCACCCGGTCGCCTGCGAGATGCCCGACCTGGAGGCCGTGGAGGTCAACTTCGACGGCATCACCTACGCCAAGGGCGCCAGCGTGCTCAAGCAGCTGGTGGCCTACGTGGGGCTGGACAACTTCCTGGCCGGGCTGCGGGTCTACTTCGACAAGCACGCATGGGACAACGCCACCCTGGCCGACCTGCTGGTCGCGCTGGAGCAGGCCTCCGGCCGGGACCTGTCCTGGTGGAGCGCGCAGTGGCTGCAGACCACCGGCCTGAACTCGCTGCGGGCCCGCTTCGCGGTGGACGCCGAGGGCAGGTTCACCGAGTTCGCGGTGCTGCAGGGCGGCGCCCGGCCCGGCGCCGGTGAGCTGCGCACGCACCGGCTGGCCATCGGCGTCTACGCCGACGACGCCGACGGGAAGCTGGTCCGGGTGCACCGGGTCGAGGTCGACGTGGACGGCGAGCGCACCGACGTGCCCGAGCTGGTCGGCGTGCACCGCGGCAAGCTGGTGCTGGTCAACGACGACGACCTGACCTACTGCACGATGCGGCTGGACCCGGACTCGCTGGTCACCCTGATCGACCGGATCGCGCACATCACCGAGCCGCTGCCGCGCACGCTGTGCTGGTCGGCGGCCTGGGAGATGACCCGCGAGGCCGAGCTGAAGGCCCGCGACTTCGTCACCCTGGTGCTCGGCGGCGTGCACGCCGAGACCGAGGTCGGCGTGGTGCAGCGGCTGCTGGCCCAGGCCCAGACCGCGCTGTCCTCCTACGCCGACCCGTCCTGGCGGCCGGAGGGCTGGTCCCGCTTCTCCACCCGCATCCTGGACCTGGCCACCACCGCGGAACCGGGTTCGGACCACCAGCTCGCCTTCGCCAACGCGCTGACCTCCTCGGTGCTCGGCGAGACCGAGCTGGCGGTGCTGCAGGGCTGGTATGACGGCACCAACGTGCTCGACGGCCTGGTGGTGGACGCGGACCTGCGCTGGCGGGTGCTGCGGGCCCTGGTGGCGCACGCCCGCGCGGACGAGACCGACGTGGCGGCCGAGCTGGCGCGCGATGCCACCGCCACCGGTCAGCGGCAGGCCGAGCTGGCCACCGCGCTGATCCCGACCGAGGAGAACAAGGCGGAGACCTGGCGGCGGGCCGTGCACGACGACGAGCTGTCCAACTCCACCAACGAGTCGCTGATCAACGGCTTCTCCCACCCCGGCCAGAAGGAGCTGCTCGCCGGGTACACCGGCCGCTACTTCGCCGAGGTGTCCGAGGTCTGGCAGCGCCGCGGCAGCGACCGGGCCATGCCGGTGGTGGTCGGCCTGTTCCCGTCCTGGGCGGTGGAGCAGGCCACGGTCAAGGCCGCGGACGCCTGGATCGCCTCGGACACCCACCCGCCCGCGCTGCTGCGCCTGGTGAACGAGGGCCGGGCCGGGATCGTCCGGGCGCTGGCCGCCCGCGAGTTCGACCGCTCCTGACAAGCCGAAGCGGCGGCGTCCCCCTCAGCCCGAGGGTGACGCCGCCGCTTCGGTCAGTTCAGTCGGTCAGTGCTTGGGACCGGCCTGGTCTGCCAGCATGCGCAGGCCGCTGACCAGGCCACCGGCCAGATCGCCCTCCTTGAAGGAGGCGACCATGCTCATCACCGCGAGCTTGCAGCCGCGGTCGGCCAGCCGCCGGCCGGACTCCGCGCCGGTGACGATCTCCACCACGCGCTGCCCTGGCGACACCGCGACCAGCACCGCGTTGGCGGCCTTGGCGCCGAGACTGCCGTGCAACTCCTGGGCGCGGGCGTGGATGTCCTCGCCCAGGTCGCCGAGGTAAATGCTGAAGTCCAGGCCGGAGCTGCGGCTGGACAGGGTCAGCGCCTCGTCCAGGGTGGCCAGCTGGACCGGGCTGAACGGCAGCTTCGGGCCTGCGTCGCTGACGTGCCGGGCCGAGGACACCCGGCCGTGCGGCATCAGGACCTCACCGATGGCCAGGTCCTTGGGGTCGACGCGAGGCGCGAGTTCACCAGTTGCCACGGGCACCTCCCCGAGCGGTACCGGCGGCCGCAGCCGCCTCGTTGTCGTGCGCCGCGGGAGCGGCGGAGGTGGTCAGGCCTGCGGGGTTGGCACTCCACCACACTGGCTCGTGGGGCCACTCCTGGCCGGGCCGGTAGCGCTGGCCCCGGCTGGAGTCAGGCCACATCGTCAGCAGGGTGATCCCGAGGTACAACGCCAACGGGATCCCCGCGAAGACGAGGATGGTCTCCAGGACGGTCACGGCGGCAACTGTAGATGGTGGCTGTCGGCCCCGCTGGCAGTGGTCCCCGTGCCGCCGTTTGGGGGGATTCGCCAGGTTTCGGCCGGAGGCCGCGGAAGGTAACCCGGAAGTGTGACCGGCACCTCCCCGACGCCCCGATGCCACTCGACCGGCCGAGCCTGCTGGGCCAATCGGCCCCGGTCCGAACAGCGGCAAATGGCGGCCGCTTTGGCGGCTTGTCTGCGGCGAGCCAGGCTTCTACTTTTCACCTATCCGGGTCTTGTGCACGCAGACTCTTCCACGCAGAGCAGCATCCCACCGATGGGAGACGCCAACATGTCGGATATCAAGACTCTCGAACAGAGCAACGACCACACCCTTTCGGGGAAGCGGTCACTCATCCGCAATGCAGGCGTGCGCATCAGCAACTTTGATGGCGTCCGGATCAGCGGAGCCACCGGGGTACGCATCAGCGCCGTTGATGACGTTTGCGCCTCCGGTCACGCAGGGGTGCGGATCAGCTCGCGCCAGGGTGTCCGGATCAGCTCGATGGACACGGTGCGTGACGGTGTGCGCATCAGCGGCGCCGATCGCGGGGTGCGGATCAGCGGGGCCGATCGCGGCGTGCGGATCTCGGCGCGGGACGGCGTGCGGATCAGCGGCGAGGCGGCCGGGGTCCGGATCAGTGCGGCCGGGCGCGGGGTGCGGATCTCCGCCCGCGACGGCGTCCGGATCAGCGGCGAGGCCGGGGTGCGGATCAGCGGTCAGGCGGGCGTGCGGATCAGCGGCGAAGCCGGGGTCCGCATCAGCGGCAAGTCAGGCGTGCGCATCAGCGACCAGGCCGGGGTCCGCATCAGCGGCGAGGCCGGAGTCCGGATCAGCGGCGAGGCCGGAGTCCGGATCTCCGCGCGGGACGGCGTGCGCATCTCGGCCAGGGACGGCGTCCGCATCAGCGGCGAAGCCGGCGTGCGGATCAGCGCCGCCGAGCGCGGGGTGCGGATCAGCGGCGCCGACCGGGGCGTGCGGATCTCGGCGCGCGACGGCGTCCGGATCAGTGGACAGCACGGAGTGCGGATCTCCGGACACGCCGGAGTCCGCATCAGCGCTCGCGATGGGGTGCGGATCAGCGCCCAGGCAGCCCTGGCGGCCTGATCAGGCCGCGGGCTCCCCGAGGTAGGGCAGCCACTGCGGGTCCGCGTCGGGCACACCGGCCAGCAACCGCCAGTGCTGCCCACGCGGGGTGCGCGGCACCACCCGCAGCCGCCAGCCCAGCTCACTGAGCAGCTTGTCGGCCTTGCGGTGGTTGCAGCGGGCGCAGCAGGCGACCGTGTTCTCCCACGTGTGCTGGCCGCCCTTGCTGCGCGGCACCACGTGGTCGATGGTCTCGGCCCGCCCGGCGCAGTACGCGCAGCGGAACCGGTCGCGGTGCATCAGCGCGGCGCGGGTCAGCGGGATCCGGCCACGGTAGGGAACCCGGACAAACGTGCTCAACCGGATCACCGACGGGACTGCCACGACCTCGCTGGCGGAGTGAACCTGCAGGCCAGCGGCGTCTCCGTGCACGATTTCCGCTTTGCCGCAGACAAGAAGTACGATCGCTCGGCGCACCGGGAGAGCCGTCAGCGGCTCGAAGGTGGCATTCAGCAACAACACACGGCGTCGGCCCCATCCAGGGGTCGTCTCGCTAGGGGCCGCCCGTTCCTGCGCAGGTACAGGAACGCACGCGGCCAAGGCCGGCGGGATACCGTTCGAGGACGAACGGACCCGCGGCGTCTGCCCACCGGCTATGCCGATGGGAGTCGGTTGTCGGTCGGGCACGCGACCACCTCCACCGGATCACACGTAGTCGACCACATAATGCGCTGTTCGCGCACCTGTGATCTGTAACGTGTCGGGCAGGCTCGCCCGAATCTACGGTGAACGAGCGGCTAACCAGTGGAGTGACAACCGCGCATCGGTAGGGTTCCGATCGTGAGCCAGCACTCGTCCACCCCCCGTTTCTACCCGCCCGCCGAGCGCCTCGACCTGGTCGACGAGCTGCACGGACATCGGGTGCCGGACCCCTACCGCTGGCTGGAAGACGCCGCCGACCCGCGCACCCGGGAGTGGTCGGCCGCCCAGGACGCACTCGTCGCCCCGGTGCTCTCCGAACTCCCCGGCCGGGAGGCGGTGGCCGGCCGGATCGGCACCCTGCTGCAGTCAGGTTCGGTATCCGCTCCGTTCTGGCGCAACGGCCGCGCCTTCTTCACCCGCCGCCTGCCCGGCCAGGAGCACTCGGTGCTGCACGTCCGCGACGCCGACGGCGAGCGCGCGCTGATCGACGTGGCCACGCTGGACCCCTCCGGCCTGACCACCCTGGACTACTGGGTGCCCAGCCTGGAGGGTGACAAACTCGCCTACCTGCTCTCCAGCGGCGGCGACGAGGAATCCCAGCTGCACGTGGTCGACGTGGCCACCGGCGCGCTGCTGGACGGTCCGATCGACCGCGCCCGCAACTCCCCGATCGCCTGGCTGCCCGGCGGCCAGGAACTGTTCTACGTCCGCCGCCTGGCCCCCGGCGAGGTGCCCGAGGGCGAGGAGCTGTTCCACCGGCGGGTGTGGCGGCACCGGCTGGGCGCGGACCCGGCCGCCGACGAGCTGGTGCACGGCGAGGGCCTGGACAAGACCAACTACTACGGCGTGCGGCTCTCCGCCGACGGCCGCTGGCTGGTGGTCGACGCCACCCCTGGCACCGCGCCCAAGGAGTCGGTGTGGATCGCCGACCTGGCCGGTGACGGCAAGCTGCGCCAGATCGTGGACGAGGTGGACAGCGCCTACTGCACCGCCTGGGTCGAACGCGACGGCAGGCTGTATCTGCTGACCACGGTGGACGCCCCGCGCTGGCGGCTGTGCGTGGCCGATCCGGCCGAGCCGGGGCGGCAGCACTGGCGGGAACTGGTCGCCGAGGACCCGGGTTCGGTGCTGGAGACCGTCCGCTGGCTGGACGGCACGCTCGCGGTGCTGCGCAGTCGGCACGCGGTCTCCGAGATCCACCTGCACGACCCAGCCGACGGCAGCCACCTGACCCAGATCCCGTTGCCCGGCATCGGATCTGTCAACGGACTGTCCACTGTAGACAGTCTCACCACGACGGACGCGGACACGCTGTGGATCGGCTGGACCGACTTCGTCACCCCGCCCAGCGTGCACCGGCACATCCGCTCCACCGGCGTCACCGAGCTGCTGGCGGCGGCGCCCGGCGCGGTCGAGGTGCCCGCGGTGCACACCCGGCAGCTCGCCTACACCTCCGCCGACGGCACCACCGTGCACATGTTCGTGCTCTCCCCCAGCGCCGAACCGGACCGGCCCCGCCCCACCCTGCTCGGCGGCTACGGCGGCTTCTCGATCAGCTACTCCCCGTCCTACAGCGCCTCCGCACTGGCCTGGGTGGAGGCGGGCGGCGTGTACGCGCTGGCCTCCCTGCGCGGCGGCGGCGAGGAAGGCGAGTCCTGGCACCAGGGCGGCATGCGGGCGAACAAGCAGAACACCTTCGACGACTTCCACGCCGCCGCCGAACACCTCATCGACCAGGGCTGGACCACCAGCCCGCAACTGGCCATCCAGGGCGGCTCCAACGGCGGCCTGCTGATGGGCGCGGCCATCACCCAGCGCCCCGAGCTGTACCGCGCCGTGGTCTGCTCCGCCCCCCTGCTGGACATGGTCCGCTACGAGGAATTCCTGATCGGCCGGATCTGGAAGGACGAGTACGGCACCGCGGCCGAGCCGGACGAACTGGCCTGGCTGCTCGCCTACTCCCCGTACCACCACGTCAACCCCGGCGTGACCTACCCGGCGGTCCTGTTCACCGTGTTCGAGTCCGACTCCCGCGTCGATCCCTGCCACGCCCGCAAGATGTGCGCCGCCCTGCAATCGGCCACCGCGGCCGACCCGGCCACCCACCCGATCCTGTTCCGCCGCGAAACCGACGTGGGCCACAGCACCCGCTCCATCTCCCGCACCATCACCCTCACCGCCGACACCCTGTCCTTCCTGGCCAACGCCACGGGCCTGACCTTCGACGGCGATCGGTGAGGCCGCCGCGCAGGAGGGCTACCAGCCGCTGGGCGGGACGCCTGGCCGACCGGGTTGCAGAGATGGTGATCTCGACGATCCGCTCCGGAGCGTGACCCACTCCACTCCCGCGTCATGATCGCCATCTCGCTGCGTCACCACCGTTGACGGACTGTGTTCAACCGGGGACACAGTCCACAAACGAGGGTCGGGAACCTGTGGGAACCCGCCCTGCGATGTCGGCGTCAAACGATACGATGCGAGACGGCATCGAGCGCAGTAACTGGGAGGGTGTGACATGCCGCCACGGGATCCGGATGCGGATATCTCGCCAGAGCAGGCGAGGCTGAACCAGCACTACGCGACCGACTACTCGGCCGCGAAGACTGGCGGCAAGTTCAAGGTCGACAAGGCACACGCGCAGAAGGCCATTAGCGGCCTTGAGCTGGCGATCGAAGAACTCAAGAAGATCAACCAAGAGGCCGAGCGTCTGAAGCTGACTGCTGGACCTGGCCGGGATCCGTACAGCGCAGTCGCGGCCGAGAAGATCAACGACCGCGCAGTCACCGGCGACGGCTGCCACGCCACTGCCAACAAGAAGTACCGCGAGGCTCTGGAAGCCATGGTCGCCAACCTCAACGCGATCATGAAGGGCTACGCGGACGCCGAGGACATGAACCGCCAACTCGGAGGCAAGACCCAGTGAACCGCGTCGCCCTCAGCACGCTCGTTGTTGCCGCCCTGGCCCTGGTCGCAGGATGCTCTGGTGGATCGAACACACCGAGCACCAGCGCGCAGCCGCCGAGCAGTGGCGCCGCGACCAGCACCAGCTCGGCCGGTCTCGCGCCGCCGATCACCCAGCCCAAGCTGGACAAGGCGGCGCAGTACGCGCCCAAGCCCTGCGAACTGCTCACCTCGGCGCAGTACGGCACCGTCCGGGTCAGCAAACCGGGCAAAGAGGGCGACAGCGTGCTCGGCAAGGAATGCTCCTGGACCACCGCACAGAACCCGAACACCAGCTTGAACGGCCTGTTCAGCGTCGCGCTGAGCACCAAGGCCGACGCGGGCCTCAACGCTCTCTACGAGAAGAAGAGCACCTACGCGGCCTTCGAGGCGGCCACCGTTGCCGGGTACCCCTCGGTGCACGCCAACAGCGGTGTCCCCTTCGGACAGGGCGACTGCTTCGGATACACGGCTGTGAGCGACGCGGTGACAATCAGCGTCGGGGTGCAGATCAGTGACAAGGCGGCCGCCGAGTACAAGAACGCGTGTGGCCTGGCGGACAAGGTCGCGGAAATGGTGATCTCGACTATCAAGGGGGGTAGCTAGTCATGGCTCCTGATCCCTCGTGCATGCCCCGTCCCAACGCCTTCGACGGGAAGACGATCTACGAGTTCTTCCACAAGGACGCCAAGGGCGCCGAGGCCACCACGGACCCGAACTACGAGGCCTGGCAGAAGCTCGGCGACCGCTACCTCACCGTCCGGGACATGGTCGAGAAGGCACTGGCCGACGGCAAGGTGGCCTGGGAAGGTCAGGCCGCCGACCAGGCGCAGCTTGTTGCCTCGCCGCTGGCTGCCTGGGCAGGCGCCGCCAAGACCGTCTGCACCGAAACCGCCTACAAGGTCGCCTCGCAGAGTGGGGACTTCCGGACCGTCAAGGACAAGGTCGAGCTGCCGCCGGACCCGGGTTCGGAGCCCTGGCTCAACGGCGCGGCGTTCTGGGAGACCGACTACGACGAGGCCAAGCGGGTTCAGGGCGAGAAGACCAACGCGAACCAGCAGGCTCTGCTGGAGTACAAGGCGCAGAGCGAGACCAACACCACGAACATGCCGCAGTTCATCCCGCCGCCGCCGGTGACCCCGGAGACGAGCACGGGCAACCCGAACGAGGTTGATCCCGGCAAGCGGGACCCGAACAGCAACGTCGGGCGCATCGGCGGTGGGGATCGCAACGGCAGCGGCACGCCGAACATGCCGAATCTGCCGCCGCCCGGCTCGGACGGGCGGCCGCCCGGTGGCAACGACCAGCTCGACCCGAGCTGGAACAAGCCGCCGGTGGAGCCGCCGAAGCTGCCGCCGTTCACCCCTCCTCCTGGGCCGACTCCGCCTCCTGGGCCGCCGAACCCGCCGATGCCGCCGCCCATCGGTGGCTGGCCGCCGGGGCAGCAGGGGCCCAACACCGGGCCTGGTCGTGGGCCTGGGGGTGGCGGTACGCCGCCGCGGATGCCGGGGATGCCCGGTGGTGGTAGTGGCCGTGGTGGTGGCGGTGGCGGTGCCGGCGGGTTTGGGCCGCGGGGCGGCGGGTTCGGTCCCAGTGGGGGCGGATTCGGGCCTGGTGGGTCCGGTGGAGTCGGTGCTGACGGGCACGGGCCCGGTGGTGGGCGCGGTGGCGCCGCCGGCGGGGCTGGTGGCCGGGGTGGCATGGGCGCCGGTGGCGGTATGGGCGGCGCCGGGGCCAAGGGCGATGAGGACAAGGAACACAAGCGGCCCAGCTACCTGGTCGAGTCCGATGACATCTGGGGCGACAACACGCTGGTCGCGCCGCCGGTCATCGGTGAGACGCCGCCCGGGTACCGCTGACGCTGAACTAGGAAGAAGCCGTGCTGAGAGCCAGAGTCACCATCTCACTGCCCGCCTACGACGTGGTGTGGGAGAGCGAGAACCTGCAGGACAAGCACCCGACCCTGGGCATCCCCTCCTACGGGGAGACCTACCAGGACCGGCTTGACGTGCAACGGCGAGCCTGGCAGGAGCTGGAGGGGCTGGGCCTGGCCCGTGGCGGGCGGGCCCACCCCGACCTGGTGGACACCTTCCACATGCTCGAACGGCCGCAGCGGGAGTTCTACGGCTGGTACAGCGTGCCCGGTGGCGGCGAGCAGCGGGCCGCGCTCGCCGCCGCCTCCGGGGACGAGTCGGTGCTGGCCGAGATCCTGGAGGAGAAGCTGGTGCTGACCCCGGTGCGGCCGACCGGGCTGGTCGACGCGCTGGTCTCGGCGCTGCCGGACAAGCCGGCCGCGCGCGGGCAGTCGTTCAACTTCCCGGCCGAGACCTTCGGTGGCGGGGACGGCGGCGGCCGGGGCGGTGGGCGGCATTCGCGGCCCGCGGAGGACGAGGGCGGGTTCATGATGTCCTCGCGCAACAGCGGCGGGGCCAGCCCGCAGCGGCTCAAGGAACTCATGGACAAGCCGCGCACCGGTGGCGGTCAGCTGTTCGTGGCCGCCAGGGACCGGCTCGGCTCGCGCAAGCGCGCCGAGAGTCCGCTCACATTCATCGACAACGTCGACGGGCGCTACCTCGGGCAGAAGATGCGAGGTCCGGACGGTAGTCAGTGGGTCATCGTGGCCCCGGCGGACCGGCGCACACTGGCCCAGAAACTCACCGAGATGGCCGCCTCGGTCACCGCTCGCTGAGACCGCTCCGTAACATGGCACCGTGCCGAACGTTGTCACCCAAGTTAGTGACATGACCGCCCAGTTGTCCGCGCGTGAACCACAGGAGTGGCTGTTCAGCTCGGCCGAGTGGCTGGCGAACAACCAGTGGATCATCACCAAGCCCATCAAGATCATTTTGGTCATGGTGGGCGCGTTCCTGCTGCGCTACCTGCTCCGGCGGATGATCGACAAGCTGACGACGAACTCCAGCGCCGGGCGGGTGCCGGTGCTGCTGCGGCCGCTCAAGGAGCGGGCGCCGGAGGCGATCAAGGCGGCGGCCGGGCCGTTGCTGTCCGAACGGCGGGCGCAGCGGGCCAGGACCATCGGCTCGATACTGAAGTCGATCACCTCGATCCTGGTCTTCGGCATCGCGTTCCTGATGATCCTGGAAACGCTGACCATCGACATCACGCCGATCATCGCCTCGGCCGGCGTGCTGGGCGTGGCCATCGGTTTCGGCGCGCAGAACCTGATCAAGGACTTCCTGTCCGGCATCTTCATGATGCTGGAGGACCAGTACGGCGTGGGTGACGTGGTCGACCTCGGGCCCGCCACCGGCACCATCGAGACGGTGGGGCTGCGGGTCACCACGCTGCGGGATGTCAACGGCACGGTCTGGTACGTGCGCAACGGCGAGGTGCTGCGGGTGGGCAACTCCAGCCAGGGCTTCGCGGTCGCGGTGGTCGACTTCCCGGTGGCGCACAACGTGGACGCGGCCAGGGCCACCGAACTGATGGCCGAGGTGGTCACCGACGCGGCGACCAAGACGCCGCTGCTGGAGGACGTGCTGGAGCCGCCGGAGGTGCTCGGCGTGGAGAAGGTCACCGCGGACACGGTGACCCTGCGGATGACGGTCAAGGTCCGCCCCGGCCGCCAGTGGGCGGTGCAGCGGGCACTGCGGGCCAAGATCATGGCCGCCTACGACGAGGCGGGCATCGAACCGCCTTACCCGAACGGGCGACCCAACGGACCCGAGGCGCCGCCTGCCCCGGAGAAACCCAAGAGCTGAGGCAACGGGGAGAATGGCTGCCATGGGCACTCCGGAGACCTTCTACGACCTCGTCGGCGGCGAGGACACCTTCCACCGCATCGTGGGTCGCTTCTACGCCGAGGTCGCCAAGGACGAGGTGCTGCGCCCGATGTACCCGGAGCAGGACCTCGGCCCGGCCGAGGAGCGGCTGCGGCTGTTCCTGATGCAGTACTGGGGCGGCCCGCACACCTACTCCGAGCAGCGCGGGCACCCTCGGCTGCGGATGCGGCACGTGCCGTTCACCATCGGGCCGATCGAACGGGACGCCTGGCTGCGCTGCATGCGGGTCGCGGTTGACGAGGCCGGGCTGGACCAGGAACGCCGTGACCAGCTGTGGGCGTACATGGAGATGGCCGCTAACAGCTTGGTCAACTCCTGGGTGTGATCCAGACCGCGAAAGTCGGGAAACTCACGGATCACCCAACCGGGCCTTGAATGTCGGACCCGGATGGCAGGATGAACCATCGTGCGACGATCGCCCGAGGTGGACCCCGACATCGCCGGGGGCAGTGTTGATCCTGCCGCCGCGCCGCCCTGGTGGCGGGACTCCGTCTTCTACCAGGTCTACGTCCGGTCCTTCGCGGACTCCGACGGCGACGGAGTGGGTGATCTGGAGGGCATCCGGTCCCGGCTCGGCTACCTCGAACTACTCGGCGTCGACGCGCTCTGGCTGACCCCGTTCTACCGCTCCCCCATGGCCGACCACGGCTACGACGTGGCCGACGCGCGCGATGTGGACCCGCTCTTCGGCGACCTCGCCGCCTTCGACCGGCTCATCGCCGACGCGCACGCGCAGAACATCAAGGTCACCGTCGACCTGGTGCCCAACCACAGCAGCGACCAGCACGACTGGTTCCAGGCCGCGCTGGTGGCCGGTCCTGGCAGCCCGGAGCGGGAGCGCTACCTCTTCCGCGAGGGCCGCGGCCCGGACGGCTCTGAGCCGCCGAACAACTGGCCGAGCATCTTCGGCGGACCGGCCTGGACCAGGGTCGAGGACGGCCAGTGGTACCTGCACCTGTTCGCCCCGGAACAGCCCGATCTGAACTGGCAGCACCCCGAGGTCTGGGCCGATCTGGAGCAGACCCTGCGGTTCTGGCTGGATCGCGGCGTGGACGGGTTCCGCATCGACGTCGCGCACGGCATGGCCAAGCCCGCCGGGCTGCCGGACATGAACCCCGAGGACATGCCCGGCCCGCACCTGCTCTTCGACAACAACCGCGATCCGCGTTTCGACAACGACGGCGTGCACGACATCCACCGCATGATCCGCAAGGTGATGGACGAGTACCCGGGCCGGATGGCCGTCGGCGAGATCTGGGTGCAGGACGACGAGCGGATGTCCCGCTACGTCCGCCCGGACGAGCTGCACCTGGGCTTCAACTTCCGGCTGGTGGAGACCGACTTCGACGCCGACGCCATCCGCGGCGCCATCGACCACTCGCTGGCCGCGGTGCGCGAGGTGGGCGCGCTGCCCACCTGGACGCTGTCCAACCACGACGTCGTCCGGCACGTCACCCGCTACGGCGGCGGCGAACTGGGCGTCAAGCGGGCGCGGGCGATGACCCTGGTCGAACTGGCGCTGCCCGGCGTGGTCTACCTCTACAACGGCGAGGAACTGGGCCTGCCCAACGTGGAGCTGCCGGACTGGGCGCTGCAGGACCCGTCCTGGGAACGCTCCGGGCACACCGAACGGGGCCGGGACGGCTGCCGGGTACCGATGCCCTGGGAGGGCGAGCACCCGCCGTTCGGCTTCTCCCCCGGCGACAACACCTGGCTGCCGATGCCGCCGGAGTGGGCCGCGCTGACGGTGGAGGCCCAGCTGGAGGACCCCGGCTCGATGCTCTCGCTGTACCGGCAGGCCCTGGAACTGCGCAAGAGCCACGAAGCGCTGCGCGGTGACGAGGTCGAGTGGTACGGCGCGCCGGCTGGCTGTTTCGCCTTCCGCCGCAAGCCCGGCGGGCTGATCTGCGCGCTCAACACCTCCGGCGCGCTGGTCCCGCTGCCGCCCGGCGAAGTGCTGCTGAGCAGCGGTCCGCTCGAAGGCGAGCACCTGCCGCCGGACACCGCGGCCTGGCTGGTCTGAGTTGCCGGGAAACCCGGTCGACGTGGGTCGGCCGGGTGCCGCAGGATCGGCGGCGATGAACACTGGACGCGCCGCCCTGCTGGTACTGGCCGCCGCGGTGCTGTTCGGCACCACCGGCACCGCCCAGGCCCTCGGACCCACCGGCCTGGACCCGCTGACCGTCGGCTCGGCCAGGGTGGTGCTGGCCGGGGCGGTCCTGCTCGGGCTGGCCGCCCTGCGCGGCGCGTTCCGGAACGTGCCGAGGGCGTCCTGGCCACTGGTGCTCATCGGCGCGGTGGGGGTGGCGGTCTACCAGGTCGGATTCTTCTCCGGGGTGTCCCTGGCCGGGGTCGCGGTCGGCACCATCACCGCGCTCGGCTCCTGCCCCGTGTGGACCGGGCTGGTGCAGTGGCTGGTCACCGGACAACGACCCGGCGGCACCTGGCTGGCCGCGACCGGGCTCGCGGTGGCCGGGGTGGGCACGCTGGTGCTCTCCAGTCCCGGCGCCGGCGCCGGCGGCAGCGGTTCGGACGCGGTGCTGGGCGCGGTGCTCGCGCTGGCGGCCGGACTGGGCTACGCGATCTACACCGTGTGCGCGGCCAAGATGATCTCCGCCGGGCAGCGCTCGGACGGGACGATGGGACTGCTTTTCGCCGCCGGTGGACTCGCGCTGCTGCCGGTGCTGCTGTGGCGCTGGCCCGGCGGGCTGGACGGCGGCGATCCGGCCTGGCTGTCCGGGCTGGGGGTGATCGGCTACCTGGTGCTGGTGCCGACGGTGCTGGCCTACCTGCTCTTCGGCGTCGGACTGCGGGTGCTGCCCGCGGCGAACGTGGCCACGCTCAACCTGGCCGAGCCGGTGGTGGCCGCACTGCTGGGTGTGCTGGTGCTGGGCGAGCCGTTCACCGGCGGCGGGGTGCTGGGCGCGCTGCTGGTGCTGGCCGGGCTGGGCCTGCTCGCGTTGCCGGGTAAGGAAAAGCGGCGGGAGCCGGTGGCCCCCGCCGCCTGAGCACTCAGACCAGCAGCGGCAGCAGGGCGTGCCTGCGCCGGACCACCGCGCCGAAGCGGGCGTCGATGCGCATCCAGGCGTCCGTCGCGGTCACCTTCACCACGTCGTCGGCCGGGCCGCCGGTGAGGAAACCCATGCCGGACAAGGCGAACAGCGCGCGCAGCGGCACCTTCACGTCCAGCCCGCTGCCGGAGACCGTCAACACGGTCTGGTCCAGCAGCGAGGCGGGCGGGGTGCCGGTCGGGCCGGTGTTCTCCTTGGCCAGCTCCACTCCCCGGTCGGCCAGCTCGCTGATCACCGCGACCGGCAGCAGGTCCACGTGCAGCCAGCCGATGGCGGGCGGCAGCGCGGACCGCCACAGCATGTCCCTCGGCGGCCCGGGATCGACCCGTTCACCGCCGACCACGGCCAGCGCGGTGAGCAGCTCGCTGCCGGTCACCGTGACATCCGAGGGCTGGATCGAGCCCTGGATGGACCGGGTGGCCAGCACGTCGAACGGGGTGCCTGCCCAGGCGTCCAGCAGCCCGCCCTCGCGTTCCTTCAGCCGCACCGCAACCTGCTGGTCCAGTCGTACCGCCCTGGCCACGAACGCGCCGAGATCGTCCCGCTCCACCGGATCGGGCACGTGCAACTCAGCCAACACTCTCCCCCGCCTGGTAACCGGCGAGGAACTCCCGCTCGGCTCCACTCAATCGTCGTGGTCGTTGTGCGGACACGTCGAAGGGGACCAGCGTGGTCCGCGCCGTCACCGCGACCGGGTCCCCTGCGCTCGCGCCCGTGTGCAGAGTGTGCCGCACCACGAAGCTGGCGTGCCGCAGGTTCTCGATGCTCACCTCGGCGTAGACCTCGCCGCCGGTGTAGCGCAGCTGGCCCTTGTAGTCGACCTCCAGCCGGGAGAGCACCAAGCCGTTGGACAGCTCGGCGAACCCGAGCCGCGCTGCCTGCACGAACAGCAGCCCGGCTCGGGCCTCCTCCAGCAGGGTGACCACGGCAGCGTGGTTGACATGGTGGAACACGTCCATGTCAGCCCAGCGCGGCCGCACCTGCGTGATGTAGACGGGCATCAGCGGACGATACTGCGCACCCGGCGAGCCACCACCGACAGCGTCGGCAGATCCAGCTTGCCGACCTCCTTGATCTCCTGCAGCGCGGCGCGGGCGCGGGTCAGCCTGGAGACGTTGGCCTGCTCCCACTTCTCGATCTTCACCGCGACGCTGTCGTCCACGTCGCTGGTGCGCAGCACATCCAGGGTGATCTCCCGCAGCGAGGCGTAGAGGTCGTCCCGCAGGGCCAGCCGGGCCAGCGCGTGCCAGCGGTTGCCGCGTTCCAGCGCGCTCACCGAGGTGAGCATCCGGTCCACGTCCAGGTGCTCCGACATCGCGAAGTACAGCTCGGCGGCCTCCCGCTGGCTGTGCTCGCCGACCACGTTGTCCCGCTCGGCCAGCTCGGCCACCTCGGTGACATCGAGCAGGCAGTAGGTGTGCAGCAGCGAGGCGATCCGCCTGGCCAGCTCCACCGGCACGCCGTCGGCGACCAGCTTCTCCGCGTGCTCGACCACCTGTTCGCGTTCCCGCCCGCGCAGCAGCTCGACGGTGTCCGGGCCGACCTCGCCGAGCAGGTCCTGGAAGCGGGCGATCTCCGCGCCCACCGCCAGTGGCTGCGGCCGGTTGGACAGCAGCCAGCGGCAGGCCCGGTCCAGCAGCCGCCTGGCCTCCAGGATCATCGCGTCGGCCACCGCGGTGGGCACCACGTTGTCCAGCTCGTCGATGGCCCGCCACAGCGAGGGCAGGTCGAAGACCTTGGTCACGATGGCGAAGGCACGCACCGCGTCGGTGGCGCTGGCGTTGAGTTCCTCGGTCAGCCGGAAGGCGAAGGACACGCCGCCGCCGTCCACGACCTCGTTGACCAGCAGCGTGGTGGTGATCTCCCGGTGCAGCGGGTGCCGGGGGATAGCCTCGCCGAAGCGCTCCCGCAGCGCGGACGGGAAGTACTCGGGCAGCCGCCTGGCGAACGCGCCGGACTCGGGCAGGTCGCTGGCCAGCACCTCGTCCTTGAGCGCGAGCTTGACGTGCGCCAGCAGCGTGGCCAGTTCCGGCGAGGTCAGCCCCTGGCCGCTGGACTCCAGGGCCTTGAACTGCTCGCGGCTGGGCAGCGCCTCCAGGGTACGGTCCAGACCGGTGCGCTTCTCCAGGGCGGCGACCAGCCGGGCGTGCACGGACAGCATCGGCGCGGCGTGCGCGCGGCTGATGCCGAGCACGGCGTTCTGCCGGTAGTTGTCCGCCAGCACCAGCTCGGCGACCTCGTCGGTCATCTCGGCCAGCAGCTCGTCTCGCTGCACGCCGTCCAGCCTGCCGTCGGCGACCAGCCGGTCCAGCAGGATCTTGATGTTGACCTCGTGGTCGGAGCAGTCCACGCCCGCGGAGTTGTCCAGCGCGTCGGTGTTGACCTTGCCGCCGGCCCTGGCGAACTCGATCCGGCCGAGCTGGGTCAGGCCCAGGTTGCCGCCCTCGCCGACCACCTTGACCCGCAACGCCTTGCCGTCCACCCGCAGCGCGTCGTTGGCCTTGTCGCCGACCTCGGCGTGCGATTCGGTGGAGGCCTTGACGTAGGTGCCGATGCCGCCGTTCCACAGCAGGTCCACCTGCGCGAGCAGGATGGCCTTCATCAGCTCGGCCGGGGACAGCTTCGCGATGCCCTCCGGCAGCCCCAGCGCCGCGGCCACCTGCGGGGAGATCGGGATCGACTTGGCGCTGCGCGGGAAGACCCCGCCGCCCTCGCTGATCTTGGCCCGGTCGTAGTCGTCCCAGGAGGAGCGGGGCAGCGCGAACAGCCTGCCGCGCTCGGCGAAACCACTGGCCGCGTCCGGCGCCGGGTCCAGGAAGATGTGCCGGTGGTCGAAGGCGGCCACCAGCCGGATGTGCTCGGAGAGCAGCATGCCGTTGCCGAAGACGTCGCCGGACATGTCGCCGACGCCGACCACGGTGAACTCCTCGGTCTGGGTGTCCAGCCCCAGCTCGCGGAAGTACCGTTTCACGCTCTCCCAGGCGCCGCGGGCGGTGATGCCCATGGCCTTGTGGTCATAGCCGACCGAACCGCCGGAGGCGAAGGCGTCACCCAGCCAGAAGCCGTAGTCCTTGGCCACGCCGTTGGCGATGTCGGAGAAGGTCGCGGTGCCCTTGTCCGCGGCGACCACCAGGTAGGTGTCGTCGCCGTCGTGCCGCACCACCTGGTCGGCCGGGATCACGGTGCTGCCGTCCGGGCCCGCCTGCAGGTTGTCAGTCAGGTCGAGCAGGCCGGAGATGAACATCCGGTAGCAGGCGATGCCCTCGGCCCAGAACGCCTCGCGGTCCAGTCCGGCGTCCCCGGTGGACTTGGGCGGCTGCTTGACCACGAAGCCGCCCTTGGCGCCGACTGGCACGATCACCGCGTTCTTCACCGCCTGCGCCTTGACCAGGCCCAGCACCTCGGTGCGGAAGTCCTCTCGCCGGTCGGACCAGCGCAGGCCACCGCGGGCCACCGGGCCGAAGCGCAGGTGCACGCCCTCGATCCGGGGCGAGTACACGAAGATCTCGAACCGCGGCCGCGGCTCGGGCAGGTCCGGGATGGACCTGGGCTCCAGCTTGAAGGCCACGTAGGAGCGCGGCTGGCCCTCGGCGTCCCGCCAGAAGTAGTTGGTGCGCAGGGTGGCGTTGATCAGGGTGAGGAAGCTGCGCAGGATGCGGTCCGCGTCCAGGCTGGTGACCTCGTCGATCCGGGCGGCCAGTTCGGTGCGCAGGTTGTCCGTCCGCACCTTCCTGGTCTCCGCCGAGACGGCCGGGTCGAACCGGGCCTCGAACAGCCGGACCAGCGCGGTGGCCACCTCGGTGTGCGCCAGGACGGCGTCCTCGATGTAGTCCTGGCTGTAGGGGGTGCGGGCCTGGCGCAGGTACTTGGCGTAGGCGCGCAGCAGCGCGGCCTGCCGCCAGGTCAGCCCGGCGCGCAGCACCAGCTGGTTGAAGCCGTCCACCTCGGCCTGCCCGCGCCAGGCGGCGGCGAAGGCCTCCTGGAAGCGGGTGCGCACGGTGTCCAGGTCCTCGGTGGCGATCCGCTCCAGCACCGCGGGCTCCAGCCGCAGGCCGAAGTCGAAGATCCAGCACTGGGCGCCGTCCTCGCGGCGGATCTCATACGGCCGCTCGTCGACGACCTCCACACCCATCCGCTGCAGCATCGGCAGCACCTGGGAGAGGGTGACCCGGCGGCCGCACAGGTACAGCTTGAACCGGCGCTCGCCCGGCTCGGCGTGCTCGGGCACGTAGAAGGAGAGCGCGGACTGCCCCTCCTGGTCCTGCAGGCCCTGCAGCCTGCGCAGGTCGGCCAGGCCCTCCTCGGCGGAGAAGTCCTCCTTGTAGGCCTCCGGGAAGGCCAGCGAGTATCGCTGCCCCAGCTCGTTGACCGACTCCGAGCCCGCCTGCACCACCGCTCCGGTGGCCTCGAACTGGGCCTGCCGTTCGGCCAGCACCGCGTCCACCATCAGGTCGTCCCAGCTGCGCACCGCGTCGGTGAGCTGCTGCTGGATCCGGGTGGTGTCCGGCACCGAGTCCACCGCCGGGTCGGTGTGCACCATGAAGTGCACCCTGGCCAGCTGGGACTCGCCGATCCGCGCGCTGTACTCCAGCGAGGTGCCGGACAGCTCGGCCAGCAGCACCTCCTGCATGGCCAGCCGCGAGGTCGTGGTGTAGCGGTCGCGCGGCAGGTAGACCAGGCAGGAGTAGAAGCGGCGGTACGGGTCCCGGCGCAGGAACAGCCGCAGCTTGCGGCGTTCGGCCAGCGCCAGCACCTTGGTGACGGTGTCGTAGAGCGCGTCGGTGTCGATGGAGAACAGCTCGGTGCGCGGGTAGTTCTGGATCTCCTCCAGCATCCGCTGCCCGGAGTAGGACTCCAGCGGGAACCCGGCGCGCCGGATGACCTCGCGCACCCGGTTCTCGATGACCGGGATCTCCAGCACGTTGTCGTGCAGCGCGATGGTGGTCAGCACACCGAGGAAGCGGTGCTCGCCGGTGACCTGGCCGTCCGCGCCGAAGGTCTTCACACCCACGTAGTACGGGTAGACCGAGCGGTGCACGGTGGAGGGCGCGGAGGCCTGGGTGAGCACCAGCAGCTCGGGCGCCAGCGCCTGCGCCGCGGAGTCGGGACCCGCGGTCAGGCTGCGCGCGGCCAGGCTGTCCTGGCGCAGCACGCCGAGGCCGGAGGCGAGCACCGCGCGCAGTGCCGGGTCGCCGTCGGGGGTGTCCCGGACCAGCTCGTAGTGCCGGTAGCCGAGGAAGGTGAAGTGGCCGTCGGCCAGCCAGCGCAGCAACGCGGCGCCGTCGGCGACCTCGGAGCCCGGCAGCGGCGGCGGGGTGCTGCTCAGCTCCTCGGCGAGCTGGATGGCGGTGCCGCTCATCTTGTCGGTGTCCTCGACGACCTCGCGGACGTCGTTGAGCACCGAGAGCAGCCGCTGCTCCAGCTCACGGGCCCGGTCCGGGTCGGTGATGAGGTCGACTTCCAGGTACATCCAGGACTCGGCCAGCGCCTCGGCGGGCGGGTTGGCCGGATCGGCGTCGGTGAGCACCTCGTGCAGCCCACCGGCGACGTCCCTGCGCACCACGACGATGGGGTGCACCACCCGCTGGGCCTGCACGCCACCACGGGACAGCTCGGCGGCCACCGAGTCGACCAGGTAGGGCATGTCGTCGGTGACGATCTGCACCACGGTCGCCGGGCAGCTCCAGCCATCGGCCCCGGCGCTGGGGTTGAGCACCCGGATCGCGGGCCTGCCCGGCACCCGGGCTGCGGCGAGTTCGTAGTGCGAGCGAACGGTCCCGGCGAGCACGGCAGGCTGGTCGTCGGTGACCTCCTCCGCGGGCGCGTGGCGGTAGTAGAGCCGGATGAGGTCGCCGATCTCCGGCGCGGTCGCGGCTGCGCGTGCCAGCAGCTCGTCGCGGACCTGTTCGGGGCTGGCCTGCACTTCGGGGGTGGGGTCAGCGGGGGTGGTGGTCTCGGTACGTGACGGTGCGGCGCCCAACGGTGCTCCGGTCGGTTTCAGGTGCGGCTTGCTCCACAGCTCCCCGGCACCTCGGTGTGCCGGGACCAGGTTCACCCTACGACTCCAGTTCGCTTCCCGTGGGGGCAGGGAGTCTCGGAAAGGGCGCTGGCCAGCAAGGGAATCGGTAACCGAAACGATCAAGCGTCCACCTGGTGGTGAGGTGTGACTGAGATCGCGTCACTTTGGTGCCGTCCGCCTCACCCGAAGGACGGATCCCGATTCGGCGGCGTCCACGCCTGCTCCCGCGGCACGTCGACCACCCGGGGCTGCGGTTCGGTCGGGTCCTCGACCTCCGGATACCGCGGCGGCTCGGGCAGCAACGCCGCGTTCGCGGTCGCGTCCATAGCCCTGGCATACCCGAACGGATCCGGATCAGGCGCCGCGAACGGATCGGGTTCCCCGGTGATCTGGGGACCACACCGGCCGGTGAAGGGACCGTCGTCCGCCGCCGCCGCCGAGGGCTGGATGGGCGAGTGGAAGCCGCTGACCTCGGCGGACCGGGGTTCGGCGCGGTGGAAGGTCACCTCGTTGCGGAGCAGGTCGGCCGGGTTCATCGGCTCGACGACGACCACCGGTGGGTAGACCGGGTCGGCGGGGACGATGGGATGGGCGGGCGCGGGCGGGTCGTAGGAGAAGTCGGCCGGACCGGGCGGGGTGCCGTGGTCGGGCTCGGCGGGGTGCGGGGCGTCCCGGTCGTAGGCGGACTCGGCCGGGTTCTGGCCGTAGCGGGGTTCCACCGGGGGCGCCGGGTCGTGGCCGTAGCCGGATTCCACGGGATGGGCGGAGTTTTCGGTGTATGCGGGGTAGCCGGTGGGGTCCGCGGAGTAGCCCGGTTCCGCCGGATGCGCGGGCTCCGGCGTGGCCGGCTGGTAGCCGGGGGCCGGTACGCCGTCGACGGTGAAGCCGTGGCTGTGCTCGGCTGCCGGGGGCTCGGTGTCCGCCGGTGCGGGGCTCGGGTCGGCGTAGTCGGTCTCGGGGTCCTCGCGGCGGCCGGTCTCGTAGGCGGCGAGAGCCTCGGCGAGCAGTTCGGCGAGCTTGGCGTCACCGCGGGAGCGACGTTCGAGCTGGTCGGTGTGGTGGGTGTCGTTTGGGTGGGTCTCGGTGTGCTGGGTGTCGGTGTGCTGGAGGTCGGTCCAGGCCGGGGGCTGCGGGGTGGGTTCGAGGTCCCGGGGGGCGAGGTCCGGATGCGGCTGGGTGGCCTCGGGCTGAGCGGGCTCCGGCCGGGCGGACTCGCGCGGCGCGAGATCCGGGTGCCGGGCCTCCGGCTGCGCGAACTCGTGGTGCGCGGCGGGCTGGTGGTCCGGCTCGTGGTGTGTGGCGGGCCGGTGCTCCAGGTCCTGGTGCGCGACGGGCTCGTGCTCCAGTGCGTGGTGCGTGACCGGCTCGCGCTCTGGAGCATGGTGTGCGGCGGGCCCGTGCTCTGGGACGTGATGTGCGGCAGGCCCGGGTTCCGCGGCGTGGTGGGCCACCGGTCCGGGTTCCGGTGTGTGGTGCGTGACCGGCTCGTGGTCTGGGGTGTGGTGCGCGACGGGCCGGGCTTCCGGGGCTTCGGCCGGCCGGGGCGGCGGGGGCAGCGCGGGTTCGTAACCGCCGCCGGATTCGGTGTCCCGCAACGCCTGCGACCAGTCGAAGTCCAACGCTTCCGCCAGCGAGGACCTGCGCCGGACCCGCGGCTCCGGAGCGGGCGCCGGTTCCTCGCTGACCGGCGGCTCCACGGCCACCGGCTCGGGCTCGGGCTCGACGGCCACCGGTTCGGGCGCCGGTTCCGGCTCGGGTGCGGACACCGGCTCTTCGACGGGGACCGCGGGCTGGGCCTGGTAGTCAGCGGTGGCCGCCCGCACGGACGCGAAGTCCGCGGGCGGCACGACCGGTTCCGCGACGACCGGCCGCAGCCCGGTTAACGAGGCCGCGTCCAGTTCCGGCGGCCGGGGCGTCTGGTCGGTGATGATCGGCTGCGGCGCGGTCGGCGCCTCGAAGAACAACGGCTGCTCGGACTGCCCGAGCGGCACCGGCTCGGACGGCGGCAGGGCGGCGAACCGGGCTTCGCGCTCGGGGGCGGCGCGGCGGCCGGTGGCTTCGGCGGAGGGCTGCTCGGTTGCCGGGTGGGGCGGGGCGGGGAACTCGCCGGTGGTGGCAGTGGCGGCGGGGTTCGTGGGGGTGAAGTCGGTCGGCGCGTTCACCCGGGGGCCGGGGGCCGGGTAGCCGGTGACCGGGCTCGGGGTGTCGGACCCGGTGGGTCCGGCCGGGCGGTGGCCGGAGGTCGCGTTCGAAGGCTCGAAATCGGGGGCTTCGGCCGAGCGACGGGCGGGGGCGGACAGCTCGAACTCGCCGCTCTCGGCCGCGCGGCGACCGGAGGGTGCGCTCGGCGCCTCGAACTCGCCAGTCTCGGCGGAGCGGCGGGAGGGGGTCGCGCTCGGCATCTCGAATTCGCCGGTCTCGCTGGTGCGGCGACCGGGGTTCGGGTTCGGCGTCGCGAACTCGCCGGTCTCCGTGGTGCGGCGGGCGGCGGGCCGGCTTGGCGTTGCGAACTCGCCAGTCTCGGCCGCGCGGCGGCCGGAGGGTGGGCTGAGCGGCTCGAACTCGCCGGTGCCTGCTGAGTGGTGATTGGCGGTGGTGCTGGGTGCGGGCTGGGCGGCGGGGGTGCGGGTTGCCGGGGCCTCGAAGTCGGAGGGCCGGGGCGCGGTGAACTCGCCGGTCGCGGTCGCACGGTGGGGAGTGGGGGCCGGGGAGTCGAACTCGGTGGGTGGCGTCGCGTGGTGGCCGGGGTTCGGGGGGGCGAAGCCGGAGCTGGGGGTTGGGGGGTGGGTGGTGAAGGTGGGGTGCGGGGTGTCCGCGTTGGTGGTGTTCGCGCGGCGGGCGGCCCGGGATTCGCTGGGGGGCGGGAGGTCCGTGGCGCGGAAGCGGGGTGGGGTGGTGGCGTGTTTGGCTCTGGCCAGGGCGCGGTCGGCCTCGGTGATGAGGACGTCGGCGCGGGTGCCCGGCCGGTGCTGGGCGACGCCGGTGTTGACCGTGACGGGCAGGGCCGGGGACAGGCCGGCCACCTCGGTGCGGAGCTGCTCGGCCCAGCGCTGGGCCTGGTCCTGGGTGGCGCCGGGGAGCAGGACCGCCAGTTCCTCGCCACCGACCCTGGCCACCGCGGCCTGCTGGGGGGCGGTGTCGCGGACCCGGTCGGCCACGGTGCGCAGCAGCTGCTCGCTGACGTGGTGGGGGGCGGTGTCGTCGAGTTTGCCGACGTCGAACAGGACCAGGGCCAGGGCGTGGCCCGGGTCGCCGCCGTTGACCACGTCGTCCAGTCTGCGGCGGAAGCCGCTCTGGTTGAGCAGGCCGGTCAGGTCGTCGATCTCGGCGGCGGTGCGGCGCAGCATGGGGACCGCGCCGCGCGGGGTGTCGCGGCGGACCCTGCCCCGGCGGAGCATCGCGGTGACCTGTTCGCGCAGGCCCGCCGCTGTCTCACCCTGGAGCTGGGGCACCGGGATCTGTTCGATCAGGGCGACCCGGACCCGGTGCACGGCGCGCTGCCGGCGGCGTTCGGCGGCATAGGCCGTGCGCAGGCAGGACAGCGCGTCCGCGTAGTCGCCGCCCATCTCGTGCACGTGCGAGAGCGCGGTGAGGCTTTCAGCCAGCAGGGGTTCCAGGCCGTGCCGCTGGGCTGAGTCGGCGGTGGCGCCGAGGAGTTCGGCCGCGGTGTCCGGTTGGCCGGAGGGCAGGTAGTGCCGGGTGGCCAGGGCCAGCCGGATCCAGCCGGCACTGGAGGCCACCGGGGCGCGGACCGGCTGGTCGAGCAGGTCGTGGGCGGCCGAGCGCGCCTCGCCGGGGCGGTTGGAGTCCAGCAGGGCGCAGACCAGTTGCAGGATCAGGCGGGCGCGGGCGTGCCCGCTGTCCGCGGCCGGGTCGGCGAGCTGGTCCAGCAGGGCCAGGCCTTCCCTGGCCGCGTGCACCGCGGCGGGCAGGTCGCCCCAGCGGCGGTGGTGGGCCGAGGCCACCGAGTGCAGCAGGCCGCGCAGCACCAGCACGACGTCCGGCTCCAGGTCCGGGTCCTCGCCGTAGAGCTGGTCGGCCTCGGCCAGTGCCTCGGCCAGCTCCGGCACGCTGCCCAGGTGGGCCAGGCAGTCCACCAGCTGGACCATGGCCGCCGCGCGCAGGCTCCGGGGCGCCGTGCCCGCCTCCAGTACGGGGCGGAGCACGGCGAAACCGGTCAGTGGCGCGCCGACCACCCTGGCCGCGTTGGCCAGTTCGACCCGCAGCCGCCAGGCCAGTTCGGTCTCGTCCAGGGCCTCGGCGGCCCGGAGCGAGGCCACCGCGCGTTCGGCGACGACCACCCCCTGGCCGAGACGGTTGAGCGCGAACAGCGTCAGCGTCTCGGCCCGGAGGCGGGTGTGCTCGTCACCGTCGGCGACGGCCAGCTCGGCGGCCCGTTCGCTGAGCAGCCTGCTCAGCTCCGGCGCACGCCAACGAAGCTGCCAGGCCGAGACGACGAGTGTCCCAGCCTTGCCGTTCTTCGCCCGCTCTGCGCCCAAGGCCGCCACGGAGTTCCCCGTTCAGCCTCGTGTGAGCTTGCGATGTGTGACCCGGTGCGGACGCGCGGCGTCCGGGCCGAGCCGTTCGACCTTGTTCTTCTCGTAGCCCTCGAAGTTGCCCTCGAACCAGAACCACTTCGACTCGTCCTTGTCGGTGCCCTCCCACGCCAGGATGTGGGTGCACACGCGGTCCAGGAACCAGCGATCGTGCGAGATGACCACCGCGCACCCGGGGAACTGCTCGAGCGCGTTCTCCAGTGAGCTGAGGGTCTCCACGTCCAGGTCGTTCGTGGGCTCGTCGAGCAGGATCAGGTTGCCGCCCTCCTTGAGCGTCAGCGCCAGGTTCAGCCGGTTGCGCTCACCACCGGAAAGCACGCCTGCCGGCTTCTGCTGATCCGCGCCCTTGAAGCCGAACGCGCCGACGTAGGCGCGCGAGGGCATCTCGACGTGGCCGACCTTGATGTAGTCCAGGCCGTCCGAGACGACCTCCCAGACGTTCTTGTCCGGGTCGATGCCCCCTCGGCTCTGGTCGACGTAGGACAGCTTCACCGTCTCGCCGACCTTGACCACGCCCGCGTCCGGCTGCTCAAGACCGACGATGGTCTTGAACAGCGTGGTCTTGCCGACGCCGTTCGGGCCGATCACGCCGACGATGCCGTTCTTCGGCAGGCTGAAGGACAGCCCGTCGATGAGCACGCGGTCATCGAAGCCCTTCTTCAGGCTCTCGACCTCGACCACCACGTTGCCCAGACGCGGACCCGGCGGGATCTGGATCTCCTCGAAGTCCAGCTTCCTGGTCTTCTCCGCCTCGGCGGCCATCTCCTCGTACCGGCTCAGTCGGGACCGGGACTTGGTCTGCCGGGCCTTGGCGTTGGAGCGGACCCAGTCCAGCTCATCCTTGAGCCGCTTGTGCAGCTTCGCGTCCTTCTTGCCCTGGACGGCCAGTCGCTCGGCCTTCTTCTCCAGGTAGGAGGAGTAGTTGCCCTCGTAACCGATGGCGCGGCCGCGGTCCAGCTCCATGATCCACTGGGCCACGTTGTCCAGGAAGTACCTATCGTGGGTGACCGCCAGGACGGCGCCTGGGTAGTTGGCCAGGTGCTGTTCCAGCCACAGCACGCTCTCCGCGTCCAGGTGGTTGGTGGGCTCGTCGAGCAGCAGCAGATCGGGCTTGGACAGCAGCAGCTTGCACAGCGCGACCCGGCGGCGCTCACCACCGGAGAGGTGGGTGACCTCCGCGTCGCCCGGCGGGCAGCGCAGCGCGTCCATCGCCTGCTCCAGCTGGGAGCCGATGTCCCACGCGTCGGCGTGGTCCAGCTCCTCCTGGAGCTTGCCCATCTCCTCCATCAGCTCGTCGGAGTAGTCGGTGGCCATCTGCTCGGCGATCGCGTTGAAGCGGTGCAGCTTCACCATGATCTCGCCGACACCCTCCTCCACGTTGCCGAGGACGGTCTTCTCTTCGTTGAGGGGCGGCTCCTGCAGCAGGATCCCGACCGTGGCGCCTTCAGCGAGCTGGGCGTCACCGTTGTTCGGCTGGTCGAGGCCCGCCATGATCTTGAGCACGCTCGACTTGCCCGCCCCGTTGGGACCGACGACGCCGATCTTCGCGCCCGGATAGAAGGCCGTCGAGACGTCATCGAGGATCACCTTGTCCCCGTGCGCCTTGCGGACCTTCCTCATGGTGTAAATGAACTCGGCCATGGCCGCGATCGTAGAGCGGTGCCCAGGGGGCCACGTACTGCGGTCGGGCGGATCCGCTCAGAGAGCGTCCGGACTTCTCGGTGAACGGCTCCGCCCACGATCGTCTTCTCGGTGGACCCGGCACCGCTTGGCGCGTGTTTTCGACCGCATGACGCAATTCGGGGACAGCGGGCTCCTGGCTGGTCAGGCGGCGGGGACGGCCTCCCGTTCGGGGTCGGTCAGCTCGGCGAGGACGTCTTCGAGGGGGCCGTCCAGCGGGAGGCCGAGAGCGATCCGGCCGGCCAGCGCGGCGTTGCGGACGGCCTCGCTGGGACCGCGGGCCGGGGTGGCGACGGGGGTTTGGGGGTGGGCCGGGGCCGGGCGCGGGGTGGGCAGGGCGGTCAGGACCGCGGGGGCGGTCGGCGAGTCGGTGGGAGTGGAGTAGGCGGGCGCGGGGTCGGCGGGAGTGGAGCGGGCGGGAGTGGAGTAGGCCGGGGCGGGGTCGGCGGCCGGGTCTGCGGGAGTGAGGTCGGTGGGAGTGAGGTCGGCGGGGGCGAAGTCGGTGGCGGTGAAGTCGGCGGGGGCCGCGTAGCCGGGCTGCTCGTACAGGGGTGAGCGGAGCACGTCGGCGGTGCAGTGGCGGAGGTTGGGGCCGATGGCCTCGGCGCGCACCTCGGTGGTGGTGCGGCGGGTGCCGTCGCTGGCGTCGTACTCCCGGGTGCTCATCGAGCCGTGCACCAGGACCTGGTCGCCGCGGCGCAGGCTGGCGGTGACGCCGTAGGCCACGTGGTCCCAGCAGTTCACCCACAGCGACACCGAATCGCCGTTGGTCCACTCCTGGCGTTCCTTGTCGTAGCGGCGGGAGCGGCTGAGCAGGCGGAAGCCGGCCACGCGGGCGTTGGCGGAGGTGTGCCGGACGCGGATCTCGCTGGCGATGCGGCCGATGACGGTGATGGGGGTCTCGAACATGTGGGGCTCCTTGGGGGTGGGGGTGTGGGGGGTGTTGGGGTCGAGTCTTGTGGGGGATGGGGGGTGGGGAAAGGCGGGGCGGTGGGGGCTGTGGACAGGTGGTGGGTTGTGGAGCAGTGGCGATCTTGGGGGTGGTGTGGGGCGGGGAATGTCGGTGGGGAGTGGTAACGAGTTGACTGAGTGAGGACTCACTCATAATGTGGCGGCATGGTGGTTGACGAGACGGGGGGCCTGCGGCGGCGGCGGGCGCCCGCGATGAGTCCGGAGCAGCGGCGGACGGAGATCATCCGGAGCACGTTGCCGCTGCTGGCCACGCATGGGCTCAACGTCACCACCAGCCAGATCGCCAAGGCGGCAGGCATCGCCGAGGGCACCGTGTTCCGGGCCTTCGCGGACAAGACCGAGCTGATCACCGCCTGCGTGGAGGCCGCGCTGCGGGTGGACGAGCTGGTCGATCAGCTCACCGCGATCCCGCAGGCGGGGCCGCTGACCGACCGGCTCGCCGCGGCCGTCGGGACCATGGACGCCTACTTCTTCCGGATGGGCTCGGTGCTCAGTGCGCTGGCCACCACCGGTTACCGGCTCGACGAGGCCAAACACCGCGCGCAGACCAAGCAGACCGAGGACCTGGCGCACCTGCGTCCGGTGCTCACCGCGGTGGCCGGGCTGCTCGGCGCGGACGGCGCCCGGCTGCGGGTGCCGACCGAGCAGGCGGTCCGGTTCCTGTTCGGCCTGGTCGTCTCCAGTGGCCTTGGCCGGACGCCTCAGCAGCTCGATCGGGCCGAGATCGACGACATCGTCGGCTTCTTCCTGCACGGCGCGCTCACCCACTGATCACACACCTCTTGGGGGAGGAACTTCACCGATGACCGAACTGATGATCAGGGCCTCGGAGGTCAGCAAGACCTTCGGCAAGGTCACCGCGCTCGACCGGGTCAGCGTCGAGGTGCCACAGGGCACCGTGCTCGGCCTGCTCGGGCACAACGGGGCGGGCAAGACGACGCTGGTGAACATCCTCAGCACGATGTTCCCGCCCAGCTCCGGCACGGCCAGCGTGGCCGGCTACGACGTGGTCGCCCAGCCCACCGAGGTACGCCGCCGGATCGGCCTGACCGGGCAGTTCGCCTCGGTCGACGAGGATCTGACCGGCACCGAGAACCTGGTGCTCATCGCCAGGCTGCTCGGCGCCGGCCGGCGCGCGGCCCGGCTGCGGGCGGCGGAACTGCTGGCGACCTTCGACCTGGCCGAGGCGGCCGGGCGGGCGGTCAAGACCTACTCCGGCGGCATGCGACGCAGGCTGGACCTGGCCGCGAGCCTGGTCGGACAACCGCGGATGGTGTTCCTGGACGAGCCCACCACCGGTCTGGACCCCTCCAGCCGGGTCGGCATGTGGGAGGTGATCGAAAGCCTGGTCGCCGACGGCACCACCATCCTGCTGACCACCCAGTACCTGGACGAGGCCGACCGGCTGGCCGACTCGATCACCGTGCTGAGCAAGGGCCAGGTGGTCGCCCAGGGCACCCCTGCCCAGCTCAAGGCCGAGGTCGGACAGCGCACCGTGGCGGTGTCGCTGGAACCGGGCGCCGACCCGTGGCAGGCGGTGGAGGCGATCCGCCGCGGCGGCAAGCTGCCCACCTTCGACCCGGAGCGCAACTCGATCAGCGTGCCGGTGCTGGCCTCCAAGGAGCTGGTCACCGTGGTGCGCGCGCTGGATGAGGCCGGCATCGAACCCGCCGGGCTCGCCCTGACCGAACCGACCCTGGACGACGTCTACCTGGCCCTGACCCACAGCTCCCCGAGCGCGGCCTGAGAGGACATGTGATGACCGCGACCATCGCCAGGCCGGAGCTGCCAGGGGTGTCCACCCCGTGGCAGGGCAGCGGCCTGTTGACCCAGATCTGGGTGCTGACCGGGCGATCGCTGCGCCCGGTGCTGCGCGACCCCAAGACGCTGGTGTTCAGCCTGATGCAGCCGCTGCTGATGCTGGTGCTGTTCAGCCAGGTGTTCCGGGTCATCGCCCAGGGGCCGATGTTCCCCCAGGGCGTGACCTACATCGACTACCTGCTGCCCGCGATCATGGTCACCACCGCGACCATGGTCGGCGTGCAGGCCGGGGTCGGGCTGACCAGCGACATGAAGAACGGTGTGCTGGCCAGGTTCCGCTCGATGCCGGTGAGCCCGGTGGCGGTGCTGATCGCGCGCAGCGTCGCCGATCTGACCCGCGGGCTGATCGAGCTGGTGGTCATGCTCGTCGCGGCCGCCCTGCTCTTCGGCTTCGCCCCGGCAGGCGGGGTGCTGGGCGTCATGGGCGCGCTGCTGCTGGCACTGGCGGTCGGCTGGAGCCTGGGCTGGCTGTTCCTGGCCGCGGCCGCCTGGCTGCGGGAGAGCACCACCGCGCAGATGGTGGGCATGATGGCGCTGTTCCCGCTGCAGTTCGCCTCCAGCGCGTTCGTGCCGATCCAGAGCCTGCCGGGCTGGTTGCAGGTGGTGGCCCAGGTGAACCCGATCTCCTACGCCATCAACGCCGCCCGCGATCTGGCGCTGAACAACCCGGTCGGCTCCGGCGTGACCTCGGCGCTGGTGGTCAGCGCGGGTATCGCGGTGGTCGGCGCGGTGCTGGCCGAACGCGGGTTCCGCCGCCCCTGAGCCTGCCGGTGGCCGGGGGTCAGCCGTCGCGCTTGCCCCCGGCCATCCGCTTGAGCATCTCGTTGTACGCGGTCAGGTCGGCGTCCCCGTCGGACTCGGCGTGCCGGTCGGCCCGTTTGGCGTCCCGCGCGTCCGCCTTGGCCCACTGGGCGAGCAGCGCGATCACCACCACCAGCAGCGGCAGCTCACCGGAGGCCCAGGTCAGGCCGCCGCCGAGGCGCTGGTCGGAGAGCAGGTCGGTGACCCAGGGCAGCGCGAGCTGGTTGTAGAAGGACGCGCCGATCACCGTCGAGCCGCTCATCAGCGCGATGCCGAAGAAGGCGTGGAAGGGCATCGAGGCGAACACCAGGCCGAGCCTGCCCAGCGGCGGCAGCCTGCGCGGCGCCGGGTCGATGCCAATGACCGGCCAGTAGAAGACGTACCCGGCGAGCAGGAAGTGCGCGTTCATCGCCAGGTGCGCCCAGTGCAGTGGCAGCGCGGCGTCGAACAGGCCGGAGAAGTAGAGGCCGTAGAAGGAGCCGACGAACAGCGCGAGCGCGACCAGCGGGTGCGTCAGCAACCGGCTGACCGGCGAGTGCACCAGCGCCAGGATCCACTCCCGCGGTCCGGTCGGGGTGTCCTTGCCCGCGGTGGGCAGCGCGCGCAGGGCCAGCGTGACCGGGCCGCCGAGCACCAGCAGCACCGGGGCGAGCATGGACAGCAGCATGTGGCTGCCCATGTGCACGCTGAACATCGCGGGCGAGTAGCGGCCGATGCCGGAGCTGGTGGCGATCAGGATGGTCAGGCAGCCCGCCACCCAGGCGATGGTGCGGCCGACCGGCCAGGCGTCCCCGCGCTTGCGCAGCCTGCGCACCCCGGCCAGGTAGACCAGCGCGGCGGCGATCGAGAGCGTGCCGAAGAGCAGGTCGAACCGCCAGTCCAGCAGCAGGGCCAGGAAGGTCGGCGGGCCGTCGAGGTTGTAGCCGATGAGCAGTTCGGTGGTGCTGGGCTGGGCGCTGATCTCCCCCGGCGGCGGGGTGCCGCCCAGGGCGACCGCGATGCCGATGGTGGCCAGCATGAGCAGCATCTCGATGCCGCCAAGGCGCATCAGCACCGAGCGGGACTCATCCGCGCCCAGGGCCCGGACCCCGCGCTGCCGCTGGATATAGCCGACCACGCCGAGCACGCCCAGCGCGCCGATCTTGGCCAGCACCAGCGTGCCGTAGGGCGTGCTGAACACCTCGGCGGGCGTGAGCCGGACCAGCGCGTTGATCACACCGGAGACGGCCAGGGTGATCCAGCAGATCAGCGCGAGCTTGGAGAAGCGGCGGTAGGCGAGCTGGAGGTGGCCGCCGCCGCGGTAGGCGTGCGCGACCAGGGCGACGAGGCCGCCGACCCAGAACGCGGTGGCGAGCAGGTGGAAGATCAGCGAGTTGGTGCCGACGTCGTGCGAGCCGCCGGAGGCCGAGTGCCCGGTGACCGCCACCGGCATCAGGCACAGCAGTGAGAAGGCGAACGCGGCGAAGGTCCAGCCCCAGGACAGCACGATCCGGCAGGCGATGGCCAGCAACCCGGCCAGCAACGCGGTGGCCACCCAGGCCTTGGCCTGCTCCAGCGCGTCGATGTAGACGATCAGCTGGGTCGGGTTGAGCACCTGCGAGACCGGCTTGCCCAGCGCGTTGGCCACGAACAGCGGCACCATGGCCGAGGCGGCCAGGAACCAGCCCAGCGCCGCCCAGCCCGCGGCCCGCACCGCGGCGTACCCGTCGGCGGCCAGCAGCCCGGTGCGCTGGGCCGGGGTGAGGAAGACCGCGAACAGCAGCGAGCCGACCGCGATCGCCGCGCACACCTCGGCGATGGCCCGGACCAGCGACTGCCCGAACCGGGTCACATCGCCCGGATCGGGCAGGCCGTACTCGGCGTACACCCGGCCGGGTGATAGCGCGGTGAGCGCGACCGCCACGCTCAGGGCCAGCAGGATCCCGACGATCACCAGCACCGCCATGCCGCCGGTGGGACGTCGAACGGGGGTGGGGTCGACCTCGTCGGTGCGCTCGGGTGCCACAGGACGAGCGTAGGCAACGAAGAACCTGGAAGGGGGCGCGACCCCGGTCCAGGTTCCGGCTACGATTTCGACCCGGCGGCTCACGCTGCCACTGCCCTCATAGCTCAGCTGGATAGAGCGAGAGACTTCTAATCTCTAGGTCGCAGGTTCGAGTCCTGCTGGGGGCACCACCTCAGCACACCTCTGTCCGCGGAAAGCGCGGACCGGGTCGGCGGCCTTGCGTCTGGGGGTCCAACCCCCAGGCCCCGGTCGGCGGGCTCCGCCCCCGAACCCCCCGAGCCTCGCGCCCAGAATTTCTCCCTCCCTGAAACCCCCCAGGTCTCCGGCGGCTCACCGCATAGCCTGGACGGGTCACCTGGCCCATCTGGAGAGAACGGTGAGTACTTCCGTGACCACACAGCCCAAGACCGTGTTCGTGACCGGCGCGTCCACCGGGTTCGGGGCGGCCATCGCCCGCCGGTTCGCCGGGGAGGGGGCGCGGGTGGTGGCTACCGCGCGGCGCAAGGACAAGCTGGAGGCGCTGGCGGCGGAGTTCGGGGACCTGGTGTTCCCGGTGGCGCTGGATGTGCGGGACAACCACGCGGTGGAGCAGGTGGTGGCCGGGCTGCCCGCGGAGTTCGCCGCGATCGACGTCCTGGTCAACAACGCGGGGCTGGCGCTGGGCCTCGAACCGGCGCAGCGGGCCTCGCTGGCGGACTGGGAACAGATGGTCGACACCAACTGCAAGGGGCTCATGTACTGCACCCGGGCGGTGTTGCCGGGGATGGTGGAGCGGCGGCGTGGGCATGTGGTGAACATCGGGTCGGTGGCGGGCATCCACGCCTACCCCGGCGGCAACGTCTACGGCGGCACCAAGGCCTTCGTGCACCAGTTCAGCCTCAACCTGCGCAGCGATCTGCACGGCACCGGGGTCCGGGTGACCTGCGTGGAGCCGGGCATGTGCGGCGGCACCGAGTTCTCGCTGGTCCGGTTCCAGGGTGACTCGGGCAAGGCGGCGGGGGTCTACGACGGCATGCAGCCGCTGACCGCGGCGGACATCGCGGAGACCGTGCACTGGGTGACCGGGCAGCCCGCGCACGTCAACGTCAACACCATCGAGCTGATGCCGGTGGCGCAGAGCTTCGCGGGCTTCCAGGTGCATCGCGAGGGGTGACCCTCGGCACTTTCCTAACGTTCGATACACATCGAACTTGACGGGTCGGTGACACGTCGACTACTTCTGTACTAGACATTACAGAAGTAGGGAGCTGGTCATGGGCAAGCAACTCGTGGGCAAGGTCGCGCTGGTCACCGGGGGTTCCAGGGGGATTGGCGCGGCCACCGCGCGGGCGCTGGGTGCGGCGGGCGCGGATGTCGCGATCAGCTACACCTCGCGGCAGGCGCAGGCCGAGGCCGTGGTCACCGAGCTGAAGGAGGCCGGGGTCAGGGCGCTCGCGGTGCGCGCCGACCAGGCCGACTCGGCACAGGTCAAGGAGCTGGTGCGGACCGTGCACGAGCACTTCGGGCGGCTGGACGTGCTGATCAACAACGCCGGGGTGATCGCGGCCGACACGCTGGACCCGGCGGCCCGGGACGAAGCGGCGCTGGACCGGCAGCTGGCGATCAACATCGGCGGGGTGGCGGCGGGGGTGCGCGCGGCCGCGCCGCTGATCGGCGACGGCGGGCGGATCGTCACCGTCGGCTCGGTGCTGGCCACCCGGCAGGCCGGTGGCGGGCTGGCCGAGTACTCCGGCACCAAGGCCGCGATCGCCGCGTTCAGCAAGGGCTGGGCGCGGGACCTCGGTAGCCGCGGGATCACCGTCAACACGGTGCACCCCGGCCCGATCGAGACCGACATGAACCCGAACGAGGGCGAGGCCGCGGCGCAGCGGGCCGCGCTGACCGCACTCGGCCGCTACGGCCAGGCCGCCGAGGTGGCCGCCGCGATCGTGTTCCTGGCCGGACCGGACGCGGCCTACATCACCGGCGCCGAACTGCACGTCGACGGCGGCATGGGAATCTGAGCAGAATCGTTCCCACCTGGCGGAACGAGTTGCCCACGCCTCGGCGGGTTCGCAGACTGCCGGGGTGAGCCAGCCAGAACCCGTGCTGATCCGCTCGGCCCGCGATGTCACCGACCTGGTGAACTCGGGGGCCGCGCGGGGCAGCCACGCCACCATGATCGTGATCATCGCGCTGGGCGGCATCTTCATCGATGCTCACTGAATGCTCGACCCTGCGAGCAGGTCTGCGGCAGACTTCAGCTCGCTGGCCTACGGCATGCGCGACATCACCGTCCAGTTCGGGCTGAGCCCGGTCGGCGCCGGCATCGTGAACGCCTCGATCATGGTCGGCGCGGTGGTCGGCGCGCTCGGTGGCGGCTACCTGGTCGACAAGATCGGCCGGTACCGGGTGTTCATGGCGGACATGCTCTTCTTCGTCATCGCCGCGCTGGGTTGCGCGCTGGCGCCCAATGCCGAGGTGCTGGTGTTCTTCCGGTTCCTGATGGGCGTCGGGGTCGGCATGGACCTGCCGGTGGCGATGGCCTTCCTGGCCGAGTTCTCCCGGCTGCGCGGCAAGGGCAGCAAGGGCTCGCGCACCGCGTCCTGGTCGGCGGCCTGGTTCGTGGCCACCAGCGCCTGCTACCTGATCATCCTCGGCCTGTACTTCCTGATCCCGGCCGGGCACCACGGCGTGCTGTGGCGGTTCACCGTCGGCTTCGGCGCGGTGCCCGCGCTGGTCGTGCTGCTCATCCGGCACCGCTATATGAACGAGTCCCCCGCCTGGGCCGCCGGTCAGGGCGATCTGGCGGGGGCCGCGGCGATCCTGCGCAAGTCCTACGGGGTCAACGCGGTGGTCGCGCCAGAGGCCGAGGTGGTCAAGGCCCCGAAGCGCTCGATCCGGGCCGAGTTCGGGCGGCTGTTCAACCGGACCTACCGCCGCCGCACCTGGCTGTCCCTGGCCGTGGCACTGGCCCAGACCTTCGGTTACAACGCGGTCGCCTACGGCCTGCCGGTGATCATCGCCGGGTTCCTCGCGCAGGGCCCGCTGACCACGATCAGCGCCTCGCTGGTGCTCAACGTCTGCTTCGCGGTCACCGGTGGCCTGCTCGGCATCCGCTGGGTGCGTAGCCAGGGCGCCTGGAAGCTGACCGCGCTCGGGTTCGCGGTGCAGTTCGCCGCGCTGGTCGCGCTGGCCCTGATCGGCAGGCCGAGCGGGCAGGAGCTGGCCGTGGCGGCGCTGCTGGCGCTGGGGGCGTTCCTGTTCGCCCAGGGCTGGGGGCCGGGCGCGAACTACATGACCTTCGCGACGCTGAGCTACCCGACCTCGCTGCGTGGGGTGGGCGTCGGGTTCAACCAGGGCATGCTGCGGATCGGCTCGACCGCGTCGCTGTTCCTGTTCCCCGTGCTGAGCGCGAGTCTGGGCACCGGGGTGTTCTGGGTGATCGCACTCGCCCCCGCGCTGGGTCTGCTCGCGCTGCTGCTGGTGCGCTGGGAGCCAGTCGGGTATGACGTGGATGCTGAAGACAGCGAAACAGAAAAGGGCGGCGTCCCGACGGATCCGGCAGAGACGCGCCGCTGAGGAGTACCCCCAGTACCAACTCTCAGCAGCGCTTCCCGCCGAACCGACGAACACCTGCCCGAGGCCAACCTTTCAAGCCCTGGTTGCGCACCGCACGGGCCCGATCGGACCGGATGACCTAAGCCGCTGGTCAACGGCATAGGATGGGTTTTCCGGTCCGGATAGGCGGAACGCTGGGGAGCGGGGAGAGCAGGTCGGTTGTCGGTCGTATCCGGGGCCCGCGCGGCCTTCGCCGAACGATTCGCGCTGCTGTACGCCGAAGCCGGTGACCCACCGCTGAAACGGGTCGCCGAGTCGGTGGCGCGTGCCCGGCGCGCCGACGAACGCGGCAGACCGGTCCAGGTGACCACCCAGCGGATCAGCGACTGGCGGCGCGGCCGCAACGTGCCCGCTCGCTTCGCCGGGCTCGCCGTGGTGCTGGAGGTCCTCATCGGCGAGGCCCGCACCCGGCGGCCGGTGCCCGCGCTGCCCGGACTCTACGACCGGGACGGCTGGCAGAAGCTGTGGTCGGCCGCGCAGGCCAGCCCGGTGGAGGAGGCCGAACCGCCGCCACCGCCGGACAGCGCGCTCTGCCCCTACCGCGGCCTGGCCGCCTTCCAGCCCGAGGACTCACCGCACTTCTTCGGCCGGGACCGGGCCACCGCCGCGCTGCTCGGCCTGCTCCGCGCCGAGGACGGGCTGGCCATGCTGGTCGGAGCCTCCGGGGCGGGCAAGTCCTCGCTGCTGCGGGCCGGGCTGGTGCCCGCGCTGGCCGCCGAGGCCGAGTCCGCGGACTGGCCGGTCACCCTGATCACCCCCGGCGTCAACCCGGTCAAGGAACTGGACCGGCACCTGCCGGGACTGGCCGAGGCGGACAGCGCCGAGGCGGTGCACGCGATCCTCGGCGAGGCTCGCCGGGTGATCATCGTGGACCAGTTCGAGGAGGTCTTCACCCTCTGCCCGGACCCCGAGGTCCGGCGCTGCTTCATCCGGCTGCTGCACCTGGCGGGCACGCCCGGACCCGCGCTGGTCGTGCTCGGCCTGCGCGCGGACTTCTACGGCCGCTGCCTGGACCACCCCGAACTGGTCGCCGCGCTGCAGCACCGGCACCTGGTGCTGGGCCCGATGACGGTGGCCGAACTGCGCGCCGCGGTCACCGCGCCTGCCCGTGCGGTGGGCCTGCAGCTGGAGACCGGGCTGGTCGAACTGCTGCTGCGCGATCTGGGCGTCAGCGAGCGGCGCAACCGGACCCGCGGCGACAAGGACAGCTACGACGCGGGCGCGTTGCCGCTGCTCTCACACGCCCTGCTGGCCACCTGGCAGCACCGCCAGGGCGGACGGCTCACCGTGGCCGGATACCGCGCGGCAGGCGGCATCCAGGGCGCGGTCGCGGCCACCGCGGAACGCGCCTGGGCCGAACTCGGCGCCGCCGGACAGGCCGCCGCCCGGCCGTTGCTGCTGCGCCTGGTGCGGATCGGCGAGGACACCGAGGACACCCGCCGCCGGGCGAGCCGGGACGAGATCCTCGACCAGGCCCAGGACCGGGCCGCGACCGAGACCGCGCTGGAGACGCTGGTCTCCGCGCGGCTGATCACCCTGGACGCCGAGTCGGTGGAGATCACCCACGAGGCGCTGCTGCGGGCCTGGCCCCGGCTGCACGGCTGGCTGGACCAGGACCGGGAGGGCCACCTCACCCGGCAGCGGCTGGAGGAGGACGCCAAGACCTGGGCCGCCCAGGACCAGGACCCCTCGCTGCTCTACCGCGGCGCCCGGTTGCAGACCAGCAGGCAGGCGGTGGCGGCGGGCGGGCCGACCGAGGTGGCCCGGCAGTTCCTGGCCACCTCCACCCGGCAGTGGCGGCGCGCGGTGTGGCTGCGCCGGGCCGCGGTGGCCTCGGTGTGCGTGCTCGCGCTGATCGCCTCGATCGCGGCGGTGGCCGCGGTCAGCCAGCGCGACGACGCCCAGTTCCGCCAGGTGCTGGCCGAGGCCGACCGGATGCTGGAGTCCGACCCGTCACTGTCCGCCCAGCTCACCCTGGTCGCCGACGCGCTCCGCCCGGAGGACACCGAGGTCCGCACCCGGCTGCTGGCCGCCCAGCAACTCCCCCTGGCCACCAGCCTGACCGGGCACACCGGCGCGGTGTACCTGACCTCGTTCAGCCCGGACGGCCGCACCGTGGCCACCGCGGGCTACGACCGCACCGCCCGGCTCTGGGACGTCAGCGACCCGACCCGGCCGCGCCAGCTCGGGCAGCCGCTGACCGGGCACAGCAACTGGCTCAGCTCCTCGGTGTTCAGCCCGGACGGCCGCACCCTGGCCACCACCGGCGCGGACAACACCATCCGGCTCTGGGACGTGCGCAACCCAGCCCAGCCCAGGCAGTTCGGCCCGGCGCTCGGCACCGGCGCAGGCACCGCCTACCTGCTCGCCTTCAGTCCGGACAGCAAGCTGCTGGCCACCGCCAACGAGGACCGCACCGCGCGACTGTGGGATGTCAGCGACCCGGCCAAGCCGGTCCGCCTTGGCGATCCACTGGCCGGGCACCGCGCTCAGGTGCGCGCGCTGGCGTTCAGCCCGGACGGGAAACTGCTGGCCACCGGCAGCGACGACAACACCATCCGGCTGTGGAGCCTGCATGATCCGGCGCGGGTCGCCCCGCTCGGCGCGCCGCTGACCGGTCACCTGGCCGGACTGCACTCGGTGGCCTTCAGCCCGGACAGCAGGTTGCTGGCCTCCGGCAGTGATGACAAGACCGTCCGGCTGTGGGACCTGCGCGACCCGGCCGCGGTGGTCCCGGCGGGGCCGCCGCTGCTCGGGCACTCCGCCCAGGTGTGGTCGGTGGCCTTCAGCCCCACCCAGAACCTGCTCGCCTCGGCCGCCGCGGACGGCACCGCGCGACTGTGGGACATCGGCGACCCGAACGCGGTCGCCCAGTTCCGGCCCGCGCTCTCCGGCCGCAGCAACGAGCTGTACGCCGTCTCGTTCAGCCCGGACGGCCGCAGCCTGGCGGTGGGCGGCGAGGACGGCACGGCCCGGCTGTGGACGCTGCCGCACGGCATGCTGATGGGCCACACCCTCGGCCTGGGCACGCCCGAGTTCCGCCAGGACGGCCGGGTGCTGGCCACCAGCGGCACCGACCGCACCGTGCGGCTGTGGGACCTGGCCAACCCGGACACGCCCGGCGCGCTGTCGGTGATCAAGGACGGGCACACCGACGCGGTGTGGTGGACGACCTTCCGCGGTGACGGCAAGGTGCTGGCCACCGCCTCCACCGACCGCACCATCCGGCTCTGGGACGTCAGCGATCCGGCCAGGCCCGCCCCGCTCGGCGAGCCGATCACCGGCGGGCAGAAGTACAGCCTGCCGATCCGATTCAGCCCGGACGGCAAGCTGCTGGCCACCGCCATGGACGGCAACACCATCCAGCTCATCGACGTCAGCGACCCGGCCCGGCCGCGACCGCTGGGCGGGCGGACCGAGGCGCACACCGGCTCGATCACCTCGCTCCGGTTCACTCCGGACGGCCGGACGCTGATCTCGGCCAGCGACGACCGCCGGATCCGGCTCTGGGACGTCGGCGACCCGGCCGCGCCGGGCGCGATCGGCCAGCCGCTGACCGGCCACACCGAGGCGGTGCGCACCGCCGACCTGAGCCCGGACGGCAAGACCCTGGCCACTGGCGGCGGCGACAACACCATCCGGCTGTGGGACCTGACCGACCCGCGCCACCCGGTGGCGGGCAAGGTGCTGACCGGGCACACCGAGAGCGTCAACCAGGTGACCTTCAGCCCCGACGGCAAGACCCTGGCCAGCGGCAGCGCGGACAAGACCGTGCGCCGCTGGCTCGTCCCCGACGGCGAACCGATCGGCGTGCCACTGGTCTCCAGCTTCGCCACCTGGACCAGTCCGGTGTTCAGCCCGCACCACGGCTACCTGGTCACGCCCGGCTCGGACAACACGGTGCGGCTGTGGGACCTGGACCTGGCCGGGGCGCGACGGCAGATCTGCGCGCGCACCAAGGGCGTGCTCACCGAGGACCAGTGGAAACTCCACTTGCCACAGTTGGATTTCGCGCCGCCGTGTCCGGGGTAGCTGACTAGAGTTCCCGGGCATGCGTCTGCTGATGGGACTGGGTGGCCCGCGCACCGTGGGCGCGGTGCTGACCGGCGTTACCGCGCTCTACCTGACCCTCGTGGTCTTCAACAACCTCACCGACTTCGGCACCAACCACGCCTTCGTGCAGCACGTGTTCGCGATGGACACCACGTTCAAGTCGCCGAACACCAGCTGGCGGGCGATCACCAGCCCGGCGCTGGTGAACATCGCCTACGTGCTGATCATCGCGTGGGAGGCGGCGACCGCGGTGGTGCTGATCATCGCGACGGTGAGCTGGCTCCGGTCCTCCACCGAGGTGGCGCGGCGGATCGGGAGCCTGGGCCTGGCCATGATGCTGCTGCTCTTCGGCGGCGGGTTCATCGCCATCGGCGGCGAGTGGTTCTGCATGTGGCAGTCCAAGCAGTGGAACGGCCTGCAGGCCGCGCTGCAGAACGTGATCATCGCCGGGGTGGCGCTGATCGTCACCCAGGTGCTCGACCGGGTGCGGACAACCGCTCCCCCAGCAGCGTGATCGCCCGGCGCTGGGCCGCGGAGAATCCGGCGAGGTAGTCGGTCAGCAACGCGGCCCCGTGCCGGTGGCCTGGCTCGCCCGCGACGGTGTGCCACTCCCCCGCGCGGGCCAGCGTCGCCATGTCCTCGGCGAGTTCCTCAACCCCTGGCGCGTCGGCCGGGGCGTCGGTCAGCGCCTGGAACCGGGTGGCCACCCGCTGGGCGAGTTCGCGCTGGTCCAGCCACACCTGGCGGGAGAACTCGGCCATCCGGTCGGTGTGTTCGGGGGCCAGCGCGTGCAGCAGCAGCACGGCACTCTGTTCCAGGTCCTGCATGTCCGCGGAGACCCCGGCCTCGGACAGCGCGAGCCGGTCGAAGATCCCGGCCACCGGCTCGGGCAGGTCAAGATCCGCGGTGGAGGCGCGTAGTTCGGCGATCTTCTTACGCTGCTTGCTGATCTCGCGTTGCCGCGCGGCCAGGTCCCGGTCCAGCTCGTCCAGGGCCGCGCGCACGGTGGCCGGTCCCTCGCCGAGCAACTCCCGGATCCGCGGCACGGACAGGCCCAGTTCGCGCAGCCGCCGGATCCGCAACAGCTTGACCAGCGCGGCCGAGCCGTAGCGCCGGTAACCCGAGTGGTCCCGCGCGGGCTCGGGCAGCAGGCCCTGCGCGTGGTAGTGCCGCACCGCCTTCACCGTGGTGCCCGCGAGCTGGGCCAACTCCCCGACGGTCAACACGATCCTCACGGTAGCCGGGCGCCGCTCAGGATGGTCACCGCCGCGGCCGGATAGTCGGCGTGCAACCGGATCCGCTCGATCAGGTGCCGACCGCGCTTGCCCAGGTCGACCTCGTGCGGTTCGGTCAGCTCGACCACCACCCCGGTAGTGCCGAGCACCGCGAAGGACAGCGTGCCCGCCTCGACCTCGATCGCCCGCTCGTGCCTGCCGCACAACTCCTTGCGCACCGCGCCGACCTTGCCCAGTGGCACCGCCACCTCGACCAGGTGCGCGAACCGCAACCGCAGCTCCGCCGGTCCGACCGCGTGCGGATACACCCGGGTCGCGGCCAGGAAACCCAGCACCCACAGCAATCCGTAGACCCCGGACACCAGCAGCACCAGCCGGAGCCAGAGCCAGGGCACCAGCAGTTCGGCGGCGGCGATCTCGACCACCCCCAGCACGGCCATGATCACCAACGGCAGGGCCAGCCCACCGGCGTACCCGATGGTCCGGGCTCCCGCCGGCACCTGACGCCTGCCGCGCAGCCCCAGCCATAGCGCCCCGAACACCCGCACGCTGTCCCCTCTCCTCGATGGGGACAGCGTGCGGGCCTGCCCCAGGGGCAGGGTCAAGTCACTGCTGGACCGGCTTGCCGTCGGTGCCGCAGACGTATCCCGCGTTGATGCAGTCCCGGACTCGTCGTTGCAGTTCCGGGCCTTGCCAGGCGTTGAAGAAGTCGCCGTGGAAGGTGAACCCGCGAGCGGTGGTCAGGTTCACCCCGTCGACCGTGCCCGCCAGGCTGAGCCCGCCGCCGCTGACCGGGTAGGTGATCAGGAACTGCACCCGGGGGATCGGCGTGGGATGACTGGCCGGGCAGGTGCCGCCGAGCCCACCGGGCGCGTAGATCACGTGGTCGCGGTGGTTCGGGCTGTCCAGCCGGACACCGTCCCAGCAGGTCGGGAAGTCCAGGTAGGTCTGGAGTTTCGAACCCGGCGGGCAGAGCAGGAAGTCCCGGCTGGACTCGGACGCGCCCAGGCAGGACCAGCGCGCGTGCGGGTTCTCCTCGGCGGTCCTGGCCAGTGCGTTGCCGACCACGTAACGCAGGCCCAGTGGTGGTGCCACCGCCCGCCGCGGTTCGGTGATGCCCTGGTAGTACACGGTGACCCGCTCCGGCGGCACCGGCTGCCCGTGCTGGTACAGCGTCGGCGTCCAGTAGGAGGACAGATCCACCCGCGGATCGCAGTTGGTCGTGCCCGCGGCCAGCGAGTGCAGGGTGGAGCGGGCGTTGGCGCTGCGGTTGCCGAAGAACTCGTGGAGGTGCGAGACGCCCGGCTGGTTCGGGTAGACGATCGGATCGTCCCCGGCGCGGTGGCTGCTCACGCAGTCCGCCCGGAACTCCGATCCGCGCACCGGCGCGGCGGCCTGGGCCAGCAACGCGGCCTCCTGCGCCGGATCCGGCCGGATGCCGTGCTTGCTGTGATCGATCTTCGGGATGGCGGCGTCAGTGCGCGGGCTGGTCAGCACCAGCCCACCGAGCAGCAGACCGGCCACCACCACGAGCACGGTGACGACGGTTCCGGTGGTCTCGCGGGAACTCCGCTGGACTCGCAAAGGAACACCTCCGCACGGCTGAAGACACCGTGGCGGCGGCGCGAGAGCGCTCTCAAACTGACTCGGAAACGGTAACCCGCCACGCCGGGGATGTCCACGGGATGCGGACCTCCAGAACCGCATCCCGTGGACTGATCCGCTGGGTTCAGGCCGCGTAGGGCCGCTTGACCCGGGCCTCACGCAGCGCGTCGGCCCACCAGATGAGCTGGTCCAGCAGGACCTTGGCCGCGGCCGCGCTGTGCTCGAACTCGGCCAGCGGACCATTGGCGTCGAACTTCTCGTAGACGGAGTGGAAGCTCACGGTGTCCCGCACCGTGGCCGCGTGCATCTCGGCCAGCACCTGGCGCAGCTGCTCCACCGCGCGCAGGCCGCCGGACATGCCGCCGTAGCTGACGAAGGCGACCGGTTTGGCCCGCCATTCGCTGTAGGAGGCGTCAATCGCCTCCTTCAACGGTGCCGGGTAGCCGTGGTTGTACTCGGGAGTGACGATCACGAAGGCGTCCGCGTCGGCGATCCGGGTGGCGAAGCCGTCCACGCCGTCGGCCAGGTCGACCAGGTCCAGCTCGACCTCGTGGTTGGTGGCGGCCTCGCCGAGGAACCAGTGCGCCACCGCGGGACCGAGCCGGCCCTTGCGGGTGCTGCTGATGATGACGGCGATCTTGAGGCGGTTCGTGGCGGGGATCGAAGTTGTCATGCCTCAAAGCCAACAACTTCGACTTAGGTAGAGGTCAAGGGCCGGAATTCTCGCTGCTCCAGGTACTTTGATGCCGTGCTTGAGAAGATCCTGCCGCCGGGCATCGCCGTGGCCGAGGCGTTCGGCGATCCGCCGGAGGCCGTGCTCTTCCCCGAGGAGGAGGCCCTGCTGGGCCGTTCGGTGGAGAAGCGGCGGCGCGAGTTCACCACGGTCCGGCACTGCGCCCGGCGCGCGCTGGCCGAACTGGGCCGCCCCGCCCGGCCGCTGTTGCGCGGGGAGCGCGGGGCGCCGATCTGGCCGGACGGGATCGTCGGCAGCATGACGCACTGTGACGACTACCGGGCCGCCGCGGTGGCCGAGGACCGCGCGGTCCAGACCATCGGGATCGACGCCGAACCGCACGCGCCACTGCCCGAGGGCGTGCTGGACGCGGTCTCGCTGCCCGAGGAGCGGGACTGGCTGAGCACACTGTCCCGGCGCGAGCCCGCCGTGCACTGGGACCGGTTGTTGTTCAGTGCGAAGGAGTCGGTCTACAAGGCTTGGTTCCCGCTCGCCCGGCGCTGGCTGGGCTTCGAGGAGGCCAGGCTCACGGTCGGCCCTTCGGCCGGTTCCTTCCGGGCTGACCTGCTGGTTCCCGGTCCGGTCGAGGGCTTTTCCGGACGCTGGCTGGTGGCCGACGGGCTGGTCGTCACGACCATCGCCGTACGCCGATCCGGTGGCCAAAATCTGTGACGAAATCTGTTAACTGAACGCGTACTCGGTGACGTCGCACCAGTCTTTCCGAGAGGGCAAGAAGGTTGCCTTTCGGCAGGTAGTCTCGCCCTCGCCGGAGGGAGGGGAACATGGCGGCCGCATCGGGTCGGTCCGAACGGGATCCGTTCTCGGACAAGGACTTCAGCAACAGCGTTGACCCGCTCGCCGGGGCCCTCGCCGACGGTCCGTTCGGACGGGCGCTGGATCTGGCCATCCAGCGCAGCGAACTGACCCTGGAGCACATCCAGCGCGAGCTGACCGCCCGCGGTTCGCGTCTCGATCTGACCACGCTCAGTGACTGGCGATGCAGTGGCGTGGCCCCCGCGGGCGACGGCGAGATCGCCGCCCTGGAGAGCGTGCTCGGCCTGCCGCCCGGTTCACTCGGCGCGTTGCTGGCCGATGAGGATCCGGCCGATCCGCGCACCGACCTGGCCATGCTGCGCCGCCGGACCCGCCAGCCGAGGCTGGAACGCCTGCTGGTGCAGGAGAACTACCACCTGGGCCCGGATTTCGCGCATCGGCTGCTGCGGGTGCGCGAGGTGGTGCGGGCCAAGCGGGACGGCGTTACCCGCGGTTTTGTCTACTACCACGGCGAACGCCTGGACCAGCCGCTGCCGACCCTGCACGACACCGCGGGCTGCCGGATCGGCCGCGTGCGCACCGATCCCACCGCCGGGATACTGCTGGCCGAGCTGCTGCTGGAGCGCCCGCTGGCCGAGGGCGAGACCGCGGTGCTGGACTACGAGCTGACCTTCACCGGCGACGCGCCCGCCGACCACCACGAGCGGCGACTGCCCATGGGCGCCAAGGACTATCTGCTCCAGGTGCACTTCGACCCGGCCGCCGTGCCCGCCGATTGCCTCGGCTATCTCCGCCCGGACGGCGAGCCCGCCAACGAGCAGCAGCTCTGGATCGGGCAGTACCACACCGCACACCTGGTGGTGCCGGACCCGGTCGCGGGCAACTACGGCATCCGCTGGATCACCGGCTAGCCACTTGAGCGAGTGCTCAAGAACGGTTACGCTGCGCCCATTGATTTGAGCAATCGCTCAACAGTGGGGGTGACATGCGGCTCTACATCGAGAACACGATCAAGGCGGACCCGGCGGCGCTGTGGGCACGCACCCAGGATCCGGCCCAGCACCAGCGCTGGGACCTGCGTTTCCACCGCATCGAGTACCTGCCGCCTGCGCCGGGCGAGCCCCAGCACTTCCGGTACGCCACCTTCGGCGTGGCCGGGGCCGGGGTCAGCGTCGGCGAGCGGCGTTCCCCGGACGGGTCGAGCACCTCGGCGCTGCGCTTCGCCTCCGCCCACCCGCTGTCGCTGATCCGCTCCGGTTCGGGGTACTGGCGTTACCGGCCCGGCCCGCACGGCGTCCGGTTCATCACCGGCTACGACTACCGGCCGGGCTGGGGCAGGCTGGGGCCGCTGGCCGACCTGCTGTTCCGGCCGCTGATGGGCTGGGCCACGGCGTGGTCCTTCGACCGGCTGCGACTGTGGCTGGAGGAGGGGATCAGCCCCGAATCCGCGCTGCGCCGGGCCCTGGCCGACCTCGCCGTCCGGCTGCTGCTGACCCTGGTCACCCTGCTGCTCACGCCCTGGCCGACCGCGCTGGCCACCGCGTTGCTCGCGCTGTTCGCCCCGCCCGCTCCCGGTGTCCCGGCCGCCCGGCGCTGCCTGCGCCGCCCGCCCGATGCCCTCGCCGCCACCGCCCCGGCCACCCTGTCCCGTTTGGAGCTGCCATGACCACCGCCCTGACCAAGACCGATTCGATCTTCCGCACCGCGCTGGGCGCCGACTTCGACCGCCTGCACCCGGAGTTGCAGCGCCGGTTCGGCTTCAGCAGCGCCGACGGCGTGGCCTGCGTCGGCGAGGGCGTGATGGAGGAGATCTGGCGCGGATCCGCTTTCACCGTGCCGTTCCTGCGGCTGGGCGCGACCCGCAACATCCTGTTCCCGGAAACCGGCAGGGACGTGCCGTTCGTGATCGAGAACTACGCCTACCTGGACGATTTCGGCCGGGACACGGTGACCTTCGTACGCACCTTCGAGCTGGGCAACGGGTTACGCCGTCGCTTCGACGCCACCATGGTGCACAGCGCCCGGCGCGGCCGCGTGGTCGACTACCTTGGCACCCACCAGCACGTGGCGGTCGACCTCGACCTGTCGGTGGACTCCCGCGGTGGGTTGCTGATCCGCAGTGGCGAGCAGCGGCTGCGCGCGGGCCTGCTGGACCTGCGGGTGCCCAGGGCGCTGCTCGCGCACGCCGAGGTCCGCGAGTGGTATGACGAGCAGGCCGCGGAGTTCCGGATCGAGGTGCGGGTGTCCAGTCGCTGGGCCGGCCCGCTGTTCGGTTACCGCGGCAGGTTCACCGCCCGGTACTGGGACACCGCGGCGGCTCGGGTGCCGGCGACCGTCCGGCCCTACCGGGAGGAACTGCGTGACTAAGGACGCCCGCACCGCGGAGACCCGCAGGCGGCTGATGGACGGCGCGATCGAGACGATCCGCGCCCAGGGCATCAGCGGCGTGTCGGCGCGGTCCATCGCGAACACGGCGGGCGTCAACCAGGCGCTGATCTTCTACCACTTCGGCAGCGTGGACGAACTGCTCGGCGCGGCCTGCCTGGTCTCCACCCAGAACCGGGTCGAGGCCTACCGCGACCGCTTCGCCACAACCGACAACCTGCGCGACCTGCTGAACCTGGGCCGCGCCCTGCAACACGAGGAACGCGCCGCGGGCAACGTGACCGTGCTGGCCCAGATGCTGGCAGGCGCCCAGGGCGACCCCAAACTCGCCGAAGCCACCCGCACCGCCCTTGACCTGTGGGTGGCCGAGATCGAACTCGTGCTGCAGCGCATCCTGGCCGCCTCCCCTCTCGGCGACCTGGCCGATCCACGAGGTCTGGCGCGCGCGGTGGCGGCCAGTTTCATCGGGATCGAGCTGTGGGCGGCGGCGGATCCGCGCGGGGCCGAGGACGGGCTGGCCGCGCTGGAACAGCTGGCGGTGCTGGCGGAGGTGGTGGACAACCTGGGGCCGGTGGCTCGCCGGGCGTTCAAGGCCAAGCTGCGTGGGGCGGGCAAGGGCTGAGCAGTCGTTGGCGAATTTCGTGGCGTGCAGTTCGTAGCTGGCAGGCAGGCCGATCGCCTCGTACAGGTGTTGCCGCCAATCCAGCCACGCCCGCAGGGCCGGTCGCCAGTCGGCGATGTTCATCTCGACCCAGCCGTAGACCGCCCAGCGGCTGGCGTTCGCACCGGAGTCGTCGACGTAGAGCAACGGAGTCGTCACACTGAGGCTCTAGGGAGTGTCCTGCCTGGTGAAACAAGCGGCCGATGGTCTGGCACCGGTTCGCTGACCTCTGGCGACCGGACATACTGAGTCACCGGCGCGCTGTCCGGACCCGGCCAAAGGTAGGGACCGTTTCACTCTCCGGCGTGTGAAATTCCGGCCCTTCCCTCAGCGGCGGCCCGTGACGGATTCTCTGTGCGAAGCCCGAACACCACCGTCCGATTAACGGTCCCCGCCCCCCTGCTTCGCGGGTGACCGGTGGACGGGAAGGAGCGCTTTTCCATGAGGATTCGTCGTATCGCGGTGAGCCTGTTCGTTGCCGCGGCCGCCGCCGTGACCGGTCTGGCCGGTTCCGCCTCGGCCGCTCCGGCGCCGAGCGAGGACGTGTCGCCGCTGATCGTGGGTGGCGGCAACGCGACCCAGACCTACTCGTTCATGGTGTCGCTGGACACCGGTTGTGGTGGTTCGCTGATCAAGCCGACCTGGGTGGTGACCGCCAAGCACTGCACCAACACCGCGCCGCGGCAGGTGCGGGTGGGTTCGCTGTACCGCAACCAGGGTGGCAGCACCGCCGCGGTGAAGCGGGTGCTGCGGCACTCCTCCGCCGACCTGGCGCTGCTGGAGCTGGCCTCCCCGGTGAGCCAGGCGACCGTGCCGCTGGCCTCGACCTCCGGCGCCGTGGGCACCGCCACCCGCATCATCGGCTGGGGCGCGACCAACCCGAGCGGTTCGGGGGCGGCGACCTACCTGAAGGAGCTGAACACCTCGATCGTCGCGGACAACCGGTGCACCAACGGGATGAACGCGGCCGCTGAGATCTGCACCAACAACCCCGGCGGCAACCAGGGTGCCTGCTACGGCGACTCGGGTGGTCCGCAGGTCAAGCAGGTCGGCGGGGCGTGGCAGCTGGTCGGCGCGACCAGCCGCTCCGGCAACGGCGACCCGCGCTGCGCCACCGGCCCGTCGATCTACGTGGACGTGCCCTACTTCCGCAGCTGGATCGGCCAGTACGTCGGCTCGGTCTGATCTGTCCACAGTGGACCGTCCGGCCCGCCTGCTCCTGCGCAGGCGGGCCGGACTCCTTTCGGTTGGCTCAGCGCACGCGGGTGATGACCACCCGCCGGATCAGGAACTTGCCGGGTTCCCTGACCTGTTCGAAGGCGCTGCTGTTGAGTAGCACGCAACTGCCGGAGGGGCCGGTCACCGGCACCGTGGCGGACTTGTTGTTGTCCAGGTTGGTCACCTTGAGCAGGGTGCCGACCGGGAACTGGTTGCTGGTCGCGCTGGGTACGCCGCCCTCTGCGGAGAGGGTGACCGTGTTACCGCGGCAGACCACCTCGCCCGCGCCGCCGCCCGGGGCCGGGGCGGCGCTGGGACTACTGGGCGGCGGGGCCGCGTTTCCGCCCTGGCCAGGGGTTTCGGGGCTGACCGAGCCGGTGCAGCCCGCGGTCTGGCGGCGTTGCTGGATCAGGTCGACCACTGCCTGCCGGTTGGCGATGCGCGCGGCGGAGAGCGCGTCCGGATTCCGTTGCTGGCCCTGGATGAAGCTGAGGTTGTTGCGCAGCGCGGTGTCCAGGCCCGCGCAGGACTCCGCCGCCTCACCGGTGCCGGTGCTGATCGCGATCGCGCCGCCGGTCAGCGCAGCCACGCCGAGCACCGCGGCCGCGCCGATGGTCGCCGTCTTCCGGTGCCGTCCACCGCTGCCGAACAGAGGCATGCCGTTCTCCTTCGTCGTCACTGCCTGGTCAGGACCGGACAACGGAAAAGTCCCCGGTCGCGGTTCAGCGAAAGATGAGCTGGGCCCGCAACCGAGCCGGGATACCCGGGGCGAACCGGGCCAGGTAGGCGTCCAGGTGGCCCGGTTCGGCCAGCAGGAACGGCAGGTCGACCGGCAGCAGCCGCCGGATGGCCAGTAGCGGCAACGGTGAGCGCAGTGGGCGGAACTCCTGGTTCCACAGGCCGGGTTCGGCGCAGTGCGGGTGGAACTGGCCGAGCATCAGGCCGTCGCCGACGAACTCGGACTTGAGTTCCCGTTGCACCGCGTCGATCTCGTCCGGATCGGCTTCGGGCAGCACGAGCACGTAGGTGAGCAGCTCGGCGTCGGAAGAGTCCATTATGGACAGTGCAGCGGTGTGGGTGGCGCGCAGGCCGGTGAGGGTCTCGCACAGGTCGCCTGGGCCGCCGAGGCCGAGGTGGAACAGGTCCCGGCGCAGCGCGGGGCGGGTGTACGGGCAGACCGGGCCGGTGCGGCCGAGATCGGGGTGACCGGGGACCAGGAAGTCCTTGGCCCAGCGCAGGATCCGTGCCAGTGGCGGGAGGTCGGCAGGCGGTGGTGACCCGGCCTCGATCTCGCTCGCGGTCCACAGTCGCGGGGTCATCGGACTGTCCTGGGCGCGCGCCACATCGGGCGCAGGCTGGGGCCCTCGGGCAGCCGGATGTCCTGGCCGTGCGCGGTGAAGCCGAGCAGCCGGGCCGCGGCCGCGCCACCGGGCGAACTGGCCTCCAGGTAGATCGGCAGGCCGAGCCGGTCACAGCGGTCGATCACGTACGGGGCGAGCATCCGGCCGCGGCCGGTGTGCTGGAGATCCGGGGCCACGCAGGCGAAACTGAAGTAGCAGTGCGGCTGGTCCTGCGGGTGCGCGGCGTCCTGGAGTCCGCCGATGGCCCGCACCTTGGCCGCTTCCGGACCCAGCGCGGCGGTGAACCGGCGGTCCAGTTCGGCCTGCTGGAACCCGGTCAGCTCGGTGGCGCCCGGCGGCAGGGTGAGCAGCACGGAGTCCAGGTCGACGGTGGTGTAGACGCCGTGGTTGGCCAGGGACAGGTCCAGGAACACCCGGAACATCCGCGGCAGCAGCGCCGTCCGTTGCCGCGGGTCCGGGAAGATCCACTCGACCAGCGGGTCCGCGGCGAAGGACTCGGCGAGCAGCCGGGTCAGCGTCGGGACGTCGGCCGGGGTGCCCTTGCGCACCAGGCGGTCCAGGGTGGTGGTGATCATGTGTCCTCCCGTTGCCGTACGAGTTCGGTGACCCGCCGGTGCAGCCGGTCCACACACGGCTCCGCCTCGGGTTTGAGCAGCACACTGCGCAGCACCCGGGCGCAGGCCGCGTCCGCGCGCAGGCCGGGGTGGCGGCGGCTGAGGTCGGCGGCGGGTACGCGCAGGGTGCTGAGGTAGACCGGGTCGGCCGGATCGGCCATGCCCGCGGCGAGTGCCCGCGCCGATGCTCCGTCCACTTCGGACAGTGAGTCGCGCTGTGGGAAGTAGGTGAGGATGTCCAGTTCCGGCGGCTGGTAGAGGGTCAGCTCTTCGGACTTCTCGATCAGCTCGGCCCAGTGCAGCGCGGCTCGCCGACCGGCCGCGAGCACCCCGCCGAGCCCGGATCTGGTCAGTGGCAGCACCTTCAGCGTCAGCCACAGCGCGGCCGCGGCGGCGCCGGCCCGGCTGCATTCCAGGGAGATCTCACCCAGGTGCAGTTCGTCGGAGGTGAAGTAGGTGTAGGGCGAATCGTGCCGGTAGAAGCGCCCCACTCGGGGATCGGCGAACAGGACCGCGCCGCAGCCGTAGGGCTGGAGGCCGTGCTTGTGCGGGTCGACGGTCACCGAATCGCAGTGCCGGATCGCGGCGAAGGGTTCGGCCGGCACGCCCAACTCCCCCGCCAGCAGCGCGAAGAAGCCGCCGTAGGCCGCGTCCACGTGGATCCGGACGCCGTAGGTCTCCTTCAGCGCGAGGGCTTCGTGGATCGGGTCCACCGCGCCGAGTCCGGTGGTGCCAGGGGTGAGCACCACGGTGCCGACGTCGCCCCGGCGCAGTTTCCGTTCCAGGGCAAGCATGTCCATCCGGCCCAGGCTGTCCACCGGCACCGGTTCGCTGGGCACGCCGAGCACCTGGCACATCCGGCCGTGCGTGTAGTGCGCCTCCGCGCTGTGCAGCACCAGCTTGCCGGGGTGGGTTTCCCTGGCCACGAACAGCGCTTCCAGGTTGGCGATGGTGCCGCTGGTGGTCAGGTGGCCGAGGTGGGCCGGCAGCCCGAACATCCCGGCCAGCTGGGCGATCACCTCGCGTTCCATCCGGGCGGTGGCCGGGCCGCCGTCCAGGGCGTGGTTGTTCGGGTTGAGCAGCATCGCGGCCAGGTAGCCGGTGATCGCGGCCGGATGCGGTGGCTTGACCATCTGCGCGGCGTAGCGCGGGTGGAAGAACGGGTAGTTGTCCCGCATCCGCTCGCCGAACTCGGCGAAGGCGCGACCGAAGTCGGCGTCGCTGACCGCGTTCGCCGGATGCGGGGTGACCGGGCCGAACCCGGCCGCCCAGTCCTGTGCCTGGTCGACCGCGCTGCCCAGCCAGTATCGGAGATCCACGAGATCCAGCCTGGTCAGCGCGGCTGCCGGACACCTCCCACCGGGAGGGGAACCGGCTCGTCCCCCGGCGGGAGCGGGTCCTGGTTGCCAGGGGACCTTCGTCGCCGTATATTCGGAACCGAGTAATCGGAACGGAGCAGAGATGGCCACCCAGTACCGCCGCTCGAATCCCCTCGCCCTGGCACTGCTGTCGCTGCTCTGGGAACGCGAGATGCACCCCTACGAGATGGCCACCACGCTGCGCGAACGGCACAAGGACGAGAGCGTCAAGCTCAACTGGGGCACGCTGTACACGGTGGTCGAATCGCTGGCCAAGCACGGCCTGATCGAGGCGGTGGAGGCCGAACGGGACGGCCGCAGGCCGGAGCGCACCCGCTACCGGCTGGCCGCGACCGGACTGACCGAGCTGAACGACTGGCTGCGCGAGCTGATCTCGGTGCCGCACAAGGAATATCCACGGTTCGAGGCAGGTGTGTCCCTGCTCGGCATCCTGCCGCCGGAGGAGGCCGAGCAGCTACTCACCCAGCGCGCGGACACCCTGGCCGAGCACGCCGACGGGCTGCGCGCGGTGATGGCCATGTTGCGGGAGCAGGGATTGCCCGCGCTGGCCTGGATCGAACTGGAGTACCGGGTGACCATGATCGAGGCCGAGCAGCGCTGGGTGCGCGGGGTGGCCGAGAGCATCCGGGAGAACACCATCGAGGGCGCGGACTGGTGGCGCGACTGGCACGCACGCGGTGCGCGACCAGGTCAGCTGCCGCCGTTCGGGCCCACCACAGACGTCCAGTCCGAAGTGGACTGACGAGCTTCTCGGCGCGGTGCGTCAACACCGCGCCGAGAAGTGGCTCGCAAGCACCGCGTGGCGGCTCCCGCGTCCGGTGACGCACACCCAGGATAGCCGGGACGCCACGCGGATCATCCAGTACCGAAGGAGCATCCGCATGTCCGATATCAGTGCAGTTTTCCAGCGTCTGGTCGAGGCCTGGAACAACGGCGACGCCACCGCCTACGCCGCCCAGTTCACCGAGGACGTCGACTACGTCACCTTCCACGGCTTGCACATCCGTGGCCGCGCCGAACTGGAAGCGGGACACGCCAAGCTGTTCGCCGGTCCGCTCAAGGGAGTCAAGCTCGGCGGCGGGTCCGCCGGGGCCGCGCCGCCCGCGGTGAAGTACCTCAGCCCGGAGGTCGCGGTGGTGGTCAACTCCGGCGGCAGCACGCTGCCCGAGGCGAATGCCCCCGCGCCCGAGCGCGACTCGGTGACCACCGCGGTCGTGGTGCGCACCGGCGGGGACTGGCTGATCAGCGCGTTCCAGGTGACCCGGCGGCAGGCGTTCTGATGCGCCGCCGACTCCTTGACGCCTGGCGTCAAGTACTTTACGTTTGCCGTCAAGTAGCAAGCGGAGGTACTCGATGCCCGTCCCGACGTCCTTCCACACCGCCCTCGTCGCGCAGCTGCTGCGGCTGAGCGAGCAGCGGCTGCTCGACCCGCTGGAGATCCTGCTCCAGTCGGCCGATCCGCTGACCGCGGTGCGCAGCTACCTGCGCGCCGCGGTGGAAACCCAGGCAGCGCAACTGCTCGGCCGGAACGAGTTGCTGGCCACGCATGCGGTGACCCGGCTGATCAGCGCGTTCTCACCGGGCGATGAGCCGTTCGACCCGCCGCTGGAGTGGTGGCAGACGCCGCTGGGCCAGGTCGTGGCACGCCGGGTCGGGCACCCGGCCACCGAGGCGGTGCCGTATTCGGTGGCCGGGGCGATGCTCGGCGTCACCCGGCAGGGCGTGCACGACCTGGTCAACCGGAACAAGCTCGACCGGCATCCCGACGGTGGCGTGCGCACCGAGTCCGTCCGCGTCCGGCTACTCACCCGAAAGGACGGATTCGCATGGGGGACAACATGATGGAGCTGGTGGTCGAGTCCGGTCCGGTGCCGCTGGCGGTGCGGGACCACGGCGGGGACGGCCCGCCGCTACTGCTGTTGCACGGACTCGGCGGCTCGATGGCGCACTGGGATCCACTGCTCCCGGAGCTGACCGCGACCTACCGGGTGGTCCTGATGGACCTGCGCGGGCACGGCGGTTCCGGGACCGGGCCGTGGAGCTGGGCGGCGGCACTGGCCGATGTCGAGGCGGTGATCGCCGAGCTGGACCTGGGCAACCCGGCGGTGGCCGGCATGTCGCTGGGCGGCATGGTGGCCACCCGCTGGGCAGGCAGGCCGGGCTGTCCGGGCGCGGTGAACCTGGACGGCCTGCGTGGTTTCCTGACCACGCCGGAGAACTACCCCGGCCTGGATCCGGCCTTGCGGGACAAGGAGATCGACCGGCTGCGGGTGCTCTTCGACGAGCAGGCCGCCGCGGTCACCGGACCGCTGGCCGAGATCATCGCCGAGACCAGGGCTGCCCTGGACGAGGACCACATCGGCGCCTGCCTGGCCGCCAAGTCACCGCTGCTGGTGGTCGTGGCCACCGAGAACCTGCCAGCGCAGCAACAGTTCCCGGAGCTGGCCGAGGCGTTCCGCCGTGGCCTGGACCGGGATCTGGCCGCACTCGACGACGTGTGGAATGTGCAGGTCGAGCGGATCGGCAGCTCACACGCCATGGTCACGCGACACCCGGCCGAGGTGGCCAAGCTGATCCGGCGGTTCCTGGCAGGCTGAGCACACCGCGACCCACCGTCCACAGTGGAGGGTGGGTCGCGGTGCTCAGGTCAGCAGCGGATCGGCTTGGCGTGCGCCGGATCCAGCGCGTTGAACACCAGCTGGGCGACCAGCGGGTCCACCGCGACCAGGACGTGCTCGGAGAGATTGAGCGGGCACAGGTCCTGCAGCACATAGTTCTTGGCGTTGGGCGCGTGCATCCAGCCGCTGGTGTGCGGCCAGACCGCCTGGTCGTAACGGGTCATCACGTTGGTGTAGCTGACCCCAGGCACCGCGACGCCGTCCTGGTTGAGCCTCTTGAGGAAGTCCGAGCCGTTGAGGAACTGCAGCGCGGAGGGGAACACCGGCCCCATGATGCCGTCGATGATCGGGCCGAGGCCGAGTTTGCGGGCGAAGTCGAGCAGCTTGGGCAGGGCGAGCAGTTCGGTGCCGTTCCACAGCGGGGTCAGCGCCACGTAGCGGTTGACCTTGTCCTTGCCGCCGAGGAACTTCACGTAGTGGTTGGGCATCAGGCTGCCCTCGGAGTGCCCGACGATGTCCACCTTGCGGGCCCCGGTGTGCTTGAGCACCCGGTCCACGAACGCGCCGAACTCCTGGGCGCTCTGCTCCATCGGCAGCCTGCCGCCGATCTGGTTGATCGGGAACGGGGTCCCGGCAGGCACCCCGTAGGTCAGCGCGAACACGCAGTAGCCCCTGGCCTTGAGCTGCGGGGACAGGGTCAGCCAGTTCACGGTCATGTTCGCGCTGGCTCCATGCGCGAGCACCACTGGTTCGGGGTGGGCCTTGCTCGGCTTGCAGGCCCAGTTGTTGGCTCCGGGCGGTGATCCGGGTTCGGTCGGCGGTACCGCGGCTGCGGCCGATCCGGCGCCCACCACCAGCACCGTCAAGGCTGTCACCAGGGCAAAGACCAGGGCACGCAACGTCGTCATCGACACCAGGTGTCCCTTCCGTGAACAGGGTGGCCCCGGACCAATCGTGATCGCGGTCACGCTGTGGTGGAATGGGTGCGAGCACAGCCTTGACCCGTCCTCTTTTGTGCTCGCGCACAACAACGAGGTTGGGCGGTGCGACGGCGGTGACGACCCCGAGTTTCCCGGGCGCGGTGCGCAGGCTGGCCAGGCAGCTGACCGGTCAGGTGCCCCGGCTCGCCATTGCGCTGGCCACCCGGATCCGCGCCGAGGTGCCCGCCTACCAGGACGACCGGCTGGTCAGCTTCGCCGATCTGGTCGCCGAGTGCGAGGCCAATCTGATGCAGGGCCTGCGCGATGTGGACAGCCCGTCCTGGAATGGCACCGACGCGGCCAGGGTGCTCGGCCGTCGCCGCGCCGAGCAGGGCTTCCCGGTGGAGGCGACCCTGCGCAGCTACCGCATCGGCGGGCAGTTCATGTGGGAGACCTTCGTCAGCGCGGCCGGCTCGGACCTGGGTGACCAGCGTGCGGTGCTGGCCGCCGCGACCACGCTGTGGACCTTCATTGACACCTACTCCGCCGCGCTCGCCGAGGGCCACCGGCTGGCCAGCGAGGACCGGGCGCGTACCGACACCGAGGTCCGCTCGGCGTTGCTGGAGGCGTTGTTCACCGGCAAGTCCGCGGCCGGGCGGTCGCTGCTGGACTGCGCCGCGGACCTCCGGCTGCCAGCGGGCGGGCGGTTCCTGGTGGTGGTCGCGGACACGCCCGCGCTGCCCCGGATCGAGGAGCGACTGCGGCTGCGCGGCACGATCTCGGTGTGGCGACAGGAGATCGACGCCCAGGCAGGCATCGTGCTGTTGTCCCCCAGCGGATCGCCGGAGCAGTTGTGCCTGCAGCTGGCCGGGCACACCAGGGCCAGGGTCGGGGTGAGCGCGGAGTACCACCAGATCGAGGCCACCCCGGCCGCCCGGCACGCCGCCGGACTGGCCCGCGCCGCAGTCGGCCCGCACGGCCCGGGGGTGATCCGGCACGACCGGGCGCCGGTGCCGATCCTGCTGGCCAGCGCCCCGGAGGCGGCCCGCGCGGTGGCCCAGGCCGCGCTCGGCCCGGTGCTGGAGCTGCCTGCACGGGACCGGGAGCTGCTGCTGACCACGCTGCGGAGCTGGCTCGGCCACGACGGCGCGACCAGTGCCGCGGCCGCCGAGCTGCATTGCCACCGGAACACGGTCCGGTATCGGTTGCGCAGGCTGGAGGACCTCACCGGCCTGTCGCTGACCAGCCCGAAAGCACTGAGCGAGTTACACCTCGCGCTGGAGGCGTTGCGTCTTCTGCCTCAGCGTGACACCCCCGCTGAGCGGGTAGGTTCTTGATCGTGACTACTTCTCCGCCGGAGGGCGGCCGACGCCGACCGGGTCCCGCCCCCCGGTTGAGCCGGGACCTCATCGCCGAGGCGGTCCTGGGTGTCGGCTTCGAGGAGGTCACGGTCACCGCGGTGGCCCAGCGGCTCAGCGCCACCCACGCCGCGCTGTACCGGCACGTCACCGACCGGGACGATCTGGTGCGGGCCGCGGTCGAACGGGTCGCCGACCGCGCGCCCCAGCCCGAGCTGGGCCCGGACTGGGAACAGTTGCTGCGTGGCGAGGCCTGGGTGCGCTGGCGGATCTTCACCGAGTACCCGGGCATCCGGCAGGCCGTGGCCGGGCTGTCCTGGTCCACCGACCCCTTCGGCGCCCGCTCGCTGCCGGTCGTCCGGCACCTGATCAGCCTGGGTTTCCCGGCAGAGGCCGCGTTGCTGGCCACCGATGTGGTGATCGACATGGTGGACGAGTCCGCGGTGACCGCGGTGGACACCCGGCGGCTGGGCCCGGCGGCGGTGGGCCAGCGGATCCAGGACTCCTTCCCGGACCCCGAACTCGACGCCGATCTGCGCCGGATCGCCTTCCAGGCCATGGTCGAAGATCAGGATGTCTGGTTCGGGAACAAGCTGGACGTGGTGCTCGCCGGGATCCGCGTCACACTCGCTCCGGGGACAGCGGGTACCCCGACGGGTGACGCCTGACCCGCTGAGCCCGCAACCACCCCGGCCCGGCGTGATACTGCGGCGGTCACCCACCCGGGGAGGACTGCCATGAACGACCGGGGACTCACCCCGACCGATGTCCGCACCGTGGAGTTCAGCACTTCCTCGCTGCTCCGCCGCGGCTACGACGAGGGCGAGGTGGACGCCTTCCTCGACCGCGTGGAGGCCACCCTGCTGGGCAAGGATTCGGTCACCGCCCGCGACGTCGACGAGGTCACCTTCAGCAAACCCCCACTGGGCCGCCGCGGCTACAACGTGGACGAGGTCGACGCCTTCCTCGACCAGGTAGTAGCCACCCTCAGCACCCTGGACGAAGCCACCGGCTAAATCCCGCGCGTGTTGGCCGTTATGGACGGCGTGTTGGCCGTTGTCGTACGCCCGTTTGGCCGTTACGGACGCCGAGTTGGCCGAACCGGGACGTCGAGTCGGCCAGTTGGGCCAACTCGACGTCCAGAACGGCCAAACCGGCGTACGACTTGGGCCAACTCGGCGTACGACAACGGCCAACACTCGCGGGGGTGGGTTAGCCGCTGGTGCTGTCGCGGCCGGTTTCGATGTGGCCGGACAGGCGGCGGTGGAAGGTGGGGTCGCCCTGGACCCGGATGGTGAGGTCGTACCAGCCTCGGGTGGGTGCGGCGGAGTGGTGCACGGTGCGGTCGGTGTGTGGGGCCACCCGGATCTTGCGGCCGGCGACGTCGAAGGTCAGCGGGGCGCCGCCGGTGTTACGCAGGGTCAGGCGGAGTAGGCGGTCGATGCCGGAGACCTCGGTCCCGACCTCGGCCGTGCTGTCCTTGCTGCCGCCGAACTCGCGGCGGAAACCGTTGGGGCCCAACAGGGTCAGCCGGTAGGTCGGGCCGGCGAGGGGGATCGCGTCGGTCTTGGCGCCTGCCACGTCGTAGTGGCGTGGGGCGGGGAACTCGCCGGCGTAGGCGTGCAGGGACAGGTGGGCGCTGGCCTGGCCTGAATTGCGCAGGCTCAGCAACAGGTGGGTGCGGGTGGCGTCCAGGGTGGCGGCCGCGTCGGGCTGGTACGGCAGGGCGCGGGCTGGGCGGACGCCGGGTTCCTGCACCGGCATCGCGGCCTTGGCCGGTGGGGCCGGGCGCCAGCGGGAGAGTGCGGGCGGGGTCCGCGCCGGTTCGGCGGGCACCCGGCCGGGGCGGCGGCCGTGGAAGTCGAAGGCCGAGGTCAGATCGCCCGCGACGGTGCGGCGCCAGGCGCTGATGTTGGGCTCGCGCACGCCCAGCCAGCCTTCCAGGAAACGCAGTACCGAGGTGTGGTCGAAGACCTGGGAGTTGACGTAGCCGCCGACCGTCCACGGCGAGACGATGGTGGCGGGCACCCGGAAACCGAGACCGATGGGCAGGCCGTCCACGTACTCGTCCGGGGTGCCGGGCGGTGGGACCGGCGGCGGCACGTGGTCGAAGTAGCCGTCGTTCTCGTCGTAGTTGATGATCAGCGCGGTGTGCCGCCAGGTCTCCGGGTCCGAGGCCAGCGCGTCCAGCACCTGGTAGGTGATGCCCGCGCTGGCCGCCGGGGAGGAGGCGCCGGGGTGCTCGGAGTCCAGGGCCGAGGGCACCAGGTAGGAGACCTGCGGCAGCGTCCCGGCGGCGATGTCGGCGCGCAGGTCCGCGGCCAGTCCGCCGGTGGGCACCCGGTGCAGGCCGCGGTCATACAGCGCGCGCTCCTCACCGGTCAGCGTGGCCACGCCCTTGGCCAGCAGGTCCAGCAGTCGTTGCCGCTCACCGGGTTCGGCGTCCCTGACCTTGCCGTAGAAGGTGTCCAGGCTCTTGAAGTCACCGGCGGGCGCGAGTGCCTTGCGGGCGATGGCCTTGAAGCGGGCGAAGAACTCCAGCGCGTTGTCCTGGAAGTTGTCGAACTCCTGGTAGACCTTCCAGCTCCGCCCGGCCCGCTGCAACCGCTCCGGGTAGGTGGTCCAGTCATAGCCCGCGTGGGTGTCCTCGGCGTAGGCCCAGTTGCGCACCGAACGACGCGTCTGGTTGGGCGGCGGCTCGAATCCGACCGTGCCGGTCATCAGGTACATCCGGTTCGGGTTGGTCGCGCCGAAGACCGAGCAGTGGTAGGCGTCGCACAGGGTGAAGGTGTCGGCCAGCTCGTGGTGGAACGGGATGTCGGCGCGGTCGTAGTAGGCCATGGTGGCCGGGGACTTCGCGCTGATCCAGCCGTCCAGCCTGCCCTGGCCCCAGGCCTTGTGCCCGCCGTCCCAGTCGTGGTCCAGGTCGCCGATGTAGTGCACCGCCGCGCCCGGCCGCTGGGCGTCCTTGGCCGCCTGCCGCACCGAGAACGGCAACACCGGCTCGCCGCCCGCCCTGGGCTGGGCGAACACCGAGGCGCCACCGGGCAGTTCGAGGGCGTTGCGGTCGCCGAAGCCGCGCACCCCGCGCAGGGTGCCGTAGTAGTGGTCGAAGGCCCGGTTCTCCTGCATCAGCACCACGACGTGGCGCAGATCGCGCAGGCCACCGGCCGGGGCGGGCTGGGCCAGCGCGCGGTGCACGGAAGGCGGCAACAACGAGCCGAGTGCGGCGGCGCCAAGGGTGGCGGCGCCGGCGGTGAGCACCCGGCGGCGGGAAACAGCGTTCATACCGCCAACCTGACCTGCCGCGACAGTCCTCTGGTAGGGGCGAAGGGGTGACCATCGTGTGAACGAATGGCCTGGACCGTTCCGGTCAGTACACTCACCGCTACGGACCGGGCGCACTCGGTTCCGGTCGGTCACCAGGGCAGGGAAGGTGAGCCGTGGAGCAGCGGCTGAGCTGGGTGCCGAAGGAAGTCGACGTCTCCAAACCGTCCGCGGCCCGGGTCTATGACTACTTCCTCGGCGGGAGCTACAACTTCGCGGTCGACCGCGCCTTCGCCCAGCAACTGCTCGCCGTCGCGCCCACCATGCCGATGGTGTGCAGGCAGAACCGCTCCTTCCTGCGCCGCGCGGTGCAGCACATCCTCGGCCACGGCGTGCGGCAGTTCCTCGACATCGGCTCCGGCCTGCCCACCACCGGCAACGTGCACGAGATCGCCCAGGCCGCCTACCCGGACGCGCGGGTGGTCTACGTGGACAACGAGCCGGTCGCGGTCGCGCACAGCGAGTTGATGTTGAAGGACAACGACTCCGCGGTCATCCTGCACGCCGATGTGCGCGATCCGGAGGGCATCCTGAACGCCCCGGAGACCCGGTCGCTGATCGACTTCGACCAGCCGGTGGCGCTGCTCATGGTGGCCCTGCTGCACTTCGTGCCGGACGCGGACGAACCCGCCGGGTTCATGGCGCGCTACCGGGACGTGCTCGCGCCCGGCAGTTTCCTGGCGCTGTCCCAGGGCACCGAGGAGCGGCAGCCGCCGCAGGTGCACGCGGTGCGCGACCTGTACAACCAGCGCGCCAACCGGGTCACCACCCGGACCAGCGCGGAGATCACCTCGTTCCTCGGCGATTTCGACATCGTCGAGCCGGGGCTGGTGTTCACCCCGGAATGGCGGCCGGAGTCGCCATCGGACGTGCCGGACGAACCCGAACTGGCCGGGTTCTACGCGATTGTGGGGCGGAAACCGTGACCGTGGTCGATCGTCGGCTGTGGGTGCCGACCGAGGTGAACGTGGACGCGCCGAGCGCGGCCAGGGTGTATGACTACCTGCTCGGCGGCAGCTACAACTTCGCCGCCGACCGCGCCTTCGCGCAGCAGGCGATCGGCATCCACCCGGGGCTGCCGATGGTGTGCCGGGAGAACCGGTCCTTCCTGCGCCGCGCGGTGCGGCACTGCGTGGCCAACGGGATCACCCAGTTCCTCGACATCGGCTCCGGCCTGCCCACCAGCGGCAACGTGCACGAGGTGGCCCCGGAGGCACGGGTGGTCTACGTGGACAACGAGCCGGTCGCGGTCGCGCACAGCCGGATGATGCTCAAGGACAGCGACCGGGCCGCGATCGTGCACGCCGACCTGCGGGACCCGGAGACCATCCTGGCGGCCCCGGAGACCAGGCGATTACTCGACTTCGATCAGCCGGTCGGGTTGCTCATCGTGGCCGTGTTGCACTTCGTGCTGGACACCGACCTGGTGAAGACTGTGCTCGCCCACTACCGCGACCAGCTCGCACCAGGCAGCTTCCTGGTCCTCTCGCACGGCACCCTCGAACAGCAGGCGCCCTCGGCCAAGGCGATCCAGGACCTCTACAACCGCAGTCCCAACAAGGTCATCACCCGCACGAAGCAGGAGTGCATCGAGTTGATGGACGGATTCGACCTGGTCGAGCCCGGTGTCGTGTTCACCCCGCTGTGGCGGCCCGAGCCGCTGGCCGAGAAGCTCGAACGGCCGGAGGACGCGGGCTGGTACGGGATGGCAGGCAGGCTGCTATGACCGAGAACCCCAGGTCCAGCTGGGTGCCCCAGGGTGTGGACGTGGAGCGCCCGAGCGCGGCGCGCATCTACGACTACTACCTGGGGGGCGGCTACAACTTCGAGTCCGACCGGCAGTTCGCCCGCAAGGCCATCGCACTGCTGCCGAGCCTGCCGATGATCGCCCAGCTGAACCGGGTGTTCCTGCGCCGGGCGGTGCGCTTCTGCGTGCGGAACGGGATCCGGCAGTTCCTGGACATCGGCTCCGGCATCCCGAGCGTGGGCAACGTGCACGAGGTGGCCCGGCAGGTCGACCCGGCGGCGCGGGTGGTCTACGTGGACAACGAGCCGGTCGCGGTTGCGCACAGCCGGATGATGCTGTCCCAGGACCCACAGACCGCGGTGGTGCAGGCCGATGTGCGCGATCCGGAGTCCATCCTCGGCTCGCCAGAGGCCCGGCGGCTGCTCGACTTCGACGAGCCGGTGGCGGTGCTGATGGTGGCGCTGCTGCACTTCATCCCGCACGCCGACGAGCCCAAGGCCTTCCTGGCCCAGTACCGGGACGCGATGGCGCCGGGCAGCTACCTGGCGCTCTCGCACGCCACCGTGGAGCACCAGCCCGCCATCACCGAGCAGGTCCGGCAGCTCTATGAGAACAGCCAGAACCCGATGACCTCGCGCACCAGGGCCGAGCTGGAGATCCTCTTCGACGGCTTCGACCTGGTCGCCCCCGGCATCGTGTTCACCCCGGCCTGGCGGCCGGACAGCCCGGAGGAAGTCGGAGAGGACCCCGAACGGTCGGTGATCTACGCGGCGGTCGGGCGACGGCGGTGACCCTGGATGGCTGACCACGCGGCGTTCGCCCGAGCCTGGACCGCACAGGTCTACGGCACGAGCTTCGTCTCGCTGTCCCGGCCGGAGACCGAGAGCTTCCTGCTCGGCCTGACCGGTAGGCTGGTCACCGCCCTCACCACCGACCCGTTCAGCGCGGTGCCCGCCGCGCAGGTCGCCGAAGACCTGGTCGCCGCGCACTACACCGGACCCACCGTGCTGGACCGGACCCTGCGCCTAGTCGGCGACCACTTACTGTCCACAGTGGACTTACCAGCGAACGGCGAGCTGCCCAGCCGGGTGGTGGCGCTGATGGCCGCGCTGGCCGCCGGGTACGCCGATGCCTTGCGCGAGCGCACTTTCGACGAGCAGGAGACGATCAAACGGGCCGTGCTGCGGGCCCGCGACGACGCGGAGAGCGCGCTGCGCGCCAGCGACGCCCGGTTCCGGGCGATGTTCTCGGTGTCCCCCATCGGCATCGCGATCACCGGCCTGGACGGGCGGATCGTGGAGGCCAACGGCGCGCTGCAGGAGATCCTGCGCAGCCCGGTCCCGGCGCTGTCCGGCTGCACCCTGGTCGAGCTGGTGCACCCGGAGGACGCGGCCGCGCTGACCCGGTGCGAGGCCGAGCTGGACACCGGCGAGGTCGAGTTGTACCGCACCGAGAAGCGTTTCCTGCTGCCCGACGGCGACCTGGTGTGGGCCTACGTCTCGGTGGCGCTGATCCACGACAGCCGGGGCGCGCCCGCCTACCGGATGGCCATGGTCGAGGACATCTCCCAGCGCCACCTGCTCTACGAACAGCTGCGCCGCCAGACCCTGCACGACCAGCTCACCGGCCTGCCCAACCGGGCCAGGTTCACCGCCGCGGTGGACGGCCTGCTCGGCCAGGCCGGACCGAACGCGCGGGTGGCGCTGTGCTTGTTCGACCTGGACGGGTTCCGGGTGGTCAACGGCGGACTCGGGCCGGTGGTCGGCGATGAGGTGCTCAAGGAGGTGGGCGCCCGGATCCGGGACAGCGTGGCCGGGGAGCCGGGCGCGCTGGCCGCCTACCTGGGCGGGGACCGGTTCGCGGTGCTGCTGCCCCGCTGCGGCAGCGCGCAGGCCGCGGTGACCGCCACCGAGCGGGTGCTGGCCGCCATCGGCGAGCCGATCCAGGTCATCGGGCACCGGCTGACCGTCTCGGCCAGCGCCGGCGTGGTGGAACGCGCCGCGCAGGGCGTGCGCACCCCGGACCTGTTACGCGATGCCGACATCACCCTGCACTGGGCCAAAACCGACGGCCGCGGCCAGTGGACCCTCTTCGACACCGACCGGGCCAAACGCGAGCGGATCCGCTACGAGATGGCCACCACCATCGCGCTGGCCATGGACAACGAGGAGTTCTACCTGGAGTACCAGCCGGTGGTGCGGCTGCGGGACGGCCTGGTGCGCGGGGTGGAGGCGCTGCTGCGCTGGGACCACCCCGAGCTGGGCGTGCTGGTCCAGGACGATTTCTGCGAGCTGGCCGAGGACATCGGGCTGATCGTGCGGCTGGGCAGGTGGGTGCTGCGGCTGGCCTGTGCCCAGGCCGCGACCTGGTCGGCCGAACTGGGCGAGCGGGCGCCCGCGGTGAGCGTGAACCTGTGCCCGCGCCAGCTCCGCGACGCCGATCTGGTGCGCGATGTGCAAACGATCCTGCGGGAGACCGGGCTGCCGCCGCGGCGGCTGTGGTTGGAGGTCCCGGAAAGCGCAGTCCCGGTGCACGCCACCGAGGCCATCGAGACCCTGACCATCCTGGCCGAGATGGGCGTGGAGATCCTGCTGGATCGCTTCGGCAAGGACCCGGCCGATCCGGCGCACCTGCGGAACCTGCCGCTGCACGCGGTGAAGGTGTACCGGGTGCCGCTGGCCGGACTCGGCGGCACCGGCGCCGACCCCGCCAGGGAGCGGATGGTCTCGGACCTGATCGCGCTGGCGCACGTGCTGGAGCTGCCGGTGATCGTGGAGCACGTGGCCGACGCGGACCAGGCCCAGCGGCTCACCGAACTGGGCTGCGACGCGGGCCAGGGGCCCTACTTCGGCGTCGCGGGCACCCCAGAAGACGCGCGGGCGCTGCTGTCCGGGCACTCCCCCAGCCGAGGTTGAGTAGTTCCCCGCTGTGCCGGGGGCCCGGTCTCGACGAGTATTTCCGGCAGACGGCGCGCCCGGGTGGCAGGGGGAGGGCGATTGCCAGGGGGAACCGGCGAGGGGGATCTTGCCGGGCTGGTTCGGGGTGATCGAACCGGGCGCGTCGTCTATGGGGCCTGTTCGCCGACCAGCTCCAGTGCCACCCGCACGAAGCGGGCGATCCAGGGCGAGCGCGAGCCGGCCGGCCAGGCGATCACCGTCCGGTACGGGCTGGCGTCGCGGACCGGCCGGTAGACGATGTCCGAGCGCGGGTTGAGCCTGGCCAGCGTGCTCGGCACCAGTCCGACCGCCTGGCCGAGGGCGATGATCTCCAGCAGCTGCGAGCTGTCCCGCACCTCTGGCCCGTCCGGCAGATCATGATCACGACCCGCCCAGTAGGCCCGCTCGGCCAGGTCCGCGCCCGGCCACCGCGGCATCGGCTGACCGATCAGATCGGCGCACTCCAGCGCCACCCGGCCGGCCAGCTCGTGCCCGGCAGGCAGCGCGGCCACCCGCGGTTCGCACAGCAGCGGCGCCACATCGAACCCGGCGTGCTCGGCCGGGGAGCCGATCAGGGCCAGGTCGACGCGGCCGTCCCGGAGCATCGGCGACTGCTCCCCGTACCCGCTGACCAGCACCTCCACCCGCTCCTCGGTCGACTGCGCGGCGTTGGCGGCCACGATCCGGCGGAGCAGATCGGTGGCCACTCCCGCCTTCGCGGTGACCACCACCGTCGGCGTGACCGCGCCGGAACGCCGGGTGCGGTGCACCGCGGCCGACAGCGCGTCGAAGACCCGCCCGGACTCGGTGACCAGGGCCTGCCCGGCGGCGGTCAGCTCCACCCGGCGGGTGTCCCGGAGGAACAGCGGCACGCCAAGGCGGCGTTCCAGCTGGCGGATCGCCCTGGACAGCGCGGGCTGCGCGATGCCCAGCCCGGCCGCCGCCCTGGAGAAGTTCAGCTCCTGCGCGACCGCCTGGAAGTAGCGCAGTTCCCGCACCTCCACCTCACTCATGCCGCCAGGGTATAAGCACAGACCAAACCGGTCTTTCCGGAACCGGGCAGGGCGCTGCTGAAGTGGGGGCGTGGACAACGAGGTGGCGCTGGTGACCGGCGCAGGAGACATGAGCGAGACGCACAAGCAGACCGTCCAGGATTTCCTCAACCTGGTCTTCAACGACAAGGACCCGGCGACCGCCTTCGCCCGGCACGTGCACCCGGACTACGTCCAGCACAACCCGCACGCCCCGGACGGTGCCGCGGCCTCGGCGAGTTTCCTGGGCGGCTTCCTCGCGCGGTTCCCGGAGCTGCGGCTGGAGATCAAACGGGTCTTCGCCGACGGGGACCACGTGATCACGCACGGGCATATGCGGCTGACGCCGGAGAGCCGGGGGTCGGCGATCATGGACATCGTGCGGCTGCGGGACGGGCTGATCGCCGAGCACTGGGACGTGGCCCAGGAGGTGCCCGAGTCGCCCGCGAACGGCAACACCATGTTCTAGGACCTAAGCTGGGCACTCGTGCTCTACCGACTGCTCTTCACCCTGGTACTGCGGCGACTCGACGCCGAGCAGGCGCACCACCTCAGCTTCCGCGCGTTGCGGCTGCTGGCCGCGATTCCCGGGGTGCTGCCGCTGATGCGCAGGCTGTTCGCCCCGCGTGATCCGGCGTTGCGCACCAGGGTGCTCGGCCTGGACCTGCCAGGGCCGCTCGGGCTGGCCGCCGGGTTCGACAAGGACGCCAGCGCGCCGGACGCGCTGGCCGCGCTGGGCTTCGGGTTCGTCGAGATCGGCACGCTCACCGCGCAGGCCCAGCCGGGCAATCCGAAGCCGCGGTTGTTCCGGCTGCTCGCCGACCGGGCCATCGTGAACCGGATGGGCTTCAACAACGGCGGTTCGGCCGCGGCGGCCCAGCGGCTGCGGGCCCGGCGCGGGCAGCCGGCCGTGGTCGGGGTGAACATCGGCAAGACCAAGACCACCCCCGAGGCCGAGGCCGTCGGCGACTACGTGACCAGCGCGAAGCTGCTCGCCGGGGTCGCCGACTACTTCGTGGTCAACGTCAGCTCGCCGAACACCCCCGGGCTGCGCAACCTGCAAGCCGTGGACCAGCTCCGGCCGCTGCTCACCGGCGTGCGGGCGGCGCTGGACGAGGCGAGCAGCCGCCGGGTGCCGCTGCTGGTCAAGATCGCGCCGGATCTCTCCGACGAGGACGTGGACGCCGTCGCCGATCTGGCCCTGGAGCTGGGCCTGGACGGGATCATCGCCACCAACACCACCATCGGCCGGGACGGTCTGGCCACCTCGGCCGCCGAGGTCGAGGCGGCCGGGGCGGGCGGACTCTCCGGCGCGCCGCTGAAGGACCGGTCGCTGGTGGTGCTGCGCAGGCTGCGCGCCCGGGTGGGTGACCGGCTGGTGCTGGTGGCGGTCGGCGGCATCGAGTCGGCTGAGGACGTGTGGCAGCGACTGCGCGCGGGTGCGAGTCTGGTGCAGGGCTACACCGGGCTGATCTACGGCGGCCCGCTGTGGCCGCGGCGGATCCACCGCGACCTGTCCAGGAGGCTTCGTGCCAGCGGATACCACTCCCTCGACCAGGTGGTTGCGGCCGACTGACCCGGTCAGCGGTTTACAAGGTCGGGCCGGTTCTTGAAAATCACCGGCATGCTTCGCCTCCTGCGCATGCTCGTGTGCCTGCTGCTGGTGGCGCCGCTGCTGGCCTCCGGCCCGGCGGGCGCGACCGCCCCGGCCGCCTGCCCGGAACCGGCCCAGCCCAAGCGGCAGCTGCGCGGGCTGTGGATCGCCAGCGTGTCCAACATCAACTGGCCGTCCCGGGCCGGGCTGCCGGTGGCCCAGCAGCAGGATGAGTACCGGCGGCTGCTGGACCGGGCCAAGGCCATGCGGTTCAACGCGGTGTTCATGCAGATCCGCCCGGCCTCGGACGCGTTCTACCCGTCCGCGCGCGAGCCGTGGTCGCAGTTCCTGACCGGCACCCAGGGCCAGGATCCCGGCTACGACCCGCTGGCCTTCCTGATCGCCGAGGCGCGGGCCCGGAACCTGGAGTTCCACGGCTGGTTCAACCCGTACCGGGCCAGCATCCAGCCGGACCCGGCCAGGCTGGCGCCCAGCCATCCGGCGCGGGTACACCCGGACTGGGTGATCCGCTACGGCAACCAGCTCGTCTACAACCCCGGTGTGCCCGCGGTGCGCACGCACGTCCGGGAGGTGCTCGCCGATGTGCTCGGCCGCTACGACCTGGACGGCGTGCACTTCGACGACTACTTCTACCCGTACCCCATCGCCGGGCAGGAGTTCCCGGACGAGGCGACCTACCGGCAGCACGGGGCCGGGTTCCCGGTGAAGGCGGACTGGCGGCGGGACAACGTGAACAAGCTGATCCGCGAGGTCGGCGAACTGATCGGCGCGAGCCACCCGCACGTGGCCTTCGGGGTCAGCCCGTTCGGGGTGTGGCGGGACAAGCGCACCGACCCGACCGGGTCGGAGACCACCGCCGGGGTGCACAACTACGACGACCTCTACGCCGACACCAGGACCTGGATCCGCAACGCCTGGATCGACTACGTGGCCCCGCAGGTGTACTGGAGCATCGGTTACCCGCCCGCGGCCTACGACAAGCTGATTCCCTGGTGGGCCAAGGAGGTCGAGGGCACCGGGGTGTCCCTCTACATCGGACAGGGCGCCTACAAGATCGGCACCGCCAACCCGGCGGCCTGGGCCGATCCGGAGGAGATGCCGAAACACCTGGCGTTCAACAAGAACCACCCCGCGGTCGGCGGCGACATCTACTACAACATCAACAGCGTGTTCGCGAACCCGTTGGGCATCGCCGACCGCCTGCGCAACGACCAGCAGCGCTACCCCGCCCTGGTCCCGATCCGCCGCACCATCCCCGGCACCCCGCCGGGCGCGCCGATCGCCTTGCGCGCCACGGTGAATCCGGGTGGCGGCTACCAGCTGACCTGGCAGCCGAGCACGGCCGCGGCCGCGTACGCGGTGTACCGGCTGCCCGGCCACCAGTCCGTCACCGACTGCTCCACCGTCGACCCGGCCACCCTGCTGGGCACCACCCGCGGCCTGTCGCTGCTCGACGCGAGCGCGCCGCTGGACCGCCGGTTCACCTACCTGGTCACCGCGCTGGATCGCACCCACCGGGAAAGCACGCCGCGCCCCGTGTGGGTGCCCGCCTTCTGGGAGTTCTGATGCGCCGTCTGCTCGTCACCCTGCTGGCCGCGTTATGCGCTGCGCTCGCGGCCCCCGCCACGGCCACCGCCGGAAAGTCCACCATGATCGACTTCCACGCCTGGCAATCCGTCCACGACTTCCACCAGGGCGCCAACGAGGGCACCGCCCCCACCCCGGCCGGCCTGACCCTGGCCCGCCCCGCCGGAACCAGTAGCTACGCGGATCCGCACACCGGCAAGACCCGCGACTACGAGTACGCCCGCTGGACCTCGGCCCGCCGCACGGTGTCCTTCCCCGCCACCGAACTGGTGGCCTCCTGGAACGCCACCACCCCCGCCGACACCTGGCTGCAGATCGAGCTGCGCGGCCGCGGCGGTGGGTCCACTGTGGACAGCAAGTGGTACGTGCTGGGCCGCTGGGCCGCCGCGGACTCCCTGATCAAACGAACCACGGTGCCAAACCAGGGCGACGCCAACGGTTTCGTCGACGTCGACACCTTCAAAGCGGCCAAACCCTGGACCTCCTACCAACTCCGGGTGACCCTGTACCGCGTCCCCGGCAGCACCGCGACCCCGAAGCTCACCATGGTCGGCGCGATGGCCTCAGCCATCCCCGACCGCTTCATCGTGCCCACCAGCGGCCCCGGCGGCGCCTGGGGCATGGAACTCCCGGTCCCCCGCTACTCCCAGAACCTGCACCGCGGCAACTTCCCCGAGTACGGCGGCGGCGGTGAGGTCTGGTGCAGCCCCACCTCCACCCAGATGGTGCTGGAGTACTGGGGCCGTAAGCCGTCAGCCGAGCAGATGTCCTGGATTCCCAAGGGCTACACCGATCCGACCGTGGCCTACGCGGCCAGGAACAACTACGACTACGACTACGAAGGCACCGGCAACTGGCCGTTCAACACCGCCTACGCCGCCAGCTTCGGCCTGGCCGGTCACATCACCCGCCTGGGCTCCCTGACCGAGCTGGAACGCTATATCCGCCAGGGCATCCCGGTCATCACCTCGCAGTCGTTCCTGGCCTCCGAACTCGACGGCGCGGGCTATGGCACCTCCGGCCACATCATGGTCGTGGTCGGCTTCACCCGCACCGGCGACGTGATCGCCAACGACCCCGCCTCGCCGAACAACCCGGCAGTCCGCCACGTCTACAAACGCACCCAGTTCGAGAATATCTGGCAACGCACCAAGCGCTACCGAGCCGACGGCTCAGTAGCCAGCGGCCCAGGCGGCATCGCCTACGTCATCCACCCCCGCTGGCTCCCCCTCCCCTGACCCCGGGACGGCGTGTTGGCCGTTGTTGTACGGCACGTTGGCCGTTATGGACGGCGAGTTGGCCGTTATGGACGCCGCGTTGGCCGTTGTGGGGCGCCATAGGCAGCTGCGGTCGGGCGAAGCCCGGAAACCGGTGGCGAGGCTGGCTTTCGAAAACCCAATCCGAGCGGGTTCCCATCCTTTGATTTCTGTCTGTCCGGCGAGGGCGCACTTGATCTTCGGTTTTAAGATCAAGAAAGGATGGCCTCGCCGGCCGGCCTTCCGCCAGCCAACCACACCTCACCGAGCGGCCCCGGTCGCGTTGGGTCGGTTTGGCGGCGGTTTGTGTTGCAGGGGCCGCTCGGTGAGGTGTGGTCTGCATGCTCCAGGCCGTACGGAGAAGACACGAGAGCCCTCGTCGTGGGGGTTTCACCCCTCCGCCCCGCCCCACAACAGCCAACTCGCCGTCCATAACGGCCAACTCGCCGTCCATAACGGCCAACTCGGCGTACGACAACGGCCAACACTCGCGGAGAGGTGAGGCTCTCCGCGGGTGTTTGTGGGTTAGGGGCGGTAGCCGCCGCCGTGGCCGCCGCCGCGACCGCGGCCGGTGAGGCGGGCGAGCAGGCGTTGGAGCTTGGCTCGGTTGCGGGGCTTGGCGGCGTGCTTGCGGGCCTGGTGGATCAGGCGCTGGCCCTTCGGGCTTGACGCGAAGCGGGCGAGCTTGGAGAACAGTCCGGCCATCTCAACTCCTCAAGTTCAGCGGTCGGGTGTTCCCGGTTTACCCGGACGGGGGATGTCCGAATCGCCGGGAACGTGTCCGCCCATTGGAACGTACGCATGGCACCTCCGGTTCCCGGGCGCCCTGGGGCAAGATGCGCAGCATGCGCGTTTCCATGCTCGCCGCCACCCTTGCCCTGGCCGTGGCCGCCACTGCCTGCGCCCCGGCTGACCAGCCCGGACCAGCGAATCCGTCGGACTGTGCCAAGGGCTCGCTGAAGACCGTCGCCGCGGGCAAACTCACCTTCGGCACCGACGAACCCGCCTACGAGCCGTGGTTCGCCGGGAACGACCCGGCCAGTGGCAAGGGCTTCGAGTCGGCGGTGGCCTATGCCATCGCGGGCAAGCTCGGGTTCGCCAAGCCGGAGGTGTCCTGGGTGCGGGTGCCGTTCAACGCGGCCATCCAGCCCGGTCCGAAGACCTTCGACGCGGACCTGAACCAGTTCTCCATCACCGATGAGCGGCGCAACGCGGTGGACTTCTCCGCCGCCTACTACACCGTGCGCCAGGCCGTGGTCGCGCTGAAGGAGTCCCCGGCCGCCACCGCCAAGTCCGTGGCCGAACTGGCCGGGTTCACCCTGGGCGCCCAGGTCGGCACCACCAGCTATGACGCGGTCAGCAACCAGATCAAGCCGAAGAAGCAGGCCGCGGTCTACAACACCAACGACGACGCCAAGCAGGCCCTGCGCAACAACCAGATCCAGGCGCTGGTGGTGGACCTGCCCACCGCGTTCTACATCACCTCGGCCGAGATCTCCGAGGCGGTCATCGTCGGTCAGCTGCCCGCGGGCAGTGGCAAGCCGGAGCAGTTCGGCGCGGTGCTGGACAAGGGCAGTGCGCTCACCGGCTGCTTCTCCAAGGCCGTGGACGCGCTGCGCGAGGACGGCACGCTGAAGAAGCTGGAGCAGGAGTGGCTGGCCACCGCTGGCAAGGCGCCGGAACTCTCGTGACCGCACTGGAACCCAGTCCGATCCAGCGGGAACGCCTGGCCTACCAGCGTTCCCGCAGGCACCGCTCCACCGCGGTCGCGCTGCTGTCCACAGTGGTCTTCGCGGTCGCGGCCTGGCTGGTGATCACCAGCGCGCCGGGCTGGCCGCGGGTGCGGGAGACCTTCTTCAGCTACGACGCCGCGGTCAAGGCGCTGCCCGCGGTGCTGGACGGGCTGTGGCTCAACATCCGGGTGCTCGTGGTGTGCGAGGTGCTGATCCTGGCGCTGGGCCTGGGCATCGCCGCGCTGCGCAGCCTGCGCGGCCCGGTGTGGTTCCCGCTGCGCGCGCTGGCCACCGGCTACGTGGACCTCTTCCGCGGGCTGCCGCTGATCATCGTGCTGTTCCTGGTCGGTTTCGGCCTGCCTGGCCTGCGGCTGACCGGCATCCCGAACGAGCCGGTGATCCTGGGCTCGATCGCGCTGGTGCTGGTCTACTCCGCCTACGTGGCCGAGGTGTTCCGGGCCGGCATCGACTCGGTGCACCCCTCGCAACGCGCCTCGGCCCGCTCGATCGGGCTGACGCACGCCCAGACCATGCGGATCGTGGTGCTGCCGCAGGCGGTGCGCCGGGTGCTGCCACCCCTGCTCAACGACTTTGTCGCGCTGCAGAAGGACTGCGGGCTGATCTCGGTGCTGGGTGCGGTGGACGCGGTGCGCGCGGCGCAGATCTCCTCGGCCACCGCCTACAACTTCACCCCGTACGTGCTGGCCGGGTTGCTGTTCGTGCTGCTGGCGGTGCCCTCGGGGCGACTGGCCGACTGGGCGAGCGCCCGCGCCGCGCGGCGGCAGAGTGGTGGGGGTTTGGCATGAGCGAACCAGTGTTGCGAGTGCGGAATCTGGTCAAGCGATATCACGGGAATCTGGTGCTGGGCGGGGTTGATCTCGATGTCGCCGAGCACGAGGTGGTGGTACTGATCGGCGCGTCCGGCTCTGGCAAGTCCACCCTGCTGCGCTGCGTGAACCTGCTGGAGGAACTGGACGACGGCCAGATCCTGTTGGACGGCAACGACATCTCGCACCCACGCACCGATCCGGACTTGGCCCGGCGGCGGATGGGCGTGGTGTTCCAGGCGTTCAACCTGTTCCCGCATCTGTCCGTTGTGGACAATGTGACCCTCGCGCCCCGGGTCGTGCACAAGGTCGCCAAGGAGCAGGCCGAGGCGCAGGCGCTGGCCCTGCTGGAGCGGGTTGGGCTGGCGGACAAGGCGAACAGCTACCCGGACCGGCTCTCCGGCGGTCAGCAGCAGCGGGTCGCCATCGCCCGCGCGCTGGCCTACGAACCCCGGTTGCTGTTGCTGGACGAGATCACCAGCGCGCTGGACCCGGAACTGGTCGGCGAAGTCCTCGCCCTGGTGCGGGAACTGGCCGGGCAGGGGCGGACACTGCTGATGGCCACACACGAGATGGGCTTCGCCAAACAGGTCGCCGACCGGGTGGTCTTCCTCGACGGCGGCGTGGTGCTGGAGCAGGGCCCGCCTGCCCAGGTGCTCGGCGATCCGGTCGAACCCCGCACCCGGCAGTTTCTCAGCCGGATCATCGCCGCGGGCCGGCTCTAGGCCCTACGGTGGCCGCGCTCCGGGAGAGGATCCGCCCGGAGCGCGCCGCCGGTCAGCGGACGGTCTCGGCGATGTGGTCCATCGCGTAGAGGACATGCTCGGCCAGTTCGAGCGCGGCCTTGTCACTCATCTTCGAGTGTTCCTTCAGGGTCGTCCTGACCAGCTCGACCCGGCGCTCGTAGAGGGAAGTGATGGTGGCGGTCATGAGACTGCTCCTAACCCGTGCAGACACAACCTCGGTCGAGTCCACTGCTTGCCGACGCCGCGCAGAACCGCGCGGCGATCTGGTCGTGACTGCTCCACGCATGCTGGCAAGCAACGCACACGACGTCCTCGCCGTCCTGGAGATCTGAGGCCATCGGGATCATCCCGGCGCTCCCGCCTCCGGCCGCACTCGGCGACCGGGCATTGTGGTGCGCCCAAGGCGGCGTCGGCTTGACTGCCTCCGCGCGACATACCCTCGGTAGGGCTCACTCTACGGTGCCCGCCTAGACCCGGCCCAGCGCCTCACGCAGGCTGCGGGTCAGCCCCTGCGGGGACAGCTCCTTGGTGAGGTCGTTGAGGCACTGGCATTCCGCGGGCGGCCGCTGCATGCGCACGCACGCGTAGAGCCCGAGCACCTGCAATGCCCGCGCGGTGGCCAGCCTGCCCTGTCCGGCGGGCAACCGGCAGCTCCGGCGCACCCGGTTGGCGATCTTGCGTTCCACCGACCAGCGGCCGGGCAGGAACCCGCCGACGCGGGCGGTGGCCCGGCGGAAGACGTTCGGCGACAACAACCGCCGGGACTGGCGGGCGAGCCGGCGACAGCTCGCCGGGCGCAGGCCGAACTGGAAGGAGGTCCACAGCGCCGACCCGGCCAGGTCGATGGTCCGGCGGCGCACCATCCGCTTCCACTCCGCGGTGGCGATCACCGCGACGAGGTGTTCGGCCTGGGCGTCGGACAGTGGACGCGCGCGATGCCGCGCACGTCCACCGCCCACCCGGATCATGGTCCGAGACTGCTATGAACCCCGGGCCTGTCACCAGCCGCTATCGGGGTTAGAGCCGGATGCCGCGTTCGGCCAACCAGGTGCCAGGGTTCACCTTTTTGCCGCCTGGCGCCCACACCTCGAAGTGCAGGTGCGGTCCGGTGGACTGGCCGCGGTTGCCCATGGTCGCGATCTGCTGGCCCGCCTGCACCTTCTGGCCCGCGCGGACCATGGAGGCGTTGATGTGGCCGTAGACGGTGATGGTGCCGTCGTTGTGCTGCACCCGCACCCACAGGCCGAAGCCGCTGGCCGGGCCGGATTCGACCACGGTGCCCGCGGCGGCGGACAGGATCGGGGTGCCGATGGAGTTGGCGATGTCCACGCCGTAGTGCATGGTCCCGCCGCGCATGCCGAAGTTCGAGGTGAACCGGCCTTCGGCAGGCCGGACGAACTCGCCACTGGCCTTGATCGTGGACTTGGCGGCGGCCGCGGCGGCCCGCTTGGCGGCCTCGGCGGCGACCTTCTCGGCTTCCGCCTTGTCCGCTTCCGCCTTCTCCGCGTCGGCCTTGGCGGTCACGGCGGCCTGGCGCTCATCGGCCATCCGCTCGGCCTTGGCCAGCTTCGCCAGTTCGATGCCGGGGTCGGTGGTGACCGCCCTGGGCAGGACTTCCGGGGCCGTGCGGGCGACCGCGGCGAGGTTCGCCTGCAGGTCGACCGGCTCGGGGGTGTTGGCCTCGGAAGAGGAGGACGTCATCAGCTGGAACGGGGCGCCGACCACCACGGAGGTGGTCAGGGCGGCAGCCGCCAGCGTGCTTCCGCGCCACTTCGGGGGTGTGGCGCGGGCTCTATGTCGAGCCAAGACTCGTTGCCTTTCCGTCTCGGGGAGCCCGGTCGAGACCACCCGGCGGGGGATCCGGGTGTTGAGGCGGATTCGGGGTCCACCTCAAGGTTGTCTCGCGTGACCGAACCGTGACGTTCGGCCGGGACGGTAACCACCGGTGACAACGGGAAGCAAGCCTCTGGGGTTCAATGGGCGGTCTTTGGTGACAGATACCACTGGGTAACCACAGAGCGTCAGGACCCGTGTATGGGCCGCAACCGGCGCGCGGTCAGCTCGGCCAGGGCCCCGGTCTCGGTGGCCAGCCGCCGCAGCCCCTCGGTCACCGCCTCGGCCGTCGCCGCGCCGAGAATGTCCTGGTAGGTGGCTCGAAGATCAGCTCGCGCGGTCCGGGCCGCCTCGATCGCGCCGGTGGCCCGCGCGGTCAGCTCGACCAGGCGGCTGCGCTGATCGCCCGCTCCCACGCTGCGCCGGGCGTAGCCGAGCTGCTCCAGTTCGGTCACCGTTTTGGACACCGCCTGCGGGGTCAGGCCGAGTTTGGCCGCCAGCTCGGAGATCCGGGCCGGGCCGGGGATGAGGTGCTGGAACAGGTAGCCGTGCGAGCGGCGCAGCCCGGTGAACCCGGCCGCCGCCACCCGCCGCCGCACCTCGGCGTCGGCGGCCGCGGACAGCGCGGTGAACAGCAGCACCAGATCATCGGCCGGGTCGAGCACGGGCGATCCCTCCGCAGTATATGAAACCATGGTTGCGTAACTATGGTTGACTAGTTCCGGGCAGCGTACCCAGGAGAGGACGGATCCGATGGTCGGCGGCTACTGCGATCCCGCGTTCACCCCGGTGCGGGAGGCTTTCGCGGCCGGGTTCGCCGCGGGCGAGGACCGCGGCGCGGCGGTGTCCGTGCGGGTGGACGGGCGGACCGTGGTCGACCTGTGGGGCGGCGCCTGGCAGCGGGACACCGTGGTGAACCTGTTCTCGGTGACCAAGGGCGTGCTCGCGGTGTGCGCGCACCAGCTCATCGAAGGCGGTCAACTGGACCCGGCCGCGCCGGTGATCGACTACTGGCCCGGGTTCGCCGCCGGGGGCAAGTCGGCGATCACCGTGGCCGAGCTGCTCGCGCACCGGGCCGGCCTGCCCGCGCTGCGTGCGACCCAGCCCGCGGGCGCGCTGTTCGACTGGGCCCGGATGACCACCGCGCTGGCCGCGGAGACGCCCTGGTGGCCGCCGGGCGAGCGGCACGGCTACCACGTGGTGACCTGGGGCTGGCTCCTCGGCGAAGTGCTGCGCCGGGCTTCCGGCCGGACTCCGCGCGAACTGGTCGCCGATCTCGGCCTGGACCTGCACATCGGTCTGCCCGCCGAGCAAGCCCACCGCGCCGTGTCAACCGTCGCCGCGCCGTTCATCCCGCCCGCCGCGGGCGCGCCCGGCAGCGAGCTGCTGGCCGCGATGGGCGCGCCGGGTTCGATGGCGGCGCAGGCCTTCGTCAACCCGCCCGACCTGCTGACCCCCGATCTGGTGAGCGACCCGCGCTGGCGGGCGGCGGAGATTCCGGCCGCCAACGGCCACGGCAGCGCCCGCGCGATCGCCGAGCTGTACGGCGGCCTGGTCCGCACCCAGGCCCCGTTGCTCGGCTCGCTGGCCGGGGCCACCGAGGAGCGCTCGGCTGGCCGGGACGCGGTGCTGTGCGGGCACACCAGGTTCAGCCTGGGTTTCATGCTGCCCGGCGAACTCCGGCCCTTCTCCCCCGGTCCGCGCGTCTTCGGCCACCCGGGCGCGGGCGGCGCGCTGGGCTTCGCCGATCCGGACGCCCGGCTGGGCTTCGGCTTCACCCCGGACCGGACGATCACCACCCTGCACGGCGCGGATCCGCGATGGCAGCGGCTGGTCCCCGCGGTCTACTCCTGCCTGTGACGACGCTTGGTGGGACTCAGTCCGCGTAGCCGAGCAGGCGCAGGTCCGGCGGCACCAGCGTGGTGCTCTCCAGGAGTTCGCGGATCAGGTTGTGGTTCACGGTGTTGCCCACCGGGTGGTTGATCTCCTCCCGGGTCAGGCCCGGCACCCCGCCCCGGCTGAGCCGGTTGCGCACGCTCAGCACCAGGTGCTCGACCCGCTTGGAGGTCCACTCCTCGCTCGGGCGGATCTCGGTCAGGTGCTCGGCGGCCTGCCGCCAGGACAGCGGGGTCGGATACGCCTCGTGCAGCAGGTACCGCTGGCCGAGGACCACCAGCACGAGCTGCTCGACCGGTGAGAGCGCCCAGATGTTCGGCGGCCGGGTCGAGGCTTCGTGCTCGGGTCCGCGCCCGTCCTCGGCCGCGCCCTGCACGTGCACCTCAAGCAGGTGCTCCCGGTGGTTGGAGCCACGCACGAACACCGGGGTGTAGCCGGGACCGAGCGGGATCGGCTCGTCCTGGTTGAACAGCAACCGGGCCCCCGGCAACCGCACCGGCAACCTGCCCAGGGTGCTCAGCCACCACTGGTCGTCCCGGTAGGTCACGCAGCCGTGCCTGCGGCTGATCCGCCGGTCGTTCTCGCCAACGCAGACGTGCACGTCCGGCCGGTTGCGGCCGAAGAGCACCTCCCGGCCCTCCCGCGGGCCGACCGTGATGCCACCGGCCACCGCCAGCACGTTCAGCGTGCCCGGCGCGCCACCGGCCATGCCCCAGGCCAGGCTGTGGTGCGCGGGCGGCAGCACCCCCGGACGCTCTCCCATCCCGGCCTCCTCCCGTCCCGCTGACCGCGCCAGCATGCGGCATGAGCGCCGGGATCAATCCCCGGCGAGTCGCGGTAGAACGATGCCGCAACAGCGGACGGCTTGCCGGTTCCAGGGGGTGTCGGCAAGCCGTCCGTGCGGTCAGCCTGCTGGGAAGAACGCGGCGGCCAGCTCCTTGGCCACCGCGCAGCGCTCGGCATAGGGCTTGTGCTTGCTGGTGACCAGGACGAACACCGCGTCGAGCTTGATCGAGCCGTAGGCGTTGGGGTACGAGCGGGTGGCCACCCGGACCCGGCAGCCGTCGGTGAACTCATCCATCTCCTGGTCGACGAAGGCCTCCCGCCCGGCGACGGTGCCGGTGGTGCCCCTCGCCTCAGTGAACGGGTTGCTCCTGGCCAGGTCCAGTTGCAGCGTCTCGGAGCGGTCGGCGTTGGCCCAGGTGCAACTGAACCGGCCGAAGCCGGGCTCAGGGCCGGCCGGGTCGATCCCGGGCAGCCGGGGGAACCGCGCGGACGTCCCCGCCGCGCACGCGTCCTGGTTGGCCAGCGAATCCGGATACGATTCCCGCCGGGGGATCTGCCCCTTGGCCAGCACCGCGCTCGCCGACTCCACCACCGCGTCGGCCATCCCGCAGAGATCGGCCTCGACCACGGTCTTCACCCGCACCGAGATCGCGATCTCGTAGTTCTCGGGCAGTAGCAAGCGCCGGGCGCAGCGGCCCGGCACCGCCGTTTCCCGCAGCACGCTGAACCTGCCCCGCTGCTCCACCTGCCCCTGCGGCCGGTTGGTCGGGGAGGTGGTGCCGAGCACCAACGTGATCGGGGTTTCCCTGCTCGTGTCGTCGACCTTGACGATGACATCGCACCGGTCGAACCGGTACTCGTCGGGAGTCAGGTTGACGTCGCCGAACTTCCTCAGCCCCGCCAGATCGAACAGCTTGCACGGGTCGGCGGTGCGCTGGTCCCCCATCAGCGAGGCCGTCTGGTCCCCGGTCCGCGGTACCAGCACCAGCCAGGTGACCAGGGCCAGCACCGCCACCAGCGCGCCCGCGCTCAGCAGCCACCGGCGCAGCGCGGTCTGCCGGGCCCGGCGACCAGCCCCGGTCAGGTCGGCCAGCAGCCGCCGGGTGGTCGCCGCGTCCGGGCGGCGCTTCGGGTCCACCCGCAGCATCTCGGTCAGCACCGGCGCCAGCGGACCGCTGTTGCGGCTGGGCGTGAGCCTTCCCTCGGCGGCCCGGCGCAACCGCAGGAAGGGGTTGTCGGTCTTGCCGCCGACCGGGGAGGCGCCCTCCACCGCCGCGTACAGCGTGGAGCCCAGCGAGAAGATGTCCGAGGCCGCGATCGGGTCCCCGCCGTTGGCCACCTCCGGCGCGACGTAGCCGGGGGTGCCCGCGAGCAGCGAGGAGCCGGTCACCGTCTCCTCCCCGGCCAGCAGCCGGGAGATGCCGAAGTCGCCCAGCTTGGCCTCGTCCTCGGAGATCATCAGGATGTTGGCCGGGGTGATGTCCCGGTGCAGCATGCCCTTGGCGTGCACCGCGGCCAGCGCGTCGGCGATCTGCGCGCCCAGCCTGGCCACCAGTTCCGGCGGCAGCACCCCGTGCTCGGCCAGGCTGCGCGCCGGCACGTACTCCAGCACCAGCCAGCACTCGGCGCCGTCGTCCAGCACGTCGTAGAGGGTGACGATGTGCGGGTGGTTGAGCTGGGCCAGCAGCCGGGCCTCCCGGCGCAGTTGCTGGAGCTGTTCCCCGTGCTGGCCGGAGGGGCCGGGCAGGGCCCGCTTGAGCGCGACCAACCGGTCCAGGTGCTCGTCGGTGGCCCGCCACACCACTCCGTTGCCACCGGCGCCGACCTGGCCCTCCAGCCGGTACCGGCCAGCGACGACCTGCCCAGCCCGCATCTCCGCTCCTGACCACACGGTGTGCAACCTTCCCGCGCACCGGGAGTGACCACAACGGGCGGGCCGGTGGTCAGCGTGGGCTTACACCTGTTTGTGACGTTGTCGGCTGGCCGGATGCCTGCCAGGGTGATCACGTGGACTGGAACGCCCCGCTGGACAACTACTGCGAACGCGTGGCCCCCGGTCTGTGGGGCGAGCCGCTCAACGCGCTGAGCAACGGCGGGTTCATCATCGCCGCGCTGGTGCTGTGGTGGCTCATCCGCCGTCGCGGCCCGGACAGCCCGTCCGCCCCGGCCAGCCTGCACACGCTGGCCGCGTTGCTGCTGCTGATCGGCCTGGGCAGTCTGGCCTTCCACACCTTCGCCAACCGCTGGTCGGTGCTGCTGGACGTCGGCTTCATCGCGCTGTTCATCCACTTCTACGTGGTCTGCTTCCTGCACTGGTTCTGGGGCCTGAAGTGGAAGTGGGCCTGGCTCGGCGTGCCCGCCTACCTGGTGGCCGGGCAGTTGATCTCCTTCACCCTCGGCGGCCTGATCGGCGCCGGCGGCGGCCAGTACCTGCCCGCGCTGGTCACCATGATCGTCTTCGCCGTCGCGCTGGGCTTCCACCCTGACGAGTCGCTGCGCGAGTACCGGAAGTGGTTCGGGCTGACCGCGGCGCTGTTCGCGGTGTCGCTGTTCCTGCGCACGGTGGACGGCCCGGTCTGCGGCGACATCGTCATCGGCACCCATTTCCTGTGGCACCTGTGCAACTCCGGCGTGCTGTTCCTGGTGGCATACGCGCTGGTCCTGCGCTGGCGCGAGGTGAAGGAACGGCAAAGACTCCAGTGAAACCCCGGTGACGGGAACGCGGCGTTCGTCCCGTTCGTTGGCCCTACGCTGGGCTACACCATCAACACAGGGGATAAGGACGGTTTCTGGTGTTCAAGCGGATGCTCCAGGCTTTCGGCGTTGGCGGGCCGACCGTGGACACGGTGCTCCACGACCCCAACTGCCGACCGGGCGGGCAGCTCTCCGGTGAGGTCCGCCTCTCCGGCGGCAGCAGCGACGTCGAGATCGAACACGTGACCCTGTCCCTGGTGACCCGCATGGAGGTCGAACACGGGGACAGCGAGCACAACACCGCTGTCGAGTTCTTCCGGGTCGCGGTGGCGGGCCGGTTCCAGCTGCGCGAGGGTGAAGCGCGCAGCATCCCGTTCCAGCTCCCGGTGCCGTGGGAGACCCCGCTGACCATCGTCGGCGGCGCCCCGCTGCGCGGCATGTCGGTGGGCGTGCGCACCGAGCTGTCGGTGGCCAAGGCCGTGGACAAGGGCGACCTGGACGCGGTGCACGTGCACCCGCTGCCCTCCCAGGACGCGGTGCTGGAGGCGTTCGGCCGGCTCGGTTTCCAGTTCCGCAACGCCGACGTCGAGCGGGGCCACCTGCACGGCGTGCGCCAGGAACTGCCGTTCTACCAGGAGATCGAGTTCTTCCCGCCCGGTCAGTACGCGGGCCGGATCAACGAGGTCGAGCTGACCTTCGTGGCCAACCCCAGTGAGCTGGTGGTGGTCCTGGAGGCGGACAAGCGCGGCGGCCTGTTCCGCTCCGGCGGCGACGCCTTCGGCCGTTTCCACCTCGCCCACCAGGAGGCCGAGCGCACTGACTGGGCCGCGCACCTGGACGGCTGGATCGGCCAGGCCGCGGGCCGGATGGCCCAGCACTACGGCAACCAGCCCGGCTACGGCCAGCAGGGTTACGGCCACGGCGGGGGCCACCCGCAGCACTACCGCGACCACGACGACGACCACGGCCGCCGCGGTGGCGGCATGGGCGTGGGCGGCATGGTCGCCGCCGGTGCGGCCGGTGTGGTCGGCGGTTTTGTGGCCGCCGAGATGATCGACGAGGTCGGCGACTTCTTCGGTGGCGACGACGAGTGAGTCCGGGCGGGTCATGACTGATCCGCGCTGAGCGAGGAATCGGGGCGGTCCTGCGGGGCCGCCCCTTTTTCCTTGTCTCAGACCAGGTTCGCCCCGGTGAGCGCGGCCATGTGCCGGGGCAGGTGCGGCCACACGTCCTCGGTGTAGAAGTGCGCGCCCGGCAGCTCGTCCACCCGGAAGTCCCCGGCCGCGACCTCCCGCCAGCGGCTCGCGCCGGCCAGGGTCACCGGGTCCCGCGCGCCGACGAGCGCCTGCACCGGGGCCTGCACCCGGGTGCCTGGCGTGTAGCGGTAGGTGCCGTGCAGCGCCAGGTCCGCGCGGAAGGCGGTCAGCACCACCCCGGCCAGATCCGGATCTTCCAGGATCTCCTCCGGCAGCGTGCCGTACTCCCGGATCCAGGCGAGCAGCTCGTCATCGGCGTGCCGCGCCACCGGCCCGGTGTCCCCGGCGAAGCCCAGGTGCGGCGGTGCCGCGTGCCCGGACACCACCAGCGCTGACGGCATTGGTCCGCCCGCCGCCTCCAGCCGCGCCGCGGTCTCGAACGCGACCAGCGCGCCCATGCTGTGCCCGGCAAGCACGAACGGCGCCCGCGCCACCGACCGGACCGTGGCCACCACATCGGTGACCAGGTCGCCGAAGACCGCGGGCAGCGCCTCGGTGAATCGCCGTTCCCGCCCCGGGTAACAGACCAGCACGAGTTCGGTGTCCGCGGGCACCGCCTGTGCCCAGGGCCGCAACGGGGCGGTGCCGCCGCCGGCGTAGCTCAGGCCGATCAGCAGCCGGGTGGCCTCCGGGCGCGGCTCGGGCCGGGCCACCGATGTCTGTCCGCGCACCGCGGCGACCTCCGCGAGTCAGGGGGATGAGTCGCTGTCCGACCCTACGCGGCCGCAGGTCGCGAACCCGGTGCGACCACAGGCCGACGCCCGCCCCGCCGGGGTCCGCCGCCAGGCCGATTTGCCGCGCCACGCGTCGACGACCGGGTCCGCGGCGGGTACACCTGGGCCGACAGCGTGGACCACGGACCCGGTCCGTCATCCCTCCGGCGCAGAAGAGAGCCAAGCCAGTGATGTTCCCCGCCAAGGTCGTGCTCGCCACCGCGATCGCCCTGCTCGCCGCCGGGTGCGCCGCGGTCAACAAGGTCACCGAAGAGGTCGAACGCCAGTCCAGCGAGTACGGCAGCGAGATCAAGGCCATCGACCTGGAGAACCTGATCGGCACCATCAGGATCACCGGCGGCGACCGGCTGGTCGTGAAGCGGGCGCTGACCCAGCAGACCACCCGCCGCTCGCACGCCGCGCTCACTCCCGACGGCGACACGCTCCGGCTGATGGGCGGCTGCTCCGGCGCCGCGGGCGAATGCGATGTGGACTGGGACATCACGCTGCCCAAGGACGTCAAGGTCAAGGTGGCCAACAAGACCGGCGGCATCACGCTGACCGGGGTGGCCGCGCCGGAGATCGACGTCCGGACCAAACTCGGCGAGGTCACGGTGGAGGCCACCGGCGGTTTCGACCGGCTGGCCGCGCATTCCGAGGGCGGCAAGGTCACCGTGACCGTGCCGGGCGGCCGGGACTACCAGGTGACCACGAAGGTCAAGGAGCGCCTGGGCAAGGCTGAAGTCCAGGTGCGACAGGGGCCGGGACCCGGCATCGCGGCGAGTTCGGACCGCGGCGACGTCACGGTGCGGAACGCCTGACAGGCACCGGACAAGGCCGCGGCGCACGTTCGGTAATCTGCGCGGCACGCAGGGTCCGGACCGAGCCGGGCCGCACAAGCGCCAGGAGACCCCCGTGCCCGCCGTGTACGACCGCCGCCGCCCGCTCGTCGCCCTGACGATCGCCGCTCTCGCCATCGGCCTGGCCGGTTGTGGCAGTTCGGCCGCGGACTCCGAGGCACCCAAGCCGCCGGCCCGGCCGCGCGAGCTGGCCTTCGACAACGTCAAGCCGTGCGGGCTGTTGTCCCAGCCGCAGCAGGGCGAGTTCGGCGTTGACCAGGCCGCCGAGGACGGCACCAGCCCGACCTTCAACGCGCCGAGCTGTGTTTTCGTCAGCCAGAAGGAAAAGGTCAGCCTGTCGGTGGTGCTGGTGGCCGACCGCGGCATCGCCGAATTCGCCCCCGGCAAGGCCACTGGCCAGACCGACGCGGTGACCGTGGCGGGCTTCCCCGGCTACCGGGTACGCACCGACCAGCCCGCCGGCGAGCAGTTCTGCACCGTGCACCTGGACGCCGCCCCCGACCGGGTGCTGACCGCCGCCTACAACGAGGAGGGCCGCGACAAGCCGCTCTCCAAGGACGAGGTCTGCCAGCGCGCCACCAAGGTCGCCGAGGCCGCGCTGGGGACGCTGACCAGCGCTAAGTAGTTACCCCTCACCCGATCGGGTGGAGTCGCCTGAGCTGGCCGAACAGGCCGGTGAGGGCTGTTTGACGCGGCTACGATCTGAGACGAGCTGATCTCAGGGGGTAGTTGAGGTGGCACCACAAGGCAGTGTGTCGGTGGACGGCATGAAGATCGACTTGGCCCAGGTCCCGGCCGCGATCCGGCTGTACCAGCAGACGAAGGACCGGATCGACGAGCTGGTCAGCCGGGCCGCGAGCGATCTGCAGATCGAGCCGATGGGCAATGACGACGTCAGCCGGGATGTCGCGACCGAGTTCAACAACCGGAACCTGCGCAGCACCGGATCCATCAGCGCGGCGATCTCCGCCTTCCGCGACCGGCTCCAGTCGATCATCGAGCAACTCACCGCGGTGCAGCGGCAGTACCGCCTCTCCGAGGACGGCAACCGGACGAAGTTCCCGGGAGACGTGCGTGCCTGACCGCCGTTTCCTCGCCACCGCCCTCGTGCTCGCGTTCGGCCTGGCCGGATGCGGCGGCGGCAACGCCGCACCCACCGCCACCACCACCTCGGTGCAGGCGGCCACCAGCACCACCCCGGCCAAGCCCGCCCGGCCCCGCAGTCTCGACCTGACCGGGGTGGTGGCCTGCGAGCTGTTGTCCGAGCAGCAGCGGAGCGCCCTCGGGGTGGATCAGCCGCCGAAGGCCGGGCGCAGCACCACCTTCGACGCCGATGACTGCTTCTTCCTCAACCGCGCGGAGAACACCAACTTCTTCCTGGTGCCGATCAGCAAGCAGGGCATCGAGCGGTTCGCCCCGGGCCGGGTCAACGGCGAGGTCCGCCAGGTGAGTATCTCCGGGTACCCCGGCTATGAGGTGTGGACGGAGGTCGCGCCGGGCAGCCAGTTCTGCACCGTGCAGGTGGATGTGGCCGACGGGCAGGTGCTGCGCGCGCATTACGCCGAGGGCGGGCGCAAGCAGCCGTTGGGTCGCGAGGAGTTGTGCAAGCGCGCCAGCCGGGTCGCCGAGGCCGCGCTGGTCACGTTGTCGAAGAAGTAGCAGGGGGAGTCATGTTCAACTCGCTGGACGTGTGCCGGAACTGGCTGGCCGTTCCGCATCAGAAGCTCTACGACGACCTGCAACAGGGCCGCGGTCCGGCCACCGCCGAACCCGCCAAGAAGTTCCAGGCCGAACTGGCACAAGGGTTTTACGACGCGGTCAACGATCTGAAGACCGGCCTCAAGACCCTCGGCGGGGTCTGGCAGGGGCAGGCTGCGGACAACGCGCAGGCGGCCATCGGCGGGCTGGGGCCGTGGCTGGAGCTGGCCAGGACCGCGGTGGAGAACTCGGGCAGGGCCACCGGGTCCCAGGCGGAGGCGTTCAGCACGGCCAAGACGGCGATGCCCAAGCCGGTGGAGGTCAAGACCGGGGAGGACTGGGCGCCGGTCAAGGGGGTCAAGAACTTCTTCGGGGTCAAGACCGATCGGCAAGATGAGGAGGAGGCGGCGAAGGAGGCTCATCTGCGGGCGGCGCAGGTGATGTCGACCTATTCGACCTCCTCCAGTGCGAACGTGCGGGCGTTGCCGACGATCTCCGAGCCGCCGCAGGTCGCGGTGGATCAGCAGGTCACTCCCCCGCCGCCGGGGCCCGGTGGCCGGGGCGGCCGGACCGTGGCGCCGGCCCGGCGGGGTGCGAGCGGCGGCGGGGATCAGCTGCGGCCCGGTGGCCCGAGCGGTTCGGACGGCGGGATTCCCGTTGCGCCGCAACAACAGGACGGTCCGCCACCGCAGGACGGGACGCAGCGGCCGGGCACCGGGGTGGACGATCCGCGGGTGGCGGCGGTGACGCCGAGCCAGTACACGCCGGTGCCGTCCCAGGGCACGCCGAACGTGCCGGGGAACTTCGGGCCTGCCTCCTCCGGCGGGGTCTCCGGTGGCGGCAGCGGGTATGGCGGGTTCGGCGGCGGTGTGGTCGGCGGTGGGTTCGGCGGGGCCACCGGGGGACCTGGCGCGCCGGGGAACCCGTTGGGGCGCGGTGGATCGGCCGGGGTCGGCGGTGGCACGCAGGTGCCCGCGGCGCGGACCGGGTCGCCGGGGGCTGGGCGGGGCGGGCAGTTCCTGCAGCAGGCGGCGCCCGGCGGGGCGGCGCGGCCCGGCGAGGAGGACGAGGAGCACGAGAACCAGTACGTGCTCGATTCCGACGAGATCTTCACCGACGACCGGCTGGTCGCGCCGCCGGTCATCGGCGAACACCAGGAGTAGACCGTGCTGGACATCGACACCGCCCCGGCCTTCCGGCTCTCCGCCTCGGCCTACCAGGTGCTGTGGGAGAAGCTGCGGCTGCCGGAGATGCCGGTGGTGCTGCACGTGCACCCGCACGGGTACGAGGAGCACGAGCGCACCGCGGCGATCAACGCGGCCTGGGACGAGCTGCACCGCGACGACCTGGTGCGCAACGGCGGCATCCGGCCGGAACTGGTGGACGCGCTGACCCTGCTGGCCCGGCCGGCCCGCGCGGTGGACGCCCGGCTGTGGCTGGGACACGAGGTGCGGGCGCTGGCCGCCGGGTCTGGGCCGGACGGCGTGCTGGCCGTGCTCGAAGAAGGCGTGCTGAGTCTGCGGGCGATCTACCCTGGTGGGCTGGCCAGGGCCGTGGTCGGGTTGCTGCCCACTCGCGCGGCCGGGCCGGGGCACTCGGTGTCGCTGCCCAGTGCGGTGATCGACACGGCTGCGCAGAACGTCGGCAGCTCGGTCAAGTCCTTCGCCGAAGCCTTGCGCGGCAACGGGATCAGCGCCGCGGACGCGGAGGCGGTGGCCGAGATGATCGAGGGCGCGGAGCAGAGCGGGCAGTTCGGCGCGACCCTGACCGACCGGCTGGGGCGGCGCAACCGGGCCGATCACGTGGTGGCCTTCTTCGACACCGCGGCCGGGCGCTACCTGATGGAGGAGCACCGCGGGTCCGACGGCACGCCGTGGACCACGATGAGCCCGGCCGACGGCACCCGGCTGACCGGCCAGCTGGAGCACCTGCTGGGTGAGCTGGCACAGGACTGATGCTGTTCACCGCGGCCGTTCTGGACGGCATCCTCGGCGGGACGGTGACCCTGGCCTTCCGGCGCTGGCGGCGGCCCAGCGTGCGCGCGGGCACCGTGCTGCGCACCGCGGCCGGGCTGGTGCGGATCCTCGCGGTGACGCCGGTGGCCGACCTCACCGACGCGGAGGCGGTGCAGGCCGGATTCCCTGATCGCGCAACGCTGTTACGTGGTCTCCGGGCCGGCGCGGACGCGGCGCTGTACCGGATCGAGTTGCGACCGGCCGGGGCCGATCCGCGGATCTCGTTGCGGGAGCAAGACGAACTGTCCGCGGCCGACCGCGCCGAGCTGGACGCGAAACTGTCCGGAATGGACAGCCGGGCCAAGCACGGGCCGTGGACGGCGCGGGTGCTGGCGCTGATCGCCGAATGCCCCGGCACCCGGGCGGCCGAGCTGGCCACCCGGGTGGACCGGGACACCCTGGCGTTCAAGAACGACGTGCGCAAGCTCAAGGAGCTGGGCCTGACCGAAAGCCTGGAGATCGGTTACCGGCTGTCCCCGCGCGGCACGGCGTACCTGCACGGGAGCTAGTGCGCGGCCTTGTCGTTGCCGCCGGGGAAGTCGCCCTCCAGGTCGCTGATCCCGGGCGGGGCGTCGGACAGCTCCACCGGCACGTGCACCACGGTGACCCGGCCCTCCAGCGAGGCGGTCACCGCCCGGCCGAGGCCCTCGGCCAGCGCGGCCTTGTCCGAGATGACCACCTGCTCTACCCGCGGCGGGGTGGCGTGCGCGGCGGCGGCCAGTTCGCCGGAGACGAACGGGTACCGGTCGGCCGGCAGGCCGTGCTGGTCCAGCTGGGACTGCAGCCAGCCGTAGCCGCCGTTGCGCAGCACCACGTAGACCACCCCGATGCCTTCCCGGCCCAGGGTTTCCAGGTCGCTGCGGAACAGGTTGAACGCGCCGTCGCCGACGAAGGCGATCACCGGGCGGTCCGGGGCGGCGATCTTCACCCCGGCCGCGGCGGCCGCGCCGAAGCCGAGCGTGGTCTGCTCGGAGGGCACCACCGAACCGCCGCGCGCACCGCAGGAGTAGTAGGGGTAGATGTAGGACCACATGTCCTGCAACCCGTTCTCCTGCACCAGGATCCGGGACTCGGGGGCCACCGTGTCGATGGCCGCGAGCACCTCGGCCACGTGCACGTAGGCGTCCTCGCCGAAGACCTTCAGCCGGGCCTGCGCGGCCGCGGCGGCCTCGCTGCGGCAGCGGGAGATGGTGGCCACCCAGTCCGCGTCCGGGGTGTGCCCGGCCAGCGCGGTCAGCCAGGCGGACACCGTGCCCGCGCCGTCGCCGATCACCTTGGGCCCGGCGAACTCCACCGAGAGCCCGCCGGCGTCGATGTTGACCTGGAGGACCGGCACGCTGGTGCCGATGCCCTCCCAGCCGAAGGTCGCGGTCTCCTCCAGCCGGGAGCCCAGCGTGATCAGCAGGTCCGTGCCGCTCCACAGCTCCGCGGTCTGCTGCGGCGAGTACAGCCCGGCCAGACCGCAGAACTGGGCGTGGTTCTCATCCACTGTGGAGCGTCCGGTGGCGGTGCTGTAGATCCCGGCCCCGATGGTCTCGGCGAAGCGCTCCACCACGCCGTCGGCGTTGCGGTGCCGCATGCCGCCGCCGACCAGGATCAGCGGGTGCTTGGCTGCCTTGATCGCGGCCAGCGCGGCACCATCCACGGCGGTCACCGCGTGGTCGACCCTGGTCACATCGGCCGGGGTGTGCCACGGCCGGGTGCGGTTGATCTCTTCCTTGAGCAGGTGGTCCGGGAACTCCAGGTACACCGGGCCGGGGGTGCCGCTGGTGGCGATCAGCAACGCCTTCTCCAGCGCGGCGGCCACCCGGTCCGGGTGGTCCACCCGGTGCGCCCACTTGGTCAGCGGCGCCACCAGCGCGAGCTGGTCCAGTTCCTGGAAGGCGTTGGAGCCACGCTGTTCCACGCTGGTGCCACCGGCCAGCACCACCACCGGCGCGGCCGAGCAGTGCGCCTCCAGCAGGCCGGTGACCGCGTTCGCGGCCGCCGGGCCCTTGCCGATCACGGCGATGCCGGGCTTGCCGGACTGGAGCGCGAAACCGGTGGCCATGAAGATCGCGTTGCGCTGGTCCCGGCACAGCACGATGCGCCGGTCGGTGGGCTGCAGGGCGCGCAGCATGCCGAGATCGTCACCGGGCAGGCCGAAGATGGTCTCCACCCCGGCCGCGGTGAGGAAGTCGACGGCGGCGTTCCAGGCGCCCTGGTAGGTCTGTTCAGTCATGCGTTGGCCATCCTGCTCTGCTGGGCTGCGGGGAGGTGTTCGGCGACCGCCTTGGAGATCAGGATCGGTTCGGCGTGCCGCTCACCCCGGTAGGCGATGTAGTTGGCGGCCACGCCGTGGCCGCCAAACGGCTTGTTCCCGTTCTCCACCTCGAAGATCGTCATGTTGGCGCAGACCGCGTGCCGCTTGGCCAGCAGATCGGCAGCCGCCTGGTCGTCGCCGTAGATCATCGCGGCCATCGCCCGCTCGTTCACGATCGGCGAGTTGATGAAGGACCGGAGCTGCTGCGAGTTCTCGTACACCACCAGGTTGAAGATGGGCGAGAACGTCTCCTCGATGGGCATCTTCTTGTTGTACCTGCGCACGAGCACCGTGGGCTCGACATGCTTGGACCGGAAGTCCACCCGGCCGCCCTGCACGATGTGTTCTCTGTTGATCCGCAGGTAGTCCGCCGCAGCCTCTAGCGCGGTCTCGTAGCAGAGGGAAGAATAGTCCGCTTCGGGGTCGGTGTAGCTGCCGTAGCGCAGCTCGGCCACCCGCTTGACCAACAGGTCGGTGAACCGCTCCGCGTCGGCGGCGTTGACCATGAACACGTCCGGGCCGAAGCAGTCCTGGCCGGAGTTGAGCATCCGGATCCGCAGGGCGTCGGTCACCGCGAGGTCCAGGTCCGCGCCGGGGGTCACGATGAACGGGTTCACGCCCTGGCCGAAGAACAGCAGCAGCTGGTCCTCGCGCAGGTAGGAGCGGACCTGCTCGGCGTTCTGGTAGGCGCCGGTGAAGACCAGCACGTCGGCCTCGGCCACCGGCACGTCGACGAACTGGCGCTGGCTGAGCGTGGTCAGCTCGACCGCGTCCAGCTGGTGCACCGGCGCGAGCAGCTCGTGCAGGCGGCGGGTGGTGTCCAGCACCTGGCCGGAGGGCCGGAAGATGATCTCCTCCGAGTACAGCGCCGGGATCAGCAGGTACAGCGCGTAGGAGTAGAGCAGCACGTTGGAGGACATGAACACGGCCATCTTGCCGACCTGGCCGGGCCGGTAGGCCGAGACCTCCTCGACCGCGCCTTCCAGCGCGCCGATGGTCGCCTCGATCTCCTCCAGCACCGCCTTGTGGTTGGAGATCTCGGTGAGCACGTCGATGACCTGCTGCGGGTTGGTGCGCAGGAAGTCCAGCACGGCCTGGATCGCCCGCACCCGCTCCGGGAAGTGCAGCGCGCTCAGGTCCGGCACGGGTTCGGCCGCGGTGGTCTGGGCGACCCGGTTGCGCGGGGTGGGCAGGGCGTCCAGCACGAGTCGCTCCAGTTGCCTGGGGTCAGGCTTTCCGTTGGCGTTGAGCGGGAACTCCGCGATCACGAGCACGTGGTTGGGCTGCTCGTAGGGCGGCAGTTCGGCGCAGATCAGCTCGCGCCAGTGCCGGGCCTCGCGCAGGTCCGGGTCGGCCACCACGAAGACCAGCTGGCTGCCGCGGCGCTCGTCGTCCAGGGCGACCACCTTGATCGGCGCGCCCGCGGCCTCGGCCTTGCGGGCCAGGGCTTCCGGGTAGAGCGTGTGGCCCATCCGGTGCACGGCGAACTTGCGGCCGACCACGTACAGGTTGCCCTCGGCGTCGGCGTAGCCGATGTCGTTGGTGCGGTAGGTGTCGTTGTCCCTGGGCACCACGCTGCCGTCGGCGGCCAGGTAGCCCTGCATGAGACCGCCGGAGCGGACCAGGATCTCGCCGATCTCCCCCGGCGCCGCGGTGACGCCGTTCTCGTTGATGATCAGCAGTTCCACTCCGTCCAGCGGCTTGCCGCAGCCGATGGCGTTGCCCGGTGCGGCGAGGGCGATGTTGCCGACCTCGGTGCTGCCGTAGCCGTCGAGCAGGGGCTGGCCGGTGGCCGCGACGAACTTGTCGGCCAGCGCGCGGTCCAGCGGGGCGCCGCCCACACACCACATGCGCACCCCGCGCAGGCCCTCGGCCGAGTCCGGCCGGCGTTGCACCAGGTTGAGCAGGGTGTGGTAGGTCGCGGGGGTCGCGTCCACCACGGTCGCCCGGTACCGGCCCGCCATGTCCACCGCGTGGTCGAGACGGGTGTACGGCGCGACCACGAAGGAGCAGCGGGCCACCCACCAGAGCAGCACCAGGGACAGTCCGTACTGGTGCGAGAAGGGCAGCAGCGGCATCAGCACGTCGGCCTCGGTGTAGCCCATCCGCTGCTGGGTGCGCTCGATGTTGCCCAGGAAGGAGTGCCCGGAGCGCACGATGCCCTTGGGGTCGCCGGTGGTGCCGGAGGACCAGGCGATCAGCGCGTCGGTGCGGGAGAACCAGTCCACGAAGCTCAGCGAGCCCAGCACGTCCTCGGTGCGCGCGGCGGCATCGGCCAGCAGTTCGTCCAGGTAGAGCGCGCCCGCCGGGCCCACGCCCGCGTCGTCGGCGGGCAGGGCCGGCTGGAGCACTGCCCACCGTGCTCTGGCCAGCCCCGCGAACCGGAGGGTTTCCTCCGGGGTCTGCCGGTGGTCGACCAGCACGATCGACACATCCAGGTGCACCAGCGCGAGCAGCGCGGTGACGTAGCCGGCGGAGTTGTCCGCCTTGAGCACCACCCGGTCGCCCGGCGCCACTCCCCTGCCCCGCAACACCGCCGCCACCCGGAGCGCGTCCTGCTCGACCTCGGTCACCGAACGCACCGAGTTCGCCGTCACCAGTCTCGCTGCCACAGGATCCACCGCCGTCTCCCACGTCACCACAGCCATCGCCACCACGACGTCGCCACCCGTCGTCGGGACCATCGAGATCCCGTTGCCCCGTGTCGCCGGTCTGAACAGCGGGCGCGATGCGCACTCGCCCACGGGACTGTTCCGCTCACTTACTGGCACCCACCCCAGATGCTTCGATGCTTCGATAGCCACCCTAACGAGCCAACTACACGAACCGGGGGCCACTTCAAAAAGTTGGGGCGAACGGAGCACGAACCATGCTCCGATCAGGTCGCAATACCCACGTTCAAGGCAGTTCACATCAATATTTTCAAAGCAATTAACGCTGTGTGACAACGTAAATACACGGAGCGCGATCGGTTGACCGTGGGTCAACGTCAGGGGAATGTCAAAGAAACGTGAACCGCCGTATAACGTTTCCGTACACTTGCCCCGGCAAAAGCCCGGCGCCAGTGCGATTGGTGTGACTATTCACTCCATTGACAGAAAAACGTCAAAACTGCGTATATATCCATCTGACCAGCACAAATGCCTGGACAGACGTGGCCGGAGCTGCTACTTCGGGCGGCCGGGGCCCGGTATAGCTGGGGGTCAATACCGGACAACCCGGCCACGGGAACGTTCCCATGCGGCCGCCGCCGCGTCCAGTGTGAAGTGCGGGTAATAGCTCTGGAGGACTACCTGGGGGTGATATGGAGGTCATCCTCCAGTCCGTGCGGATGACCAGTCCGGATCACCGCAGGTCGCGTGCTTATACACCCCTGGACGCAACTTCGGCCACTCCTGGCCGCCACCGTGCTTGAATCGCCTGGTAAGCAGCACAAACCCGCCGCGCACCAGGAGAGAATCCCGTGTTGTACGTTGTCATCATCGCCTGCGAATTCGCCTTCTGGGCGGTGCTGTTCGCCGGCCTGTTCGTGCGTTACGGATTGCGGATGCCGCGGTTGTCCACCGTGGTCCTGCTGCTGACGCCGCTGGTGGACCTGGTGCTGCTGGCGGTGGCGAGCTGGGATCTGCTCAGCGGCGGGACGGCGAACCTGGCGCACTCGCTGGCCGCGATCTACCTCGGTTACTCCCTCGCCTACGGCAAGCGGCACATCGGCAAGCTGGACCGCTGGTTCCAGGCCAGGTACGCCCGCAAACGCGGCGCGCCGGCGCCGGTGTTCCCGGACGCGGAGCGGGAACTGCCGCGCTCCCAACGGGAACGGCGGGCCTGGTTCCGGCTGCTGCGCATGTACCTGGTGCTGGCCACGCTGATGGGCGGCGCGATCCTGCTGACCGGCGACCCGGCCCGGACCCAGGCACTGCACACCCCGCTGATCATCTGGACCTTGATCGTGCTGGTGGACGGCGTGATCAGCTTCGCCCGCAAGGACGACCGCTCGGCCACCGCGGGGGCGGACCGGGTCGGCAGCTGACGGGTCGGGCGCACGCACGCCTCCCGGCGGTGAGTTGATGGTCGAGGTGCACGAGCAAGTATCAGCCAGCCTCGTACCAAAGTCGTCTGTCTCAGGTACCAGTCCCCGATGCGGCTTAACCGCTTCAGAATGAGCCCAAACGCCGAATAGTCCCTCCGACGGATGAGCCCACTAACGAAACTACGTCGTTTAGTAGCCGCGACGCAGCCGGGCGAGCACCGCCGCCACCGCGCAGCTGAGACAGGTCAGCACGGGAAGTTGCAGGTCACCGGGCTGGAACAAGGAGATAATGGTCCAGATCACCAGGCACAGCACACCCAGCGAGAGCGCGAACACGGTCAGTCCGAGCCGCGGTTGGGTTCCGAGGATTCGAAGCAGCTTCGATCGAGCGGAGGACGGCAGCCCGCGCCACGGCCGGGCGGCCAGGATGCCGGTCGCGGCCAGCAGCAGCACGCCGAGCCAGACGTGGCCGCGGCCGGGCTCTGGCAGGCCGCCGATGATCAGCGCGAGTGAGCCGAGGCTGAGTACCAGCGTCAGGGTGCGCACGGTCGGCCACAGCACGGCCGCGACCACGGTGGCCGGGGGCGACGGTGGTTCGGCCGAGGGGAGCTGGCCGCCCGCGGGCGCGGGTGGGGCGGCGGCACGCTCGCGCACCAGGGCGAGGTTGAGCTTGGCGTGCTGGTTGCCGGGGTCGAGCCGGAGCGCGGCCTGGTATGCCTGGTCGGCGATGTCCCAGCGCTTGGCGCGCAGGGCGATGTCGCCAAGCACCTCGAAGCAGCGGGGTTCGGCCGGGTTCAGCTGCACCGCGCGGCGGGCGGCGGCCACCGCCTGGTGACCTTCGGGTCGCTGTGGGTCGAGCATCGCCCCGCCCGCGCCGAGCGCCTCGGCCAGCGCGATCTGGCCACGCCAGTCCGCCGGGGCCAGCCGGACCGCCTCGCGGGCGGCGGCCACCGCCTCCGGGTGCCTGCCCAGTTCGGTCAGCGCGAGGCTGGCCAGACGGTGCGGGGCCTCGTCGTCGCGGTTGAGTTCGGCGGCGCGCCGGGCTGCTTCCAGGGCGCGTTTGGGCTTGTCGTGCTGGAGGTAGGCCGCGGCCTGGCGGCACAACGCCTCGGGCGCATCGGTCACGGTGTGCAGTCTTCCACGTGCCCCGGGTGACCCCGGTCCACGGCCCTGGCCAGGCCGTGGACCGGGGGCCGTCACAGGCCGAGGCGGCCCAGCGCCTGGCTGATCCGGTGGTCGGTGGACACGATCGGGGATTCCGCGCGCACCCACGGTGACCCGCCGAAGTGGGTCTGGAAGATGTGCTCGGCGGTGCGGGTGGCCACGGCCTGGGTGGTCAGCGTCGGGTTGGGCCCGCCGAGTGCGTTGGCCAGCGCCGAGTTGTCCGCGATGTAGAGCCCGCGGACGGCCCTGGACTCGCCGGTCGGGGTGGTGACGCTGTTCTGCTCGGACAGGCCCATCCGCATGGTGGACTGCACGTGCAGGATCAGCGGCGCCCAGTCGATCCGGAACACCCGCTTGGCGCCCGCGCCGCGGAGCAGCTGGGTGGCGCGTTTGGCCAGGTACTCGCGGTTGCGCTGGGTGCGGGCGGTGCGCTGGCGCTGACGGAACTCGACCTTGGCGATCGGCCCGTGCTCGTCGGCGGGCAGCACCGAGGGCACCACCCGGTTCTGCGCCTCCACATCGTCGTCGGTGATCACCAGCACGTTGAGCAGCCGGTTGACCCCGCCGGCCAGGACCTCCTTGAGTTCCGGCCCGATGAGCCTGCCCGCCGGTCCGTCCCATGGCCCGGTGGCGCCGCGGCCGTTGCCGTAGCGACCGCGGATGCCGCTGTCGCTCAGGGTCATGCTGAATGCCTGCAGGGCCGGGGGCAGGCCGACGTTCTCCAGGCCGCCGTAGCCGGGGAACTCGCAGCGCGCGGAGGAGCCGACGCCCTTGGTGGAGTCGGTGTCCCGGTCGAACTGCCCGATGACCCAGTCGAAGTGGTGGTCGGTGTAGCCGCGGCCAACCCAGCCGTTGGGGTTGGGCAGCCCGCTGTTGAGCCACAGCCGCGGGGTTTCGGTGCACCCGGCCGCCATCACCACGACTTTGGCGTCCTCGCGGTGTTCCTGGCCTTTGCCGGTGCGCCAGGTGACGCCGGTGGCGGTGAGCGCGGAGCCCCGGCGTTCGGTGTGCACCCTGGTCACGAAGGCGTCCGCGATCAGTGTCGCGGCCTTGGCCGATGGCCGGACCGCCGGGGCGGTGATGGCCAGTGGGACGTAGCTGTTGTCGGTGGAGCGCTTGGCGAACTGGTTGCGCGGGGCCCGCGCGGGCTGCATGCAGCCCTGGAAGCAGTAGCCGCAGAAGGTGCAGCCGGTGGCCATCGGGAAGGTCAGCTTCGACGCGTCGGTGGTCCGGCCTGCGGTGCCGCCGGGTTGCAGGATCGCGTTCTCCTGCGGCCGGTAGGAGGCGCCCAGGGTGGTTTTGGTCTTCTGCACCGGGATGTTCATCGTCTCGCAGCCGCGGAAGAAGGTCTCCTCCTTGAGCCCCATGGCCGCGGTCTGCACCGGCAGGGTGGCCTCGACCCACTCGTAGTAGGGCACGAGATCCTGGTAGCCGAACGGGAAGCGGTGCTCGACGTCGTAGTTGGCCGCGTCCGCGCCGTCGTAACCGGCGAACACGCCGGGGTAGGCGCGCGGGCAGTTGCCGTAGTAGTGCTGGGTGGTGCCGCCGACGCCGGAGAGCTGCCAGAGGAAGGAGTTCTGCGGGGTTTCCCGGAACCAGGCGGGTTTGTCCCGGGATTGCGGGCCGAAGCGCAGGTAGCCGGTGAGCGGGTTGTTGGCGTCGTTCTCGAAGTGCGTCCATTCTTCGCGGGGTTTGGCGTGCCGGGGCCCCGCTTCCAGCAGGAGCACGTCCAGGCCACGCCCGGCCAGCTCCGCGGCCACGACCGGTCCGCCGCCACCGGCGCCGATCACGATGACGTCGCGCATCAGTCCTCCACCGAGGTTCGGCCCTGGTAGTAGCCACGGAAGTCGTCCCAGCCCTCAACCGGCCCGGCGGGCTGGTACCCGGTCAGCTGCCAGCCCGGTGGCCGGGACTTGAGCTTGCGCGTCTTCTTGTCGAAGACCTTCCACTCAGAGAACGCGCCGAAGGCCGGGAACTCCAGCAGGGCCCCACCCACGAACTTCAACAACCCGGACACACTGCCCCGCAACGGCTGCGGCAGATTCCCGTCCAGCAACGCGACCAGGTCGGCGTCCGGCCCCTCCAGCAACTCGAACGCCCGAGCCTTGTCCGCGAAGGACAGCCTGGCGAACGGGGAGAGGAAAAGCCCGTTGAGCGCCAACGGATTCACCTGCGTCGCGAGCAGGTTGAGCAGCAGCGCGATCACCAGCGAGAGCGGCAGCGACTCGTCGTTCTGGAGCACGATCGCCAGCGCTTTGTCCAATGTGGACACTTGCAGGTCGATCAGGCCGAGCAGACTGTCCGGGAGCTTGATGCCAGTGTCGGCGAGCGCGGTGACGAAGGCCATGGAGAGCGGCTTCGCGAGCTGGTCCGGGAACGGCACGAAGTGATCGAGTGCCTCGATCATGAAGTCGGTAGCACCCATCTCCAGCGCACCGGGACTCGACACCGGGGTGCCCTGGGCACGGGAGTAGCTGTCCGGCCCGGGGACCACGAAGGTGGTCAGACCGTTGAGGGTGTCCCTGGCGAGTTCGGCGAGGATGGGGCGGAGCAGGTCGACGAGGATGGGCAGAGGTGGGGCGGCAGCGGCGGTGGGGGCCGCGGCCAATGCGGGTGGCAGCAGCACCCCCGCTCCGGTGACCGCGCCCAGGACGCCAATGCGGGCAAGGAAAGCCCGGCGCGCCAGATCAGAGGAGGACATTCCGCGTCCTTGCGGCAGGAGGTGTGGTGGTGCCCGCGGGGTCGGGGTGCTGGCATACCTACAGCGACAGCACCGGCCCGGCAAGGCCAGCACCCGGAGTCCACTCAGTCGGGTGCCCCCAAAAGTCGTTGCCGTACGTCGAGTTGGCCAAACTCGTACGGGTAGTTGGCCCAAGTGGGCGTACGAGTTTGGCCAACTCGACCGACGGTGGTCCCCCCGGGGGTTAGCCGGCGGTGGCGAAGATCGGGTAGTGGTCGGAGTAGTCGGTGTAGGTCTCCTTTTTGCCCCAGGATTCGATCGTCCACTGCGGGGAGTGGAGTTCGCGGGTGTCGTTGATCCAGGTGGTGGGGCCCGCGTGGCCGTTCAGCAGCAGGATGTAGTCCAGGCGCTGACGGGGGCTGGCGGCGTCGCGGTTCTTGGCGATCGAGTTGGTTTGCGGGTCGTAGGAGTACGGGTGACCGGTGTGCCGTTCCGGGTCGCGGGCGTTCAGCGTGCCCAGGGCGGCGGTGTACTCGGGGGTGCCCAGGTTGACGTTGAGGTCCCCGGCCACGATCACCGGTTCACTCGCCGGGATGTTGCGCTCCCGGACGTAGGCGGCCAGTTCGGCCAGCTGACCCGCGCGGACTGACGGGGCCTTGCCGTTGCAGCCGCCGTCGTCGGCCTGGAGGTGCGTGCCCAGGACATGCAGGGGTCCGCTGGGGGAGTTGATCCTGGTGTAGGCGAAGCCCTTGGCGGAGAAGCTGTCCGTGCCGCACTTGGGTTTGTAGACGTGCTGGACCCGCTCGGCGATGGGCCAGCGGCTGAGGATGGCCACGCCGCCGTCCTCGGGGTACAGGTCGGTGTAGTCGCCCCGGGTCACGTCCCAGCCTGCCTTGCTCCGGCCTACCACCGGGGTTCGGTGCGGGTAGCTGTCGGACAGGTTGGCGAACAGGCGGTCGGAGGCGGCGTTGTCGAAGGCTTCCTGCAGGACCACCACGTCCTGGTTGGCCAGGACGCCCTGGGAGTCGATCAGGTCTGCGCGGTGGTCCTGGCCCCAGTTGGGATAGATGAGTTTGGAGAACAGGAAGACGTTGTGGCTGGCGACCCTGGGGAACTGCTGCTGGGCCTGGGCCACCGGGGTCAGCAGGGCTGTGACGCCCAGGACCAGCACGAACGTGAGTAGCGTTCGGGTTCGCATGGGAACCAAGAATGAGCGTGCAGCGTCACACTGTCGATACCTCCATCGGTCAAGTGGACCAACGAAACGGAAAACCTGCGCGAACGTGCGTCACGAAGCGCAACCCGAGACGTCCCGGTTCCGCGAGCGTCCTTGGACGTGAGACGGCAAGGCTGGAGGTCGGGGGCCGTGGTTGTCCGACGGGAGTGGCAGGTGTGGTGCCGAGACGTGGCTGGGCGGCGGCGTGAGCTGACCGTGTTCGTCAAGCAGGGCTCGGTCGTGATCGTCGCGCCGCCTGGCGAAGCCGCTGTGCTCGAACCCCTGGAGGTAGGACGATTGCGGGCCGCCCTGCGGGAGGCGGCCATCTACGCGGCGGTGACTACGGAGTAGTGATGTCAGAGACCAGGGGGCGACTGACCGTGCGGCGCGGCACGGTCAGGGACGCGGACACCATGCTCGCGCTCTTCGACGACGCGGTGCGCTGGCTGACCGAACGCGGCCACACGGGGCAGTGGGGCACGGCGCCGTTCTCCGCCATTCCGCAGCGGGTGCAGCAGGTGCGTGGGTGGGGCGCGGCGGGTGCGTTGCGGGTCGCCGAGCGGGATGAGGCCGCGGGACTGGGACTGGCGAAGGTTCGGGTTGACTGCTGGGCGGGGGGCGGCGGAGCGCTCGTGCAGTACTACGTGCGGGCTGGGTTCACGCCGGTGGAAACGGTTCAGGTAGAGGCCTGGACGGGGCGGGTGCTGGAAGTCCGGGTGTGATCAGAAACGGACCAATGTCCGGCTGGGACTAGCTACTCACGAGTAGGTAGTGTCAGAATCACCGCCAGGGAGGTGGCGGTGAGCACCTACTTCGTTACCGGGGCGACCGGGTTCCTGGGCAGCCAGCTGGTTGCGCGACTGCTGGCACGTGACACCTGCGACCGGGTATACGTGCTGGTCAGACCGGCGTCGCAGGACAAGCTGGAGCGGATCGCGGCCCGCTGGCCGCGGCGCGAGCTGGTCATGCCGGTGCTCGGCGACCTGGCCGAGGACGGGCTGGGACTGGGCGCCGCGGACCTGCTGCGGCTCTCCGACGGCGTCGATCACCTGCTGCACCTGGGCGCGGTCTACGACCTGACCGCATCCGAGGAGCACAACACCGAGGTCAACGTGGACGGCACCCGCCGCGTGGTCGAGCTGGCCGAAGCGCTCGGCGTGCGCTGGCTGCACCACGTGTCCTCGGTGGCGGTGGCCGGTGAGCACCGCGGCGTGTTCACCGAGGAGGACTTCGACCTCGGCCAGCACTTCGCCTCGCCGTACCACGCGACCAAGTTCGCCGCGGAGCAGCTCGTGCGCTCCCAGCACGCCGTGCCCTGGCGGATCTACCGGCCCGCGGTGGTGGTCGGCGACTCCCGGACCGGCGAGATCGACAAGATCGACGGGCCCTACTTCTTCTTCCCCACCTTCGCCAGGCTGGCCAAACTGCCCAGGCGGTTGCCGCTGGCCGGGGCGGACATCGGCGCGACCAACGTGGTCCCGGTGGACTACGTGGCCGACGCCATCGACCACCTCGCGCACGCCGCGCACCCACCCGGCCGGACCTTCCACCTGACCTCCCCGCGCCCGCAGCCGGTCACCGAGGTCTACAACGCCTTCGCCGCGGCCGCCGGCGCGCCAACGATGGCGTTCTCCTTGCCGCACACCGCCTCCGCACCGCTGCGCGCGCTCAGCGACCGGGGCCTGCGCGCGCTGAGCCGGACCGCGGAACGCGTCCCTGGCTCCGCGCTGCTGTTCGAGTGGCTCGGCGTGCCAGCGGCGGCCCTGCCGCACCTGACCCTGACCGCCACCTTCGACTCCGGCGCCACTCAGGGCGCGCTGGCCGGCAGCGGGCTGCGGGTACCTGAGCTGCGCGAGTACGCGGACACGCTGTGGCGCTACTGGTCCGAGCACCTCGACCCGGACCGGGCCCGCCGTCCCCGGTCCGGGGGCGAGCTGGGCGGGCGCACCGTGATGGTCACCGGCGCCTCCTCCGGCATCGGCCGGGCCACCGCCCTTGAGGTGGCCCGGCACGGCGGGATCCCGCTACTGGTGGCCCGCCGTGCCGAGGAACTGGCCGAGGTGCGCGCGGAGATCATCGCCGCCGGCGGCACCGCGTACGCCTACCCCTGCGACCTCACCGATCCCGAGGCCGTGCGGGCCATGCTCAAGGACGTGCTGGCCCAGCACGAGGCAGTGGACATGCTGGTCAACAACGCCGGCCGGTCCATCCGCCGCTCGCTGCTGCGCTCCACCGACCGGCAGCACGACTTCGAGCGCACCATGGCGATCAACTACCACGCCCCGGTGCGGCTCATCCTCGGCCTGCTGCCGCACATGACCCGGCGCCGCTTCGGCCACATCGTCAACATCTCCACCCAGGGCACCCAGGTCGGCACCCCGCGCTTCGCCGCCTACCTGGCCTCCAAGGCCGCGCTGGACGCCTTCACCAGGGTGGCCAGCGCGGAGGCGCACGGCAACGGGATCACCTTCACCACCGTGCACATGCCGCTGGTGCGCACCCCGATGATCGAACCGACCAAGGTCTACCGGCGACTGCCCGCGGCCTCCCCGCAACGCGCCGCCGAACTGGTGCTCACCGCGCTGACCAGGCGCCCCACCAGGGTGACCCTGCCGCTGGGCACCGCCTTCGCCACCGCCTACGCCCTCGCCCCCAAGGCGGTGGACCGGATGATGAGCCTGGTCTACCGGCTGGGAGCGGTCTAACCCCCCGCCGAAGGAGTTGAGCGTGACCACCGTGGTCGCCACCGCCCGCCGACTACTCGGTCAATGCGGCGTCAGCCTGCTCGGACTGCTCGTGCTGGCCCGCACCGGACTCGTCATGCCGATCCGCCCCGACCGGCTCTACACCATGGCCCAGGCACTGCGCCGCTGGTCGCTGACCCTGCCCGGCGGCTACGCGGTCGGTGCGGGCAGGCATCCGGACGCCCCGGCCATCATCGACGAGCTGGGCACCCTGACCTGGGCCGAGGTGGACACCCGCAGCACCCGGCTGGCGCACGGCCTGGCCGGACTGGGCCTGAGCACCGGCGACACCCTGGCCGTGCTCTGCCGCAACCACCGCGGCCTGATCGAGTCCATGGTGGCCGCGGGCAAACTCGGCGCGCACCTGGTGCTGCTCAACACCGGCGCGTCCGCGGCCCAGATCGGCGCGGTGCTGCGGGATGAGGAGATCAGCCTGGTGGTGGCCGACGCGGAGTTCCGGCCGCTGCTGGCCAAGGCCCCGCGCGGGGTGCGCCGGGTGACCGCCTGGCCGGATGAGAAAACCCGCAGCGAGACGGTGGAATCACTGATCGCCGCCTCGCCGGCCACCGAACTCCCGGCGCCCTCGGCGCACGGGCGGGTGATCGTGCTGACCTCCGGCACCACCGGCACCCCCAAGGGCGCCCGGCGACCCGAGGTGCACGGGCTGTTCACCGCCTCCACCCTGCTGTCCAAGATCCCGCTGCGCTACGGCCAGCGGGTGCTGGTGGCCGCGCCGCTGTTCCACACCTGGGGCCTGGCCGCGTTGCAGCTGGGCATGCTGCTGGGCAGCCCGCTGGTGCTGCAACGCCGGTTCGACCCGGAGTCCACCGTGCAGGCACTGGCCCGGCACCGGTGCGCGGTGCTGTTCGCGGTTCCGGTGATGCTGCGACGCATCCTGGAACTGCCCCGTGAAGTGCTGCGCGAGCACCACCCGGCCGAGCTGCGGATCGTGGCCTCCAGCGGGTCCACCCTGCCCGGCGCGCTGGCGGTGGAGTTCCAGCGCGAGTTCGGCCCGGTGCTCTACAACCTCTACGGCTCCACCGAGGTCTCCTGGGTCAGCGTGGCCACCCCGGCCGAGCTGGCCGCCGCGCCTGCCACCGCGGGCAGGCCGCCGCTGGGCACCCGGCTGGCCATCCTGGACGAGGCGGGCGAACCGGTGCCGCCCGGCGGGACCGGCCGGATCTTCGTGGCCAACGGGCTGCTCTTCGACGGCTACACCAACGGCAAATCCAAGGAGGTCCGCGACGGCATGATGAGCACCGGCGACGTGGGCTACCTGGACCCGGCAGGCCGGTTGTTCGTCGCGGGCCGGGACGACGACATGATCGTCTCCGGCGGCGAGAACGTGTACCCGCGCGAGGTCGAGGACCTGCTCGCCCGGCAGCCGCAGGTACGCGAGGTGGCCGTGCTTGGCGTGCCGGACCGGGAGTTCGGCCAGCGGCTGGCCGCCTACGTGGTGCTCGACGAACAGGCCGAACTGGACGCCGCCGGGGTGCAGGACCTAGTTAAGGCCAACCTGGCCCGGCACTGCGTGCCCCGCGACGTGGTGTTCCTGGAAGCCTTGCCGCGCAACGCCACCGGCAAGGTGCTCAAGCGCGAGCTGCCCCGGCCGGGCTGACCCACCCCCGCGCGTGGTGACCCCGGGCACACCGGGCAGACTGGTAGTTGATCAAGAACTCCGGTCGGTCCGGCTAGGCCGGGTCGTTGCCCCCCGAGGCCCGGCGGACCGGCCGGTCGGCGCGGCAGGGTGATCCCCCGATGAGTACCACCCTGCCGCGCCTCACGAAAGTCGGCGCCCGCTTGTCCAAAGTCGGGCTCGCCGCGGAACGCATGGCATCGCCCTGCCAACTGGGGCACAGTTGCCCCTGTGAACGTGGCATCAACTCCGAACACCCCTGATCGCCTGCAGCTGCGGCTGCGCGAGCCTGCCAACCAGGTCAGCCCGCAGGCCAAGACCTGGTGGGCGCTGCAGAGCGTCATCCTCTGGGTGTTCGCCCTCATCGCCCTGCTGGTGTCCTACCTGATCTGGGGCGTGACCCTCTGGTGGTCGCTGGCCGCGGTGGTCATCGTGGTCTGGGCGGTCCTGGACCTGATCGTCGGGCCGAGGGTGCGCTACCGCTGGCACCGCTGGGAGACCACCGACCAGGCCGTCTACACCCAGACCGGCTGGATCACCAGGGAGTGGCGGATCGCGCCGCTGTCCAGGGTGCAGACGGTGGACACCGAACGCGGCCCGCTGCAGCGCGCGCTCGGGCTGTCCACGGTCACCGTGACCACGGCCTCCGCCGCGGGCGCGCTCAAGATCGTCGGCCTGGACAAGGACGTGGCCGCCGCGCTGGTCGACCGGCTCACCGCGATCACCGAGGCGACCCAGGGTGACGCGACATGAGCCAGGAGGCACGTCCGTCCGAAGTGGACGGCTTCGCGGTCGCGCCGGAGGCCCCGGACGCGGTGGTGGTGGAGCAGGACTGGCAGCGGCTGCACAAGCGGACCGTGGTGGTCGCCCCGCTCTCCGAGATCGCCGGCCTGCTCGGGGTGGCCTTCCTGCTGCTGGTGGTGCGCGGGTTCTCCGGGCTGAGCTGGATCGAGATGGGCATCGGCATCACCGCCGCGGTGGCGCTGATCGTCTTCGGCGTGCTGCGCTGGTACACCACCCGCTACCGGGTCACCTCCACCCACGTGGAGCTGCACACCGGCCTGGTGTTCAAGAAGGAACGCTCGGTGGCCAGGGACCGGCTGCGCACCGTGGACGCCACCGCGGACGTCTTCCACCGGATCTTCGGACTCTCCGTGGTCAAGATCGGCACCGGCCGCCAGGACCAGGGCACCGAGGACGAGCTGTCCCTGGACGCGATCGACCACGCCGAGGCGGACCGGCTGCGCGCACTGCTGCTGCGCAGGCTGCCCGCGCCGGTGACCAGCACCGAGGGGCTGCCGCCGGTGCGCCCGGACGGTTCGGTCGCCGAGTCCGCCGAGCCCGCGGCCGCGGAGTCCGAGCGGGTGCTGACCAAGCTCGACCCGAAGTGGCTGCGCTTCGCCCCGTTCACCCTGTTCGGCCTGATCGCGGTCGGCGCGCTCGGCGCGGCCGGGGCCTGGCTGGCCCGCACCCTCAACATCGACGTGGCGCACCTGCCGGTCGCCGAGGCGCTGCTGGGCTGGATCCGGCACACCCCGATCGCGCTGGTGATCGCGCTCGCGCTGGGCGTGCTGCTGGTGCTGGCCGTGCTCGGCTCGCTGGTCGTCTACGTGCTCTCGTACTGGAACTACAAGCTGACCCGCCGCGACGACGGCACCGTGCACGTGGCCTACGGCCTGCTCACGCTGCGCTCGGTGACCATCGAGGAGAAGCGGATCAAGGGCGTGGAGCTGCACGAGCAGCTGCTGCTGCGCCAGGTCAGGGGCGCCACGGTGAAGGCGGTGGCCACCGGGCTGGGCACCGGGCAGGACAGCGGCATGCTGCTGCCGCCCGCCCCCGTCGCCGAGGCGCACCGGGTGGTCGCCGAGATCCTGGAGGTCGACCCCGCGCCGACCGCCATCCCGCTGCGCAAGCACCCCAGGGCCGCGCTGCGCAGGCTGATGCTGTGGGACTTCGTGGTGCTACCGGTGATCATCGGCGGGCTGGCCGTGCTGGCCTGGCAGGACATCTTCCCGGACTGGCCGTGGCAGGCCGCGCTGGCGCTGATCCCGGTGGTGCTGCTGATCAGCTGGGACGAGTACCGCAACCTCGGCCACGCGCTGACCGAGAAGTACCTGGTGAGCCGGTCCGGTTCGGTACTGCGCAACACCGTGGTGCTGCAGCGCACCGGCATCATCGGCTGGCGGATCAGGCAGAGCATCCTGCAGCGGCGCGCGCACATGCTCACCGTCGGCGCGACCAGCGCCACCTCCGGCGGGGTGTACGAGGTGCAGTACGTGGACCAGAACGACGGGCTGGAGCTGGCCGAGGCGGCCGTGCCGGAGCTGCTCACCCCGTTCCTGGAACGCGGCTAGCGGCGGCGCCGGGCGGTCCCGAACATCCCTCGGGTGATCTCCCGGCCCAGCGCGCTGGCCGCCGAGCGCAGGAAGGACTTCACCGCGGAGTTGCCGAGCACCTGCTCGACCAGGCCGGGCCCGGCCTTCGCTGGCGGTTCCTGGCGAGGCTGCCCGGCTTCGTTTTCCGCCTGCGGCGCTTCGGTGCCGGAGACCTTGGCGGTGAGCTTCTCGTAGGCGGATTCGCGGTCGATGGTCTCGGCGTAGCGGGCATGCAGCTCGCTGTCCCTGGCCGCCTGCGCGATCGCCTCCGGGCCGATGGTGTCCATCAGCGAACGCGGCGGGCGCAGCCGGGTCCAGGCCACCGGGGTGGGCGCGCCGCGTTCGGAGAGCACGGTGACGATGGCCTCGCCGATGCCGAGCGAGGTCAGCGCCTCGCCCAGCTCGTAGTGCGGGGTGCGCGGGTAGGTCTTGACCGTCTGGGCCAGGGCCTTGGCGTCGTCGGGGGTGAAGGCGCGCAGGGCGTGCTGGATGCGCGCGCCAAGCTGGGAGAGCACCGGGTTGGGCAGGTCGGTGGGCAGCTGGGTGCAGAAGAACACGCCGACACCCTTGGACCGGATCAGTTTGACCGTCTGGGTGATCCGCTCCACGAACGCCTTGGACGCGCCGTCGAAGAGCAGGTGCGCCTCGTCGAAGAAGAACACCAGCTTGGGTTTGTCCAGGTCACCCTCTTCGGGGAGGTGCTCGAAGAGTTCGGCGAGCAGCCACATGAGGAAGGTGGAGAACAAGGCGGGCCTGGTCTGCTGATCGCCGATTTCGAGCAGGTTGATCACGGCGCGGCCGTCGGCCTGGCGCATCAGGTCGGCGACGTCGAGTTCGGGTTCGCCGAAGAAGGTGTCGCCGCCCTGGGACTCCAGGTTGACCAGGGCGCGCAGGATCACCCCGGCGGTTGAGCTGGAGACGCCGCCGATGCCGGAGAGGTCCGCCTTGCCTTCGTCGCTGGTCAGGTGCTGGATGACCGAGCGCAGGTCCTTGATGTCGAGCAGCGCCAGGCCCTGGGAGTCGGCCCAGTGGAAGATCAGGCCGAGGGTGGATTCCTGGGTCTCGTTGAGGCCGAGGACCTTGCTCAGCAGGATCGGGCCGAAGCCGGTGATGGTGGCGCGGACCGGGACGCCGAGGCCGCCGGAGCCGATGGAGAGGAACTGGACCGGGCAGGCGGTGGGCTGCCAGTCCTCGGCGAGTTCGGTGGCTCTCTTGGTCACCTTGTCGCTGCTTTCGCCGGGTCTGGCCAGGCCGGAGAGGTCGCCTTTGATGTCGGCCATGAGGACCGGGACGCCGGCGGCGGAGAGTTGTTCGGCGATGAGCTGGAGGGTTTTGGTTTTGCCGGTGCCAGTCGCGCCCGCGACCAGGCCGTGGCGGTTGAGGGTGGCCAGGGGGAGGCGGACGGGTGCCTGCGCGTCGGCGGTACCGCCGATGACTACCGCGCCCAGTTCGAGCGCCGCGCCGTCCGAGGCGTACCCGGCGGCGATCTCGCGTGCCTGCTCGGCCATCCCGACCTCCTCCAGACCGGGCGCCGTGCCCGCCGAACGAGGGTAAGACGGAAAAAGGCCGCCGACCTGCTGTGCGCCACGGGAGTGTGACGCGCCGTCGCGGGATAGGCTCACCCGGGTGACAGACCGTCTAGTGTGGATCGACTGTGAGATGACCGGGCTGGACCTCAGCAAGGACGCCCTCATCGAGATTGCCGCTTTGGTCACCGACGCGGACCTCAACATCCTCGGTGACGGGGTGGACATCGTGATCCACGCCGCCGACGAGGTGCTGGACAGCATGCCGGACGTCGTGCGCGACATGCACGCCCGCTCCGGCCTCACCGAAGAGGTCCGGCGCTCCACGGTGACCCTGGCCGAGGCCGAGCGCCAGGTGCTGGACTACATCAAGGAGTACGTGCCCGAGATGCGCTCCGCGCCGCTGGCTGGCAACTCCATCGCCACCGACCGCGGCTTCATCGCCAGGGACATGCACCTGCTCGACGCCCACCTGCACTACCGCATGGTGGACGTCTCCAGTATCAAGGAACTCGCCCGGCGCTGGTACCCGAAGGTCTACTACGGCCAGCCTGCCAAGGGCCTGGCCCATCGCGCCCTCGCCGACATCCGCGAGTCGATCACCGAACTCGCCTACTACCGCCGCACCGTCTTCGTCCCGCAGCCCGGCCCGACCACCGAGCAAACCCACGCCGCCGCCCGCGCTCTCCAGGCCCAACGCCCCAAGAAGGCAGCCGATTAGAATCTTGTGGCACCGGCACGCTAGTATGTCTCCGTACCGCTCACCGGCAACGGTGAGCAGCACATGGTGGGTGTAGCTCAGCTGGTAGAGCACTCGGTTGTGGTCCGAGATGTCGCGGGTTCAAGTCCCGTCACTCACCCGCTCTGGGACCCCCCTCTCTCTCGCTTCGCTTGAGAGGGGGGTTTCGCGTTTTCGTCATTGAACCCGGGGGCCGAGCCCCCGGACCCCCACGGTGCGGGCGGTGCTGAACCAGCGTGGGTGGGTTGGGTATCCCTCTTGTGTGCGAAGGGCCCCGCGCCGGTGGGGCGGGTTCACGTGGTCGTTGCAACACCTCGATCTGAGGGGTTGCAACGACCATGTCGTTTTCGGAGGACCTTCACCAGCACCGTGACACGCTGCTGAGGATGATCGACGCTGGCGTGCCAGTGGCC